>CAZPNL010000006.1:3567-27151 GCA_964588145.1 uncultured Gammaproteobacteria bacterium
AGAGTATAGAGTATAGAGCTTAGTAAGAAGCTTTGTAGCTTAGGCAATGAGTTTGAGTTTCGAGCTTTGGGACTCAAGCACGGAGGTGCGTATTTCCTGAGCGGAGCCCCGTCTGACGGGGCGCAGTCGAAGGATATGTGAAGATTTCAAAATCGTGTATCGAGTTTCAGGCTTTTGATTTACGTTCTTAGTTCTTCGTTCTTTGTTCCAAGTTACTTTTTTAGCCTTCGATTCCCTCAGGCAATAATTTGCTTTATGCATTTAACGTTCTTAGTTCTTCGTTCTTTGTTCCAAGTTACTTTTTAAGCCTTCGATTCCCTCAGGCAATAATTTTTTCCTGTTTCTTCATCTGATATTTAAATGATTCCAATTATATATCATTACCATTTAGCCTGACGCCTGAAGCTTGACGCGTGATGTATTACGAAATCCCTGGTTATTACCTTTCAACCCGGTATTTTTTGGATTATTTATTTATTATTTTGGATTTATGCTGCCTGTTACATGTATGGTTCAGTGGCGGGCTTTGGAGTGGGGGTGGCAAATGGGTTACGGGTCGAAGTGGGTTTGGCTGTCGGTTCTGGGGTGTTTGTGGGAATATTTTTGATGATATCAGGCAGGATTTCAAGCTCAGTGGGATCAAGCACTGTGAGAGTGGCAGAGCTAGACTCATAAATGCCGCGTGCCAGGAGTCTTTTGCCAACATACTTTGCGAGATTTATATTATTTGCCTCTAATGTAATTGTTTCATTGGTGCTTATGAGGACATAGCGAAGGTTCGTGCGCCTGAGGGTGCCTGAAAATGTTCGCTCGGTATTGTTTATGAGTGGTGGTGGCACAGGTGTGGGGGTAATGACGACGGAGTTGGTCACTATCACCGGAGGTGTGGATTTGCCTACTATGTAGCCGCCTACAGCGAGAAGAACCGTGGCGCTCGTAATGGAAATAACCGCAACTTGTTTGTTTGTCAGATAGTGATTTGGATGAGCAATATCTTTTAGTTTATTCCAAAAAGTCTGCGCTTCGGCTGAGAGAGTGGGAAGGTGAAAGCTGGCGTTAGGATCATCTCGGCGACTCTTTTTGGGTGTAAACAGTGGCTTTTTTGTCGATTCATTTACAACTGGATGCTGCAGCACTGAAAGTTCCTCACCTGGCGCCGGAGCAGTTTCCTCAAGGAGTATATTTTTAATCTTCATTGGGGGAGCTTTGTGACTGGTGAGTGCGTCTATCTCTGCTTTATCTTTGGCTGTGGGGATAATAGTTTCAAATTTTCCGTGTGCACCACGCTTTTGTGAAAGGGCATAGCGCCTGCGGGCTTCGTTTGCAGCTTTTTGAGCTGCAGTCTGAGGACGCTTGAGGATTTTGATTTTTTTGGGCAGTGGCATAGGACATCTTTAGTCTATCAAACGTGAGAGGGAGTGCAAGA
This sequence comes from uncultured Gammaproteobacteria bacterium, assembly GCA_964588145.1. GTDB lineage: Bacteria > Patescibacteriota > Microgenomatia > UBA10105 > UBA927 > CAZPNL01. Next base: position 4,994 of record CAZPNL010000006.1, read on the forward strand.
GGGTAGCAGGGGCTACGGGGAACGATGAGCTAAGAAATAAGAACTAAGAACGTCTAGGACAAAATAACAGTGAGCCGAGTACCAAGAACCAAGAACCAAGAACGTCGGGGACAAGCGAAAATGAGATGCGAGATATGATTTTAAGATTTAGGATTTAAGAATGCTAGCACAGCGAGTTTCGGGCCTCGAGGTTCGGGAAGTAGAGAATACAGAATTTTACAATATCGCGGTGTCACTCTCAAAAAACAGATTTGAATTGTGTAGGTGAAGTGGCATTCTATGAAGAGATTCGGCATTGAAATTTTGGATATCTCCCGATGTGGCGAACGTAGTCCACCTCCGATGTGGAGGAAAAACCAATATATTCCCGATGTGGCGAGGCTATACCACTCCCGAGGTGTGAAAAGAGATGGGCAAAAAGTTTGGTTAAATGGTGATGGACAAATAGATGGAGAATTTATAGACGTGCGAACTGAAATAGCTTTGAAAAGATTGCTACGAGAAATGCAGAAATAGATTGCTGCGTAAAGCCTCTTTAGGAAAACAAAGATTTTAGTTTCCCAAAAAATCCTGGCTTTTTGCCCGCTTCGGGGTGGGGAAGGATCACATGTTCTTCTGTTTTTCTCTCATCATCTGTGGGTAATACTTCTTTTGGATGATATTCGTGTTGGATCGTATGGGTGGGCATTTCGTGTTGTGGTTTTGTTTCAACAGATTCTTTTGGCTCGGGTGCTAACGCTGGTTCCTCTTGTGTAGTTTGGTTGGGTTTTTCATCTGGCATTTCTATGGCATAGACTGGATCGGGGATTTGTTCCTCTTTAGCTTCGATATCTTTGTGAGTCTTTGAAGAGCCTGGTAAATCTGTGATTACTATATTGTGGTGTGGAACGTGTCCAAGTGTTGGTTCTGCGGGCATGGTAAGGTTTGGAATTTCGGGGAGATCTGTAATTGTTGTCACGTCAGAATCACTACTGTTTTGCGACATCTGTGTGAGATTTGGGATATCTAGTGGATCGGAGGTGTTTGTAGGTGTTGTGCTTGGTGAATTTGCATTGGTATTTGCAGCTGCTTGTGCCTGTGCTAGCTCAGCACCGGTGAGAAACCTACCACGGGGACCACGTTTTTGAGACAGAGCATAGGCTCTCCTTTTTTCATTTGCGGCTTTTTGAGCTGGAGTCTGAGGCATAGTGAGTCTAATATACCACGGGTGAGGCTAGATGCAAGGGGCAGGAGGGGGAACGGGGAACTGAGAACCGAGAACCAAGAACGTCGGGTAGGCAAACGAGATAAGATATAAGAGATATGATTTAAGAATAGAGAATAGAGAATAGAGAATAGAGAATAGAGAATTGTGTGTTGTCATTGCGAGGAGCAATATCGGATTTGTAAAGGCGACGTGGCAATCTAGGTGAGATGCTTAGTAGCTTAGTTATTTAGAAGCTTAGAAGTAAAAATATCGAGATAAGTGATAAGAGATACAAGATAGGAGATACGATGAAAGATTTTAAGAATGGAAGTACAGCGAGTTTCGCCTACCTGCCGAAACCTGAGTGAAGGCCGGGGGCTCGAGAGTTGGTCAAGCAGTTGGGGGACCAAGAACCAAGAATGTCTAGAGTTGCAGGGGTAACCAGCGACCGGAGACCAGGGACCAGGAGGGGATTATTGCCCGAGTCGAGTCAGACTCGATCGAAGGCCAAGATCAAGCAACCGGGAACCAAGGACTTAAAACTAAGAACGTCAAGAGAACAAAGGTAACTAGAGATCAGAGACCAGGTAGCACAAGCATCAAGAATCAAGCAGCATGCGTCATGCGTCATGCGTCATGCGTCATGCGTCAAAAGTGTCAAAAGTATCGATTATTTGATGTTTTACTAATTGACTTCATAATCTAGTGGATATTCTATGTTCATAATAACAATGGAACAATCGAACAATAGAGCAATATAGTAATAAAACACTTTAATAATTTAACAATTTAAAAACGTGCTTACTTATTCACCAATTTATACCCACGGGTGACAACGGTCACAATCTTTTCCGGTGACTTTTGCAGTCTGAGTTTGGTTCTGACTCGTGAGACGAGTCTATCTATCGCCCAGTCAGATACTGAGAGATCTGCTACTTCTGGCCAGACGGCTACCACGATATCATCGCGTTCAACAACTTGATGTATATTTGCACGCAGACAGGTAATGAGCGCTAATTCCTTTTTGGTAAATTCTTCTCCATGGTTTTTGATGGGTGCTCGTGCTGCTTGTTGCAGTACAAAATGCGCAAAAAGAGGTGAAAAAACTGTATCGTTTTTTGTAATTATCCCTGCCTTCCATAGATACTGGGTGGTTTCCTTTTCACTTTGGGCTATCGGGAGCTTACGCGCGATACGAGAGAGAACCTCTTGCTCTGAGGGATTTAGATTTTCGTACAGTTCTTCAGACTGTAGGATGATCTGGTCGTCATTTATCAGCGCCTCCTCAAGTTTTTCAGGCTCTCGTGTAGACTTTTCTTTGATTTTGAGAAGTGCCAACTGCATATACTGCACATGGCCTGCAGACAGGCGGAGTAGTTCTTGTGTGATGGTTGGAGAGAGAGTTATTTTGTACCGAGTACAAAAAGAGTTCAGTATTGCTTGACTATCTGTATGACCTGCGGGTAGGAGATACAGGTCTTGGGAAAATACCGAGAGCGAGGCTTTGGTAAATACTTTTGGGACCAGCTCATAGAGCGGACGGTAACTCGTAAATATATACGTGAGTTTTTGTCCTGTCGCGTCCTTGAGCCCTTGGAGATTGTGAAAGAACTCTGGGGTGATTGCTGCAGTCAGACGGTCAAACCTGATGAGAACCATGACAGGGGAGATTCCCTCATGAGAAAGGAGGGTGAGTATTTTTTGTACGCTATCTACTGTGACAAAAAGATCCTTGAGTTGTATAGCCTCTGTGAAGAGATGTTTGGTTTTGGTTTTGATTTCTTGTGAGAGTGGGCTTTGATCTATCATATCGGAGATGCGTTTGAGGACGAGAATCCAAAAAGGGTATATTTCTCGTTCCACCAGATCGTTTAGGTCTACATGGATGTACATGACGTTGCCACCCGCCGTGACATATTCGCGTCTGGTGGTGGGGTGGGTGAGAAAAAATCTGAGGAAATTGTTGATACCAACTCGTTTCATGCCGATAAGCACGGCTGACGTGTGGTGGCTGATGAGGTCGCCTAGGGTGCGCGTATCGCTTTCTCGAAATGTCACAGGATAGTGCGCTTCGGGTACGGTGTCCATAAGTGTATTGTACTGCGGAGCATCCAAACGTGACAAGTATTGTCAGGTACGTGTCAGAAAGATGGTGGGAGAGTGGTCAAGTGTGTTTGTTGCATATATAACATAATAAATTTATGCGTGAAAGATTAGCTTTGCTTGATACTTCCAGACATGCTATTTCAGCGTTACTGCCAAATGGTGACCCTGCTGTAGTTAGGGATCTTACAGATGATGTACATGCACAGATGTGTATGGCTCTCTGGGATGTTGGTATATCTAGCGATTTGATTACTGGAGATATGGCTCTTAGGCATGCTGCAGAGTATTTATCACCATCGGACAGAACAGTTTTTTATGTAGCAGGTGGTGAGTTTTATCCTTCGCTAGTAGATCCAGATACGGGTTTGCCTCGCGATGAAAATGTGTTTCCTGTATCCATAAGTCGAGTGCGGATCGGTGGAAATGAAGCAGATCGCACGGTAACACTCTTACGACAGGGTGGATTTGGCGTGGAAAAGATGGTTGCTGATAGAGCACAACAAATTCATGGAAAAGTTGTAGTTACAGATGAAAATGTTTTGTCAGGCGGCACGATAAAAGCACTTGAAAAACGATTGGCTGAGCAGGGTGTTAATGTAAGTGCTGTAGTTGTGGGTCATGATGCTACGAAGTCTCATATTATTGGTGAAAGTGTACCCATATTTGCTCCAATTACAAGCGAAACTCATGGTACAAGTCAAGAGTCACATGATTTAGTTCCACTCAGTAATGAAGCTGGCTTAGTGGTTCCAGAGGGCATGCATGCAAAACGTGATGCACTTCGAGCGTTTTATGAAGATATAAAACGCCAAACACGATGGAACCCTGTTATAGCTCGTGATATTGCCAATAGACATAATATCATTATTGATAACGAAACTGCATATATGGTGCATGGAGATACTGTGCGAAGGGCAGATTTTGGGCAATTTTTGAAAGAATTATTTGTCGGTACTCAATGTGGGTATAGACCTCCACTTTTGATGGCAGGATTAAATATGCGTCAAAAAGATAGGGTACGTGAACCATATCTATGGCCTGCTCCTTTACAGCCAGAAGGAGTATTTGCGCAGATGACCTCAGATGAGCATGAGAGATTTTCTCGAAAGATGTTGGGAGTTTCAGCTGATTTGATGGCACAAACAGCTCGTATATCTGGGCGTATTCCAAAAGCTGTGGAGTTTGGGTATCTGTTGTATGCTGGTACGCAAAAAAAGTTAGGGAAAACTGTGGACCCTCAGGAGCCTGCCAGGCCACTTGTTGCAAAACTTGCAGGTAGGAATGTAGCCTGGCCAGGTGATGTTGTGGTGGTATCTGCCCCTGCTGGTGGTTGGCCAGTATTATTATAATTTTATCTATCATTGGGAGAATAATTTGCGCTTTGGTAAAATGGTTGGATGGAAAAAATACGTTTGCGACGCTTTGAAGGACAATTTGGTTGGGCTATCCAATGTGAAACATCTGGTTGGAATGTTAATGATGCGTTAGATTTGGATTTGTTTTTGCCCAGATTAGGGGGTGAATTTCACAATCGTAGACGAGTTATCGATATTATTGATCAGTTAAAATGTCTGCAGTATGCAGACGGTTTTGTAACTAAAAAGAGTGATCCGCGGGTTTTGATATCTGATTCTAATTGGCCACCCCAATGTTGTATGGATTGTAGCCACGCTGTTGACACGAGATATGCCAAACGCTGTGTCATATTTGTGGCTGCTGATCAAGTGAGAAGTGCAAAGTAGTTTGTGTTTTTGTAAAATTTCTCGACGTGCCCCAGGCTACTCTACCTCCGATGTGAAGGAAATTATTTACAATTTTCCTGGAGACACAACACTCTCAAGGCTTGAAGTCCGAAACTCAGTATGTGCTTTTTTCAATCTTCAAACGACAAACGACCAACAAAAATACTTAGCTTCTAAATAACTAAGCCTCTAAGCTTCTACTAAGCTCTAAACCCTAAACCCTAAGCTCTCTCAGCCTCTCGTCCTGGCCCAAGCCTTCTTCCCTGAGCGCGTGAGTCTGGCTGCCTGCTGATAGAGGTTTTCGCGAAAGCTATCATAGGTGAGTTCAAATGCGGTAAAGACATTGCCACTGATACTTTTTTCCTCTATTTGTTTTCCGCCTATATTTGTTCGTACCACAAGCTCGTACATGTGTGCACCCCGTGAGGTGATTTGAATCGTGATGTGTGGCTGGTGTGCCATATGGGCAAATCTATGAGAGATGCGGGCAATCTTTTGGGTGATTTTTTCTCGAAGCTCAGTGATTTGTTCTTGGGTGAGGTGGGTAGTACGAACGACAAAAGATACGGGAAGCATGATGGACTCCTTTCCTCTCTATGAGCTAAAAAGGTATTCAGATCATAGACTGTGGGCCGCCACACAATACTTATTTAAACTTGCGGTCTATCAGTTCGGCACCTGTAGGGGCGCCGTATTCTTGCCAACTGGGGCAAGATTGTTGAAATATATAAAAATATAAGTTCTCGCGTGAAGAGAGCGCATATTTTCAGCTCCTATCTGTACCAAACACAGAAGAATTGCTGTACGCAGGCGTCAACTCTTCACGCGTCTCGTCGTAGCTAGGGCCATAAGTTCGTAACGAAAAGAAATAATGGAATTTGGACAATAATAAGTTCTACTGAAGAATATCTGAAGAATAATTGCACTAAATACAATATATATGTTTTAACAACGTGTGTCAAGAAGCGAGTGTATTGACCTATAGAGATAAACTGCTATAATATACACATCACGGCACACGGCCGTTTTTTTATTTTTATGGCAGTTCAAGAACAACCACCTGCGAATAATCAAGTACAATCGTTACCAGATCATGTATTACCTGTTGTTCCAATATTAGATGCGCCTAGGTCTGAGGAGCAATTATTAGCTTTGTCTGAAGCCTGGGGTTTTAATGATGCTTTACTTGAGTTACCACAAGAAGTGTTGCCTCCTATAGATACACCAGCAGATAAGTATCAGGCATTGAGACAACAAGCATTACATGGTCATATACAAGGTCATAAACTGGCTAATTATCAAGCATTAATAGCAGAATTGGAAGCGTTAGATGATGATTATGCAAAGGCTGATGGTAATAGGCGGAAGCAGAGAGATGTTAGAGATGTTCAAGAGCTTGTTTTAAATGATATCGTACGTCTTCGTTATGGAAGAAAAAAGCCTATTGCAAATAGTGCTAATAGTCCATCAGAAGATCCAATCAACGGGACGGGAATTGCCACTGCAGCACTCGGTACTGTTGTTCCGCGAAAAAATGCTCTTTCAGCCAAGGCAAGGCTATTATTGGGAGCTACTGCAGTAGCAACCGTGGTAAGTGGCTGTGGTGAGGCTCCTGTGGGGCCAGTGTTGTTGGCTCCTGCACCAAATGCGCCTGCTATTGTAGATAATGCCTCTGGGGAAGCTCAACCTCAAGCGACAGAAAGAATTGGGCAACTAGTTGAGACACAAAGTCCGGATGAGAAAGACCTTGCGACTCTTGCTGCTCCTGTTATAAAAATACAAGTAGGATTTCCAGAAGCTACAGATGTGCCTGATGAGGCGACGGCACAAGCACCAGAAGCAAATATAAACATTCCAGAATTATCAGTGCCTGGTGTAACTATAGAAGTAGCCAGTGATGAAGAAATTCCGGATCCTCTGACCATTATGCAATGCGATGTTGATGGTACGTTGCAGCAAGTATATCAGGTGATGGTACCAGTGAGAGTTACAGATGAGCGTGGTACTGCTACTGAATTTCAAGCGCAAGTATCTTGGACATCAGACACTCAATATGGTCGTATTCAAGTTACAAAAGAAGTTATAAAAGGATTTGCCAGGACACAAGTGGCACGTGATATCATAAAATCAAGGCAACAAGCAAAACAACCACAAACAATTCACATAGGGGATCCATCGTCTGGTAGACAAATAGCACTTAAAACAGACTACTGGACGATTGAAGATCTTGAAGCTGCGTACGGAGATAAAAACAATTTGGATGTATTTATAGAGTTTACGCTTATTGAAAATTTACGTGGCCAATCAGAAATGTTTGGTCCATATCTATGGGTAGGCCGTATCACAAGCTATGCTGAAATGCGCCTATTTCAAGCGCAAACAAGAAAAGTTATTGAAATACTGGCTCAAACTTTAGATAAGCAACCAATGGATGGTAATTCTCCTAATTTATCTATGGTTGGAAATTTTGTTGGACAAGTTGAGCCCTCCAATGATGATCCCCGAATTGATGCTACAGGAGATGTGCGTCATGGATTTGGTATTGCAGGCGCTACGATACCTAGATTTGCTATACGTTTACCTGATAGCCAGGAGCGTTCTGATTTCTGGATGGCAATTGTACAAAACGCGTTTGTCACAAATCCAGGGAAGTTTCAATCAATATTTGATGTATATTTAGATACATATCCAGCTATACAAATTGAAATTTATCGTGGTGATGATGTTCCTGACTATACAGCAACACTATCTCTTGGAGATGATGGTAGAATTCAATCATCTTTAAAATTAAAACCGAGTGATGACAATCATACTTTACTTGGACCAATTTGCAAAAATTAAATATGTTAAGAATTGAGGCTGGTGAGCCAGTTATAAACGGTCAAAGTAGTGAAGGTGTAGTAGAGATTTATGATGGGGATAAGGGTTTGAATTTGACGGTTTGTATTCGGGGTCCAAATGGGGAAGTTTATACTATTGCTGATGGTGCACATTTCATGCCATGGCCTACAGCAGGCGACAGCTCAGTTAAAAGCCGAATGCCATTTGGATTTTCGATTAACTGATTTGCTATCTCTATTTACTATAGACATCTACACTTTATTTGACCTATAATAATTAATTGTCTATAATCTCACAGTGGCGGCACACGGCCGTTTTTTTATTTTTATGGCAGTTCAAGAACAACCACCTGCGAATAATCAAGTACAATCGTTACCAGATCATGTATTACCTGTTGTTCCAATATTAGATGCGCCTAGGTCTGAGGAGCAATTATTAGCTTTGTCTGAAGCCTGGGGTTTTAATGATGCTTTACTTGAGTTACCACAAGAAGTGTTGCCTCCTATAGATACACCAGCAGATAAGTATCAGGCATTGAGACAACAAGCATTACATGGTCATATACAAGGTCATAAACTGGCTAATTATCAAGCATTAATAGCAGAATTGGAAGCGTTAGATGATGATTATGCAAAGGCTGATGGTAATAGGCGGAAGCAGAGAGATGTTAGAGATGTTCAAGAGCTTGTTTTAAATGATATCGTACGTCTTCGTTATGGAAGAAAAAAGCCTATTGCAAATAGTGCTAATAGTCCATCAGAAGATCCAATCAACGGGACGGGAATTGCCACTGCAGCACTCGGTACTGTTGTTCCGCGAAAAAATGCTCTTTCAGCCAAGGCAAGGCTATTATTGGGAGCTACTGCAGTAGCAACCGTGGTAAGTGGCTGTGGTGAGGCTCCTGTGGGGCCAGTGTTGTTGGCTCCTGCACCTGATATATCGAGTGAGATACTGCCATCTTTGGGTGAGCCACAAGCGACGAGGCAGCCAGGAATTTTACCAGAGCCACATGCTACCCGCGATTATGCTGCAGAACCACAAAATATAGATCCAGGGGAAATATCAATTTTGGAATGGCACACAGCCACAGCACCACAACCAGAACCTACCCCTGTTCCAGATAAGCCTGGTAGCAATGATCCGACACGATCGCAGGGTATACAGGTGGATACTTCAGGGTCAAGTCAATCTTCAGAAAGTAAGCCGCTTGAAAAGTGTCAATTACCAGATGGTAGGTATGTGCCAGTGCTTAGGATAGACACTACCAGTACAGTGGGTAGTGATAGTAGTCCAGTGCAATTAGTATTGTATGATGCATTAGAACCTAGCGGACAAATTAGTCCTGCTTTGATAAAAATGTTGGCAGATCAACAAGTGGCCTATGATGACGCAGAGCGATTGCAAAGATTTTCAAATCCGATTCTCATATCATTTCCTTCACCATTTAGTGATAAAGGAAGAATAGCAGTGCTTGCAAATATTATGACTCCAGCCTTATTTAATAGTGAATTTGGTATGTATGGCCCCGATGATATATTTGTACATCCTGATTATTATACCCGTGCCTTGCCAGGAATGAGTGTTGATTCCGGTAGGTGGGTTGTGAGAAATTCGGATTATAATGAACTGTTGAGCCGACAGGATGGGGCGTTTAAAGCATTTTTAGATTTTATACAATTATTGGAAATGACTCCTATAGAAGGCACTGACATGCAAAATTTTCATGGTAATTTTCAAGCATTTAGTATAGTGGGTGATCCTGAGAATGCACAAGTTATGGGTCTTGATGGATTACGAGTAGATGTGGTAGGTAGTTGGCGTAGACTAGCTCCTGATCCTACTTTTACTCTCTCGGTAACTGTGCCAAAGGATGGTCAGGATAAATGGATAAATGTAGTGCAACAGGCAATACTTACTGGGTCTTTTGATTTTGATCGTATGCTTTCTCGATTTCCAGATCATGCTGTAAGGCAAATAGTAGTAACAGTACGTAAAGAGGGGGTAGAAGAGCTGGAAGTTGCCTATGTTATCGATGCTCTGGTGACGCCTGGAGGATACTCTGTGACAACAGTACTAAATCCTGCAGGATTACCTTCGGGCGTTACTGGCACCTTTGGCCCTTTTGCGTCCGAGATATGTAATAATTAAGATTTCTCAATTTTTCTACATTACTTGTCTAGACAAGGCGGTGAAGGAGAATTTACTGCATATACTTTTGCTCCGCCAAAATCTTTGGCAAGAGTAAGAAAGTTCATTTTTTCAACCCCGCGGCCGGCTGATTGCTCATCGTATCCGTAAAAGACTGCAGTAATATTGTATTTTTTAAATTCAGTATACGCATCGCACGGGGGTATCTGGCCATTATAAAATTTCCAGGCAAATGCTATTTTTCTTCCTATGTCAGGCGTGTTGTACACTTCCATCCCTATGTAGCTTGAGACGTTGTTGTATGTGGGGATTGCTAAGCCAGCTAGAGACATGGCAAAAACCCTATCATTTGGTTGTGTTACAGAGCTGATATCTTTAATTGTTTGTAGCCATGAAGCCGTAGGGGTATTAAATTGCGGCCCTCCAAATTTTTTATCTATCTGCGCTTGGAGAGTCTGTGGGTAGCCTGGGAGTGTGATAAGGATAAACATTCCCCAGAATATGATGATAGAGACTTTGCCGAACCGGCGGTTGAGAGTGTCCAGTATATAGTTAGCCAGGATAGCCAGAGGCAGCCACAAGGCTGTTTGGAGAAATCGGATATTTGATATGCCAGTCAGTAATTCAAGAGACGGGAAGTATGAAAACAAGATGGGGATGGCCATAAAAATACCTATTGATCCTAGTCCCCATAGCCCCAAAAGCCATGCTTCTGGTTTTTTCCATTTTGTGAGTAGTCCAAGACTGGCAAGATATGGGAGAAAACCAAGTGTGTAAAAGAGGTCATGGAAATATTGAGGTGGGAACTGTTTGCGTTCATGGACCATAGTAATTGTCCATGGAAATTGAGTGAATGTTTGTTGGATTGCGAGCAGTGGAATGATACCAACACTCATTGCGACAGCCAGAGCCAGCAGCGCACCTGTGTGTGATAGTACATGAGGGAGAAATGTATGCAACTTAAATGTTTTGGATTGCACCTTCTTGATAAATGTATAGATGAAAATAATAAAAATTTGACTTGTTTTCCAGAGGAGTATGGGACCAGCAGCCCACAGGAAACTTGGAGGGTGTACTGTGGCAGCAATGAGGCTCAAGAGAGAAATTGCAAGTAAAGAGTGGATTTTTTTTGTCTGAAAAAATTCGAGAGTTGATATGTATAAAAGCGTGATCAGAATGTGTCCCATGGTAAAATGAGGGATAAAGGTGGCTCGTTTGATTGGATCAAACTCTGTCCACCAACTGCCATACCAGCTATAGGTGAATGTGGCGTTTTCAAACGAGAGAAATGGGAGACTGGCAGTCGTAACTGCCAATATATATGCAGATATTCTGCCTCCTGACGTATGCACAAAAACTCTGACGCACAGATACATAACAAGGTGCCAGAGGATGGCAAGGACTATTCGAAACAGTAAATATATGGTGTGGGCATCTGCTAAGCCTACGAGGGCTCCTATATTGCCTAAAATGGCATAAAATACATGGATCATGCCAGCACTATGTGGCTCGGCAGTATAGCGATTGTGTGTAAAGAAATTTCCGTCCATACCCTGACGGATAAAGGTCACATAATACATGTAGTCTGATGTGTCGTTATGGAGAGGAATGATGGATTGATCTGCTGATTTGTTTTGATAAAGAGATATGAGCGGCCAAAGACTGAGAAAAAGCATTGTCAACGTAAGCGTGACCATGATGAAGCTTTCCCTGTGACGACTAACGGCGTTCATGTTACCCATAATAGCGTACTTTGGGTATGCATTCACCTGGAATTTGATGCTTTTAGATTGGTATTCTAAATTTTGTTTATCCCGACGTGGCGAGCGTGTCCCACCTCCGATGTGGGCGTGTTGATATAGAAAGTATCTGTAAGGCGACGCCTTGCAGAGATTCTTACCTTAAATTAATTGCATATGGATTTGGTAATGTGTCGGCTTCGGAGTTGAAATTTACGAGAATGTTAAGTCTACTCGTGGATGGCAAATTGAATAATCTTAAGCTTGGCAATAATCAGATATTGATGGTTAAAATTTATTTTAGATTGTCCTGATTTGCTATAATAAGCACATGTTTGCTGAATTATTCCCTCATCTGGATAACATGAGCCCTTATGAAATAACCGAATGGTTAACTGCTCATAATATTGTATATGGTGGACTTGCTGAAGATGAAGCATTTGCTCAGGTAAATGCAAGATTAAAGGATTTAGACTTTGCTGCTGAAAGATTATGGCTTGATCCTAGGTTAGAACAATTATTGCAGGATATAGATTCGTTATCTGATGTAAAATACCACGGTGAGTTCGAAATATTAGCTAAACCTATTATTATTGGAGGCTATAATCCATCCTCATTTGCTGTTGAGGTTGTTGCTTCAGAGCGGATGATAGCTGGTGTTGAGTGTAAGCCTGGAAAAGAAAAAAGTGGTGATAGAGTTTGGATAAATCCAAAAAGTGGAAGTTTTGTGGTAGCTGATGGTATAACTCCCGTTCAAATTTCTGCTGAAATGAGTAAATTATTGCCATATTCTACTGATGCTCTTGCTGCCGAGTGCCTGGTGCGTGCAGTTTCTGATGCAGATGGTTATTTCCAAGTAATGCCGAGTTTAAATGAATTTTTTACATATCTACAAACACAGTCTGTATATCATTGGGGTCAATTAGCGCCACATGTTTCATTAGCTGCTTTTTCTGAAGCGCATATGCCAGCAGCAACTATGGTAGGAAGATTTGTTAAAGGTAATAAGATGATGCTATTTAATTTGGGTGATGGCATGCTCGTGAGTGTAAATCGAGAGGGTAATCTACAATTACAGCCCAATCCAGATTTATATGAACATATGAAGCGATTTCAATCTGTTGATCGTTTATATGGTGTACTCAAGCAGGTGATTCCTAATGCGTCAGAAATTCATCGTTGGTTTTTGTCTCACACATACACAGCAAAACGTGGCATATTGCCAGTATTTACGATTACAGATAATTCAAACTTGTTTTTCCATAACATAGGAGAACTTGAAGAGTGTGTCTCGATAGATCCGTTAGATCATCATGTGTCTCAGCTTATGATAGGTTGTAGTGATGGCTTTGCTGAGAGTTTTGAAGAGGCAGTTGTGTTTGTTTTATTATCAACGTATAGGCGTTATTTACGGGATGGCTCTGCGTTGCCATTACAAGTTAGTCGATATGTTTGTGAGTTTAATCCCGGGACTTTTGAGCGAAAATCTTTAAATGAGGATGATAAATCGTACGCATGCGCTTTTAATCATCCTGCGGACCAACTGTCACTACAAAAGATTATTTATCAATTACAGGAGATCGTATGTAAGAAATGGGAAGATAGATACGCTGTTGACACGTTGAAGAAAGTTGAAATAAATATAGCTCAATCATATCTAGACGCAGCTAAGCAGGCGTTAGTAAATATAGGTCATAGTGAAGATACTGCTCGTGAAGCAGCAATGCTGATGTTAGTCAGGGAATTATATGATAAATCGGTAAAATTGATTGAAGGATAATTTTTTACCTCAAATTAATAGTGTACAGATTTGGAAGTGTGCCGGCTCCGGGGTTAAAATTAGCCAGCACAATGAGTCTGCTGGTAGATGGCCAGGGGGCTACGAATCCATCGACAAATGGCCCTGCATAGACTGTAGTCCAGTTTGTACGATCAAACTCCATGATATCTACTTTGCCTGGTGGTGTGAGAATCAAGTGTCTCGACGTAGGGAACCATTGGATGGGAACGCCTGAGGTGTTTGCTTCAAGATTTGTGAGGAATGATGGGGTGGGTGTGGGGGTAGGTTTTTTGACAAGACGTGGTGTGGGAGTAGGGGTAGGGCGCATGCTGGCAAACTCTTTGGCCTCCATGATGAGATAATTGCGATCTTCGCGTGAATCGTACACGTAGATATTTCCTGGAGTGATTGTGCGAATCTCCTCTGTGGGATTTGTGCCCAGGAGTGGTGGTATGATTGCCTGGGGGATCGTAGCACTGGCTGTGGCTTCATAGAGTAGCTTGGTTTCATCTGGACTGAAACTGAGGATTTTGGCTGATCCTGTGGCCATATCTATGATGGGTTGCTTAAATGCAGCGAGTTTTGCCATATTTTTTGCATGCAGTTCTTTTTGCCAATCTCCTGATACGATTTCGTAGGTGCCTGTGACGTCTTGAGGAGGGGTATTGGTATTTACTTTATATAGTCTTTTATTCATGCCTGAACTTACTAATAGCTCGGTGGAGTCTGGTGACCAGGAAAATGTGGCTTTCGTAAAGTCAAACGCGGGAGTTGTGAGCTCTAGTAGTTTCGGATCACGGTTAAAGCCGAGTGGACGATCTGCGAGTTCATAGACCCATAAACCTATTTTTTTAGGATCTATATCATTACTTTCTGGTATAACATAGGCAATCTTTGTGCCATCAGGGGAGAGTGAGGGATTGACAACCCCGTTTGAGGTAACTGGAGACAAACTCGGCGTTTTGGGAAAAAGAAACGCGTCAGCTCGCGTGACCACCTCTCCTTGGACACGGAGATTTTTTTCCCACGAGATATAGCCTTCTTTACTGATACGAACCTGGTACCAACCCGGATCAATATTGAAGGGATTGTTTGTGGCGGTTTTAAGTGCATTGTTGACATACACTTGAGCACCCACGGGGTCACTCGTGGCACTGATGAGACCTGTGGTTTTAATCTCAGTATTTTTGACGTCAAAGCGGTACCCGCGACCAAACGCAATGAGTATAGCAGAAGCACTCATAATAAGAGCAAGTACTATAAAGGATATCAAAATGCCCCCGACTTTTGGGTTGATATGAAGCGTGATCCGACTTTTTTTGGTGTCTTTGGTGGGCATACATCTATTATACTCATAATTTGTATGCATGCTACAATGAGGTACGAGAGTAGAGAGAGTTTAGAGTTTAGAGTTTAGAGTTTAGAGTTTCGACGTTCTTAGTTCACAGTTGCTTGCTCTAGACGTTCTTGGTGCTTAGTCCTAGGTTCAAAGTTAATCTTATGATGTTTACAAAACGCCTTGGAATAGATTTGGGGACTGCCAATAGCCTCGTGTGGCTGGCTGGAGAAGGCGTGGTGCTCAATGAGCCCACTGTGGTGGCTGTCACTGTAGATGATAACCGTGTAGTGGCTGTAGGTAATGAAGCTAAAGAGATGCTTGGGAGAACTCCTGGAAATATAGTGGCCACACGTCCTATGCGTGACGGAGTGATTGCTGACTACCGCATGACGCAGGCGATGCTTTCGTACTTTATCGATCGAGTGGTGGGGAAAAATCGTATTTTCAAGCCAGAGGTGATGATTTGTGTACCGAGTGGTGTCACCCAGGTGGAGCGTCGGGCTGTGCTTGACGCCACGCTATCTGCTGGTGCTAAAGTAGCCTATCTCATAGAAGAACCTTTAGCTGCTGCTATCGGTGCAAAAATTCCAATTGCTCAAGCCAGTGGACACATGATTGTTGATATAGGGGGAGGCAGTACGGAGACTGCAGTTATATCTCTTGGCGGAGTAGTGACGCATAAGAGCGCACGAGTTGCTGGAAATAAAATAGATGAGGCAATAGCACTCACGGTCAAAAAGAAATTTAATCTTATCATAGGTGAACGCATGGCTGAGATGATCAAGATTACGATTGGTGATGCGCTGACGCCTGAGCGTTCTGGAAGTCCTAAAGACGGGCTCAAGATGGAAGTGCGTGGCCGTGATGCTGTGTCTGGCTTACCACGCATGATTGAGTTATCCAGCAGAGAAGTAACTGATGCTATAACGCCTATATTGATGCAGATTGTAGCAGCTGTAAAGTCTGTACTGGAAGACACTCCACCAGAACTGGCTGCAGACATCATAGATAAAGGAATTGTGATGGCTGGGGGTACATCGACGCTTCGCAATCTCGATAAACTGACTACGCAGATGACTGGCGTGCCCTGTCATGTGGCTGAGGATGCGCTTCTTTGCGTCGTGCGAGGGACAGGAGTTGCTATTGAAAATATTGAGTTGTACAAGCGAAGTGTGACGAAGTGAGGGGAGAGCGTAGGGTTTAGAGATTAGAGCTTAGGGTTTAGTAAAACGAGCCTCTGGCCTCGAGTTTGGGGAAGCGTTAGTCGTTTTTCATATGAGTATTGAGGAAAAATACGAGCTTCGGGCATCGAGGTTCGAGTTTCGGGAGAACTGTTAAAATTATTATATTATTAAATTGCTCCATTACGCCATTACTCCATTGCTCCAAAGATATAGTTACGAAGATTGCGATGAATTAATTAATTTGATTAAAAGACTTAAGAAATACCCTAACCTACTGTATTTATTTTTATAGGACAAAAATATTCTTTTTTGAGCGTAAATGGAATTATAATATCCTCTAGTAAATTTACATACACATAATTTTGTGAAAAAACGGTAAAAATGCGTGAAATAATATTGTGTTATAAGCTGACTGGGTAGGATAGAGGAGTGTTAAGTGTGCACATTTATGTATGTATTGTATGAACAACCCAAAAAAGGTATTCAACGTTTTGAAATATTTTAGAACTTTGCATGATGCACTGTACTGCATCCTTATTTTTTAGTCTATGCAGCTTGGAATTGGTACTTTGCGGCAATAACAAGATGTGCCAAATTATTATCCTAGAATTATATATGGACGGCTTAGAAATCATAGTGATATTTTCTAGGCATATTTTTTGGGGTAATTTGGAAATGTTTTTGGCCGATAATCAGATAAATAATGGAAAAATTTTAACCTAATTTCCTTGGTTAATTTCTGATATTAGATTGATCTGATGAGATAAAAAACAATTTGTAATTATAAAATATACAATTTTATACCGTATATATATCTTGAGTTATAGGAGATAGAGAATGATAAATGTTCTCTCGTGCAGTGTAAAAAATTTTTGGTGGATTATGACGATTAGGCTTTTGTGGCAATACTTATAGAAAACTTTATTACTTTAGCAGTCTATCGTGAGTAGTGCTACATGATGTCGCACAATATGAATATTTTGAGGCTACGTGTTTGAGAAGTCTTGTAATAGAGTAGAGCTATAGGGTATATCAAGGGCATATCATCGCGTAAAAGCGTAAAACTGGTACAATATGAACACATGAATACCGAACGAATTGATTTGAGTTCAGAGAGATCTATATTGGGTATACGATTTGATCCTAAAACAATTCAGGAAGCTGTTGATTGGATTATAGATCGTACGAGTCGAGGCCATACACGCATAGTTTTTGTCAACACTGAGGCAGCTATACGAGCACAGACTGATCCTGGCTTTGCCCAATCTCTACAAAGTGCAGATTTGCGTTTGGCTGATGGCGTGGGCTTACAGCTTGGTGATGTCATCCTCAATGGTAAAACACATGATAACGTCAATGGTACAGATCTGTTTCCATTGCTTTGTCTGTCCCTTTCTACTACAAATCAGCGATTGTATCTGTTTGGTGGCCATGCTGGCGTGGCTCAGCGTGCGGCGCTTAAGATCAGATCTCTTTATCCAAATATTCAGATTGTAGGTGTTTCAAGTGGGTATTTTACAGCCTCACAAGAGGCCGATATTATTGCCAAAATCAAATCCACTAAACCTCATATACTGCTTGTGGGACTTGGAGCGCCAGAGCAAGAGCTTTGGCTTGAGAAAAATTTAGTAAAAACAGGTGCACGTGTGGGCTTGGGAGTTGGTGGGCTTTTTGACTACTATGCTGGAAGAACTACGCGAGCACCTCATATTGTGCGACGTTATGGTCTGGAATGGTTGTGGAGGCTCTATCAGGAGCCAAGTAGGTTCTGGCGCCAACTGGCCATCCCAAAGTTTCTTTGGCTCGTTGTGGTAGCCAAGGGTAAGCAGATGGTTGGTGTTAGGTAGAGTTTAGAGTTTAGAGTTTAGAGTTTAGAGTTTAGAGTTTAGAGTTTAGAGTTTAGGGAGAGACCTGGAGGTTTAGTTGTTTAGATGCTTAGTGGTAGGAGTTTCGAGCTTCGGGCTTCGAGATTCGATTGTTTGGCCTCGAGTTTGTGTGTTGTGGGAAGTATATTTTTATCTTCGAGAAGTGATACGATAGTATAAGATATTCAATTATTATGAAAATTGCACTTGTGGCGCCATTTGAAGAGCCAGTTCCACCAGTAAAATATGGTGGTACAGAGCTTGTTGTGGGACTTCTGGCTAATGAACTGCACAAGCGTGGGCATGATGTGACGCTTTTTGCTTCTGGTGATTCAAACGTTCCCTGCAGATTGGTGAGTGTGTTTTCATCCGGGATACGGACTACCCCACCCTACGATACGAACGCTAAAATGCGCGAAGCGGCCAAGTATAAAGGGATCGCAAAAGTACTAGATATTATAAATAAAGAACATTTTGATATGGTTCACAACCATATAGGGTGGAGATATTTGCTCTTTGAGCCGTTTGTACAATCCAAAACCGTTACTACGCTTCATGGGCCTATGAGTTTGCCTTATCAGTATGAGGGGTTTCAAGCAAGATCTGACTATAGGTTTGTATCTATATCCAATAATCAGAGAAAAGATTTGCCAACATTACACTATATAGATACTGTATATAACGGTATCAATATAGATCCATATACGTTTACTAATGATCCAGAAGATTATCTTTTGTTCCTGGGGCGGATGTCACCAGAAAAAGGCGTGAAGCAGGCTATAGAGATAGCTCGCAGTAGTGGAAAAAAGCTAAAAATTGCCACAAAAGTAGACACAGTTGATCTAGGGTATTTTGAGGAAGTGAAAAAGTGTATGGAAGGGGCAAATGTGGAAATGGTTGGAGAGATTGGGATGGATGAAAAAGTGACGCTACTGAAAAATGCCATAGGACTTTTGGCGCCTATCCAGTGGGAGGAGCCTTTTGGGCTTAATGTAGTTGAAGCTATGGCATGTGGCACACCAGTGCTTGGGGTGGCACGGGGTTCGTTTCCTGAGCTTATCACCCACGGCGTAGATGGATTTTTGGCCAAAACTGCTGAAGACTTAACACCATTTGTATCACAATTAGGGCATATTGATCGGCATATGTGTCGTCAGACCGTTGAAAAACGGTTTACAAAAGAAGTGATGGTTGATGGGTATTTGGAAGTATATAAAAAGATAGCGGCAGGTACTTAGGTTATTTTTTCGTATACATCGACGTACTTTTGGACCATTTTTTCTACACTGAAATACTCTTCTGCATGCCTCCTACAATTTGCACGCAGTTGTCTGTACTCGTCGTCTGGCAAAGCATATATTTTTTCTACAGCCTTTATGAGACCCTGTATACCTGCTTGATGTATCGTGAAGCTCCCTCGCTTGTCATCATCTGATGGATTTATGAGATACCCCGTATAGCCGTCTTTGATGATCTCAGGCGCGGCCCCTCGGGCGTATGCAACTACAGGCGTGCCGCTGGCAAGGGCTTCTATCATGACCAGACCAAATGGCTCTTCCCAGCAGATGGGAAATAAAAATACTTTGGCGTCGCGGTAGTGGCTTGTGAGTTCTAGCCGTGACAGATTTACATTTACTTGGAGGTCAAGTCTGCTACTGAGTTCATCTTGGTTACTGAGGAGTATTTGTTCAATCCACTCAAGCATATGGGGCTTGATCATGGGAAATACCATGGCAGGATGTTTTGTCTCTTCTACAACGTGCAAAACTTGATCTAGTCCTTTTTCGGGTATAGCTTGTCCTGCCCACATGATGCGTGATCCACCAGTGGGGCCAAAGATAAAGTCATGTGCGGTATTAATGCCGTGATGGATGACATCTGTATACGGCAAATCTGGCATCATGTTTTTTTGATGTTCTGATATGGCAATAAAATGTACGCGTCCTTGGGCTGTGCTTGTATGAAAATATTCTTTGTTTGCTTGGGTATTTATGGTGCCATGCATAGTGACTAGCACGGGCTTTTTTACAAATGGTAGAAACGGGAGTATATATTCTCCGTTACTGATATGTATATGAAAGACGTCAAAAGCGTCTTGGTTTGCAAATGCCAGAGATACAAGCTGGAGCTCAAGTAGTTTTCGTTCATTGTGCGTGAGATCTTTGCAATCTGCAGTAGCTATAGGTGTATTTGTGCGTACCGGAAATGGCACCTGGCTATCTCCAGATGCATATACAGTAACCTCTATATCATTGGGGTGTACTTGTGCATAGCTTGCGAGACCTTCTAGAAATATACTGCCCCACACCTCAGTGCCTTTTTTTGTATGAGGTGAGACTTTTATGAGATTTGAAAAGAGTACACACACTTTAAGCATGTTTTTATTATACACAGATTGTGGCTTTTTTACGTTTGTTTGTTCAAGCTGAGTTTGGAATGTATTCATTGACTATTGCCTGAAATGTACTATAGTTGAATTAGTCGGCGGGTATGCAGACTTGTTCATATTTATATTACATTTTTATGCTTAAGCGTGTGGCTATGATAACTGATAATGCTGATCCACTTGCTCCAATCGGTGGACATGAGGCTGGTGGAGAGAATGTGTATGTGCTTGAGCTTACACGAGCCTTAGGTCGTATCGGCTGGCAAGTGGATGTATTCACCAAATGGTCGTATCCTAAGACTGCTCAGATTGCCAAAGTTTCAGAAAATGTGCGCGTGATTCGTCTCCCAGTAGGACCTATAGAGTTTGTACCCAAGGAGCGTCTCATGCCTATGGTGCCTGCATATGTTGAAGCATTTATGGCTTGGAAAGAAAAGACGAAGTCAGAATATATGATTGTGCATGGAAATTATTATATAAGCGCATATGCAGCTATAGATATTGCCAAAAGACTGCATTTGCCAGTTGTCACGACATTTCATACCTTGGGCAAAGTAAAGCACGAAGCACTAGGCCGGAATGATCCTTCTCCAGTGGACCGCATTGAGACTGAAAAGCTGGTTATGGATCGTTTGGATAGGATTATTGCCACAAGTCCACCCATGAAAGAAGAGATTGCAAAGTATTATGATATAAATCCTAAAAAAATTTATGTCATTACGGAGGGGGCAAATTTAAATAGATTTGTCCCCACACCACAGCTGCTGGCCCGCCGAGTGCTTCAAATGTCACCCAATCGTTTGGTCATGCTTTATGTGGGTCGCATAGAGCGTCGAAAGGGTATAGATACGCTACTGTCGGCTGTGTATGAATTGGCAAAAATGATGCCTGAAAAGCGAAAAATCATGCGTTGTTATATTTCTGGCGGGGAGCCCAAGAGGCGTTGGAAAAATGTTGATTCAACAGAAAGTACCGAAAGGGATCGTTTAAATGAGCTAATAAATAAATTAAATATAGGAGATATAGTACGGATGATTGGGGGAATTGATCGTGAGTGGTTGCCATATCATTATGCTGCTGCCGATATGACTATATCACCTAGTTATTATGAGCCATTTGGACTTGTTCCTATTGAGTCAATGGCATGTGGTACACCTGTAATTGCTTCAAATGTGGGTGGGATGCAGTGGACGATAAAGGATGGAAAAACAGGGTATTTAGTAAAGCCTCGTGATCCGCTGGCGTTTGCTGAAAAAATGAAATATATATTTGATCACCCTACAGTAGGAAAGCAAATGAGAGAAAATGGTATAGAGCGTGTGCGTAGGTATTTTGATTGGGATACAATCGGTCACCAAATGAGTGAGTTTTATCATGATACACTCATTGAATATTTATGGAATGAACATAAGGGGAAATATATGCAGTCGATGCATTCTGGGACTGTAGTGACGTAAATTATTGAAGATAAAAAGTAGCCAAGCCAATCCCTATCATCCCCCCCAATAAATCAAGGATCATGTCATTTCTGGTGTCCCATGCTTTTGGTTTATATTTAGGTTTTTTTAGTACAAATTTCCAGAGGCTCCACTCGTAGATTTCCCATATAGCACCAACGCTTATCGTTAGGAAGAGTGCAGCAAGTGGCATGTTGATGATGAGTTGCCACCATGCGCCAACCAGGGCTCCTGTAGCAAAGTGAAATGGAGCATAGATTGCATCGTTATTTATGTTCCATTTTAGCCCCATGTAGTGAGAGAGGACGACGAGAGAAATTATAATACAGGGTATGATGAAAATGGGCAGCATTAAAATAATCATATAATGGGAAATGGGAAATGG
>CAZPNL010000006.1:27251-36395 GCA_964588145.1 uncultured Gammaproteobacteria bacterium
GTATGATGAAAATGGGCAGCATTAAAATAATCATATAATGGGAAATGGGAAATGGGAAATGGGAAATGGGAAATGGGAAATGGGAAATGGGAATGTAGGGTTTTGAGCTTATGGATTAGAGGTTAGTAAGTAATTCGTTAGAGGTTTGTCTTTTGAGGTTTGACGAAGAACGGATTTCGTCCTTGAGATTCGAGGCTAACAATTGTCACCTGTGGGGTATTGCAGAAAATCTTTTAGATGAGGCTACTAATTAATCGGCAACTGTTGGTTATCTCTGATTTTGTACAAGGGTATTTTTTAAAGTATTGACAATATTTTTTGCTTCATCAAATGTTTTGACACTCATGATCGTTTCGCGGGCCTCTTTGGCTCCATTAAAGCCAGAAAGGTAGATTTTGAAATATTTTTTAAGAACATTGAAGTTTTTCTTTTTACCCCAGGTTTGCTCATAAAGATCAATGTGTTGTTTTAAGAGAGTTAATCGTTCGCTTATGGTGTGGGTTTCCATAGGGTCGGACCTTGCCTCTGGGTGAGCGTCATCAGAATTGGAATCGTGCGAAGGTGCAAGGTCTGACCTTGGCAAGGTCCGACCTTGTGAAATGTGTGTAAATGCCCAGGGGTTATGAAATATACCGCGTCCTATCATGATGCCATCTACGCCAAACTGTTGGTGCTTTGCGGTCCCTTCTCCGTGGTCTGCTACATCACCATTGCCAATAATAATAGTTTGTGGATTCAGCTTGTTTCGGAGTTCTACAGCATATCCTATCTGGTCCCAGTGGGCGGGTACGCCGGACTGCTCAGCAGCTGTACGGCCGTGGATTGTGAGGGCATCGAGTTTTTGAAGCAAGAGAAAGCTAATCCACTCTTCTGTGAGAATGCTTTTAATACCTATACGTGTTTTTATAGAAAAAGGGAGCGTGGGTGCACCACGTCTGACAGCGTCTATGATTTCAGCCACCAGACTGTAGTGACCGATGAGAGCTGAGCCACATTTTTGTTTCATGACAGCACGTACGGGGCATCCCATATTGATATCAATGC
Organism: uncultured Gammaproteobacteria bacterium; assembly: GCA_964588145.1. Classification (GTDB taxonomy): domain Bacteria; phylum Patescibacteriota; class Microgenomatia; order UBA10105; family UBA927; genus CAZPNL01. The sequence goes on from CAZPNL010000006.1 coordinate 28,296, forward strand.
CATCAAATCCTTGTTCTTGTACGTATTGAGCGGTTTTGTAAAACAGTTCTGGTTTATTACCCCAGACTTGGGCGATGATGGGCCGTTCTGACTGCGTGTATTGTAGTCTTTGTGTGACATGGAGTGTACCTGGTGACCAGATACCTTCAATACTTGTAAATTCTGTGACAAATACCTCTGGCCTACCAGTTTTAACTACCATTTGTCGAAAGACCGTATCTGTCACATCCTCCATTGGTGCCAAGACAAAAAACGGTTTGGGAAGGGTGTTCCAGGAAAATGGAGTTTGTGGTTTTTGTATGTTGTTTACAGTCTGAAGATTCATAGAGATTTTTTTGAAAAATACAGATTTTTTGAATACATGCATTATAACAAACAAGAACTATACTATCCTTGACAAATATACTATAAGATAATAAATTATAAATGGAATTAAGAATTAAGAATTAAGAATGCGTTGGATAATGGGGATTTGTTCTGCGATGGTATGCTCCGGAACAGTTTGAAATACTCCAATTTCTTCACCATCTTGGTTTTGACTGGGAACACTATCTGTTGTTTCACACAAATATGCAATCCCTACGGTTTGACCCCAGCCGCGGATGCGCGTTTCATTTGAAAATTCATAGGGACCTAAACATCCTGTAATCGTAATACTTACTCCCGCTTCGTCCTGGGCAGCCCGGTTGACTGCCTGTGCGAGTTTTTCTCCGTATAGCAGAGTGACTCCTGGTATGTGCCACATACCCTGCCAGTCTGGGAGGCTGCGTTTGACCAGGATTATGCCTTTTGGGGTTTTTATAACTGCCTCCGCAGTAACTCTGGGGACTTGAGAATAAATTTTTTTGAAATCTGCAGGGGTAAATGGTTTAGGGTTTCGTGTCGTCATACAGCTATGGTAGCACGAGCACAATTTATACCTTAGTATAATACACAGATCTGCCTTTGCCTTGGGTCCTGAGGAGTCCTATGCTCGCCAGCTTGGCAAGCTCGCGGGAAGCTGTGATTTGAGATATAACAAAGTGTTTTTGGACGATTTTGTTTGATATGGTTGCCTGCGGGCTTTCTACCAATCGTAATATTTCTTTTTGCCTATCTGTCAGGATGAGCGCGGGTTCGTCTTTGAGTTGAGACTTGGCATTAACGATAGATTCGAGTGATTGGTATTCTCCCTGGACGGACTGGGCATAAAAGACGATCCATCGTGTCAGGTTGCCAGTCTCAGTGATACTAGAAAGTGCCCTATCGTAGGGGCCTCTGTCTGTGATCCATCGTTTTTCGAGGGCTATATAGCCGCGACAGTCGTATCCACTTCGAGCTAAATACAAATACCCAAGGAGTCTACCTGTCTTGCCACGATCGGATGGAAAAGGCTGTGAGAGTGATAGCCAAGCTGTTGCTATAGCTGCCTGGACAATGGCGTGTTCTGTTGATGATTGTAGGTATGAAAGAGTTCCGTGGCCTTCAGAGTCACTTATGGATAAGGGCGTAGAGATATTTGCATCGTTTATAGATATAGCCAGAGACTGCAGGGTGCGCCATGACACATCTTTTTGCGTAGCAGACCACTCATAGCGGATAGTGTCGTATGCGTCTCTCAGGGTAAGCACAGTCCATTCACGCAGTGTGGGCTTTTTAGGATTTTTGAGGAGCGTTTCTGTGATGACATTTTTGGCGGTCTGTTCACCAGAGAGGTGGAGTGAAGCTGAAATTCTGGAAACAAGTCCGTCCCATATGAGTGTACGCTCTGTTTTAACTGTTATTGGGGTTGTGAGGATTGCTCGTCTGCTTGACTCTATTGCGGTGAGTACTTGCTGTAGGTCAAATCCATGTGTGTAGGTGAGTGGAATCATGAATTGTTTATTCAAAATATCTTTCTTATCGCGATCTTATCATAAGTGTAGCCTGATGCCTGTGTGATTGCAAGTTAGTGAAGAATTGAGTTTTTGGCTTGTCCATGCAGTCTAAATATTGTAAATGTCCATTACAAGCATATGGATATCATATACATTATTCCCGCAATAGAATATTTTTATTTCTTTTGAGGCTAATTATAAGCAAATGATATGTTAATAAGAGGTATAAAATGTGTTATAGGTTTATGTAAAATTGGTTCTAAACGCGGGATTAGCCTAGAGGTTTTGTAGAATGTTAACCAGTGATGTACAAATATAGGCAATTTCTTCCTTCGTGATACCTATGAAACATGGGAGTGAGAATACCTGGAGTGCGGCTAGTTCTGTGAAAGGGAGGTGTCCTGGTTTGTAGTGTAAGTATGCATATCCATCCATGAGGTGTATGGGATGTGCATAATGCACTTTGAGCTCTATGTCTTTTTTGGCAGCAGCGTGGATGATTTGATCACGTTTGGGATGCTGAGCGACTATGAGGTGATATGCATGAGCTGATAGTGTAGATGATTTTTGAAATGAAAGCGTACTATTTGAAAGGAGCTTTTGATACATTGTTGCTATATTTTGTCTTTCTTTTATATAGTTTGATAGGTGTGAAAGTTTGACCTGTAGCATAGCTGCGTGCAGCTCATCGAGCCTAGAATTGTAACCATGGATATGGCTATAGTATGTGGTGGTGGTGCCATATTTACGAAGCATCCGGAGTTTTTGTTCGAACTTAGATGATGATGTAGTAATCATACCACCATCGCCATATGCGCCAATGATTTTCGTAGGATAAAATGAATGCGTGGCTAGGTCTCCAAAAGAGCCTGTAGGTTTGTGATTCCACAGTGCGCCAGTTGATTGGGCACAGTCTTCGATGACAAAGAGATTATGTTTTTTTGCAATGTGCATAATCGAATCCATATCACATGATAGGCCATACAGATGCACTGGCATGATGCACTTGGTGCGTGGTGTGATGTGCTTTTTTATATCCTGTAAGTTGATCAGCATTGTCTCTGGCTCAATGTCAGCAAAGACAGGTGTAGCTCCAGTTGCGACTATTGCAGCTACTGTGGGGATGGCAGTATTGGCAACTGTGATGACTTCATCACCTAGGCCTATATCGAGAGCTTTGAGAGCTAAAAATATGGCATCTGTGCCATTGTCGACCCCTATTCCATATTTACATCCGACTACTTTTGCAAATTGGTCTTCGAATCTAACTACAGTGGGGCCTAGGATAAGGTGTCCAGAATCAAGAACTCGAGCGATGGCGTCATCTATTTGAGGGCGAATTTGTGCTAGCTCACGGGCATAGGTCCAGTTGGGGATGTGCATTGTGTCAATATTATAATGTAAACGAGGGTGGGAATAAAGAATTAGACGTTATGCTTTCTCATTGGCTACTGGCTACTGACTGGCTACTGGCTACTGACAACCTTTGCATAGATCTTTTAAAAATGAGGTGGAATGATCTCTTGTCAACGGAATTTTCTCGTAGCATAATGTGTGCTATATGGAACCTAAAGCTACAAAATGGTACGAGTCGCAAGTACTCTGGCTTGTGGTAGGTGGTGTACTATTTGTGGCACTCGTCGGATTTGGAGTATGGAGATATGTGACCGTTACCCAGGAGCTGAATAAACTCAAGACAAATGCAAATCAAATTACGGCAGATGATCAAAAGAAGCTCTTAGACGAAGTATCTAAGGTGATACTCCTTCCTGAGGGCGAGAGTCCGACTATAGCTCTAGTGACTGATGTCGAGCAACTGAAAAATCAGCAGTTTTTTGTGAATGCGAAAAATGGGGACCGGGTAATCATCTACCCAAATGCTAAAAAGGCAATACTTTATAGGCCTAGTGATAAGCGGGTTATCGACGTGGCACCTGTGAATTTAAATGCTTCGGATTCTGCACAAGCCACCGAAAATAGCCCTGTAATATCACCAAAGCCTGTAGTCAAAGGCGAAAGTACAGCGGTGCCAAATCTACCTACCGGAACAGTGGAGCTACGCAACGGTACCCTTACCCAGGGCTTGACACAGAAGTATGAGCCAGAACTCAAACAAAAGGCACCCAGCTTGACAATATCTGCACGAGGCAATGCCAAAAAGACAGATTATGCAAAAAGCATGCTTATAGACACATCTGGTACACGATTGGCGGAAGCAAAGGTTTTAGCCTCTAGCTTGGGAATTCCTGTAGGAGTTTTGCCTGAAGGTGAGATACCCGCCACCACAGACTATCTTATCCTTTTGGGAAATGACAAGGTTGCAAACTAAGTGTTGCTTCATTTGAGCATGTAATTTTCGCCTGACAAGCTTTTAGCCTGCACATACCTAGGCAAAGACAGGCTTTGCATATATCTACTTTTGAGGCTAGAGGGTGCTAAGCCCACTTCATAAGAGTTTGATTGTTTTTATTTACCCGAATGCTCGGATTTTCGCTAAAAGTTTGGTTGTATGAACAGCTAGGTATTTATTTGTGGTTCACATTCATACTGTAAATCTAGACAGCTCGTGAAATCTGACTGGCGTGAAATCTATCATACGAAAAACGTTTTTTGTATTGGAGGGGGTTTCAATTTCTGGTTATCTTACCGACGTGTTTGACTCGATGTTTATGCCTCATTTTTGTGAAAGTGCGGAGGGGGTCCAGAGATATACAGTAATCAATTGTATGCTCACAAACGTCTGTGACTGACTGGAACAAGACCCCTCATGATACAAGAAATATGGTTATGCGCGTATCTTTCTGGACCCGAGCAAGGTACTCCAATAGCTTGGTTAGTGCGGAGTAACGCAGTGCGCTTAGGAATCATGGGATTACAGTTCCATGAGTACGCTACACCTTCGGAAAATAATCCTTTCTAGCTTACTTGTAGCTGCGTACCTTTTTGGGAGGTCTTTTAGGCAGGGAATACCTATGCAATGCTCATGTATGCATAGGTGCAACTTTGAGGCTGACTACTAAAGATGCGTCGAGTGCTATTGTATCGAGTTTGGTATCCGATGGTATGGCATTGTATTTAGTCATTTTTTTAGTATGGTGCTTAGGATACGCATGTTCCTTGCCATTCTGATGGATTTTAGTGCCTTTGGTGTGGTTTGATTTGGGCTTGTGGTGTAGGCCACGCAGAGTGTGGTAATTTCACTATTTGTTCCATTGTGTTTGGAGGGGATATGTGTCTGGGCATAACAGAAAGTGATCTATGCGCTGAGGCACACCTGGGCGCGAGGCAGGCTATCATCTTGGTAGGTGGGTATATCTATAGGGTGTAATACATGGCATCATTTTTTGTGGTGAGTGGCGAAAAGTGTGTGGGAAAACGTACATCTTTATGAATCACAAGTAGTCTTATAGTTTTGTTGAACTTTTGGGGGAGTTGCTGGCAATAAAACGCTATTGGCGGGTGCGTGTGGTAAGAATATCTACCTGGATTTCGGATTGTGCATACAACGTGCTTTGAGTAAAGAAATGGAAGAGATTTTGAGCTTGTTTGCCTAGGTAAAAATAGGGCATGCATAGATGCAACGTTGAGGCAAGGATATTATCTGGCACCTTCTCAGTGTGGGCTATGTTGGGTGACGAGCTTTGAAATATTTTTAGAAAAGTGGTTGTGTCAGATTCATACTATAAGCTTATGTGTGCCAGGTAATCTTTCGGGGATGTTTGTAAGCATGGGATATCCTCATGCATATTTTTAGGTATGTACTGGAGGCTGGAGGCATAGGAGGGGTCTTCCGAAGATAATCTCATGCGAATGAATAGGTGTGGAGTGGGTTGATTCTGATGAGGAATATGTGGCTCTGTCTTTGTACATTAGTTACAGAGTTGATTGTGGTTATGTGAGTTGTATGTACGTGAATCTCTGTGCCCTATAATGTCTTATAGTAGTAGCAGCAGGCTTGTAGAGGTTTTGCGTATCTGGTTCCTTAATTGATTGAAACATAGGTGTGTGATGCTCTCTGGGTTTCATGAGATGAGGATGTTTCTCAGGCAATACGTTACGTTAGGTTATTTCGAGGCTGGGGAATTTGTAGGTTGACTTTTTGAGTCTAGATGCCTAGGTAGATATAGTCTGTGCATAGGTAGAAGTTTGCCTCAGGTGTGAGGTGCACGACAGGTGGTCTCGATCCGAAATGTGAATCGTTTTGTGTAGATTGTTCGGATAGGTTAAAAGCATACTAATGGTGTGTATTTGTGTTCAAGAAAATCCTTCAAATCTGTAGTATATATCCTATAATATATATACTTTTTTAGATTGTTTCTCTGTCGTCTGCGTTCCGACTTATTATGTAATACACCTTTTGGTGGGGGCACCATGACATGGACGGGTCAGATGAGCAAAATATGATGTATGAGTGCAAAATGTATTCTTTTTTATGTATATGAGGGTAGGGCTACTAATTTAGACTGATATATCTGGCCAAATTTTATCAGTCGTGAAATGAACTCATGAAAAGTTTTCACAGATATCTGTGTAAAGATTGTTTTTTGAGGCTAAAGTTTCACGGGTGAATGCTTGACAAGAAATTATTATATATGGTGAGATAAATTTATGATAAGAAAAATCGCCTGATGGGAACGGGATTTGAGAAGGTTTCCGAGGCGAGTTACCTAGGTAGAGATAATTTCTGCATAGGGTGAGCACACGCTCGATCATAAATTGACCATGTCTGTCCAATACCTGTCCATCGGCCAAGCGGCTGAATACTTAGGGGTGTCTATTGACACCCTTCGTCGGTGGGAAAAAGCAGGGAAAATCAAGACTACAAGGCTGGATGGAAAGAACAGATTTTTTGCTGTTGATGACCTAGATAGTATCAAGTACTCCCAGACGCTGGATATTCAGGAGGCTGCCAAGCGACTGGGAATGAGTACCTCCACACTTCGACGAATAGCAGATAGGGGTGTGATCCCAAGTACAAGAGAGGCAAACGGGTATCGGCGGTTTGAACTAAAAGATCTGGAGTCATATGTTCATAGTGAACACGAGTTGTCACACGAGGTAGCAGAGGAAATCGTATCGAAGCCTATAATAGTACATACTGACGTCAGCACAACAAATGGCGAAATTCTCCATGACAAACCTGTAATCCAAGCTGGCGTCAAGTCTGTGCTTGTCAATGTTACGCAAAAATTGGCATGGGTGCGACTTGTGTCAAAAGCCCTTGTGGGCATTGTGGGACTGATCGGTATATATGCTGTGATTGCTACTATAGGTTTGACGATGGTATTTGCAATATTTCCAGATAATGCTGCACGATTTTTTCGATACACAACAGTTACTGATTTAAAGCCAGATGGAAAGAAAGTCTTAGGTGCAACCGATAGTGCGGATAAAAATCAAAATGATCCAAATATAATTGAAAATGCACTATCGGCCTTTTTAGATTATCCTGCACGTACTTCTGTGCGTTTCCTTCGTCGTGTCGCACCTGGGAGAGTGGAAACGATTATCCTTCCTGATGATGAGCTGGCTTATGGTGATTATGTGTATTCTGCGCTTGGAGCAAAAAATGGAACGCCTACTACACAATTAATAGAAGTTATCAAAGAAAGTTTAGGCATAAGTGGAAATGGTGCAACGGGCGCAACTGGACCCCGTGGGGTAGATGGAGTACTTGGCAGAGATGGAGATTTTGGCGCAACAGGTCCTCAGGGAGCAACCGGGCTGCAGGGTCCACCTGGAGAAAGTGCTGCCACCGGAGCAGAGGGTCAGATTGGACCGACTGGTTCAACGGGAGCTACGGGAGGTATAGGAGCTACTGGTGCTACGGGAGATTTGGGACCAACGGGAGCAACAGGCATGACTGGTACTGCTGGCGCAAATGGTCCAACAGGTGGAACTGGGGCAACGGGTTCAACTGGAGCGACTGGTGCAAGTGGTGGAATTGGACCAACTGGTCCAACTGGGGCAACAGGATCAACCGGTTCCACAGGAGCTACAGGCCAATCTGGTCCAACAGGTTCCACTGGAGCCACAGGTGAAAATGGGCCAACTGGAGCTACTGGTGCAAGTGGGGAAGGTGGACCTACAGGTAGTACTGGATCTACAGGAGCTACTGGAGCTGTGGGTCCTACAGGCGCAACTGGACTTACTGGAGAAACTGGGCCTACCGGAGCTACAGGTGTCACGGGTTCCACAGGAGCTACAGGCCAATCTGGTCCAACAGGTTCCACTGGAGCCACAG
>CAZPNL010000006.1:36495-38041 GCA_964588145.1 uncultured Gammaproteobacteria bacterium
GGCCAACTGGAGCTACTGGTGCAAGTGGGGAAGGTGGACCTACAGGTAGTACTGGTGCAAGTGGCGCAGTTGGTCCTACGGGTGCTACTGGGCTTACCGGAGAATTAGGACCAACTGGCTCAACAGGGCCATCAGGTGAGATAGGCGCAACTGGTTCGACAGGGGAAACGGGTGCGTCAGGTCCTACAGGATCTACAGGAACAACTGGATATGTTGGACCTACGGGTGTGACAGGATCAACTGGCTTTTATGGTCCAACTGGAAGTACTGGTGCAACAGGTGATAACGGTCCTACGGGTGCAACAGGTGCAACTGGGGTACCTGGCCCTACTGGAGCGACAGGATCTACAGGTGCTACAGGATCAACTGGATTTACAGGTCCTACAGGAAGTACAGGTGCGACTGGTGCCACGGGAGATAGAGGTCCAACTGGATCAACTGGAACTACAGGTCAGTTGGGGCCAACAGGATCTACTGGGGGCACAGGCGTAGTGGGTCCAAGTGGTTCAACGGGAAGTTCTGGATTAGTGGGGCCAACAGGCTCTACTGGAGGAACAGGAGCGGTAGGTCCAAGTGGATCAACTGGGAGCTCTGGTTCTGTAGGTCCTACTGGTTCAACTGGAGGTACTGGTGCTACAGGTCAAATAGGTGCTACTGGAAGTTCTGGTTTGATAGGTCCAACAGGTGCCACAGGAGCTTCTGGTGCGACAGGTCCTACAGGGTATGCTGGTCCTACAGGTGCAACAGGTAGCACAGGTACTGTCGGTCCCACTGGTGCCACAGGCGTCACGGGAAGCGCAGGAGATAAAGGACCAACTGGTACGACAGGAAGCGCTGGGGACAATGGTCCAACTGGGTCAACTGGAGCATCAGGAAATCTTGGTCCAACTGGAGCGACTGGATCGACTGGTTCTACTGGTGATATAGGAGCATCAGGTCCTACAGGATCAACTGGTTCTACAGGATCAACTGGCGCCACTGGAGAAAGTGGTCCTACAGGATCAACTGGCGCCACTGGAGACAGTGGTCCAACGGGAGCAACCGGAGGTACTGGAAGTACAGGTGCTTCTGGCGAAAGTGGACCTACAGGATCAACGGGTGCCACTGGTTCAACAGGTGCAACTGGTTCAACAGGTGCTTCTGGTGAAAGTGGACCTACAGGATCAACAGGTGCCACTGGTGCGACAGGAGATAGTGGACCAACAGGAGCAACTGGACCATCTGGTGATTTAGGTCCGACTGGTGCAACCGGTTCTACAGGAGCTACTGGTACGTTTGGTGCTTCTGGGCCAACAGGAGCTACAGGCTCAACTGGAGCGACTGGTTTATCAGGACCAACAGGTCCTACTGGAGCAAGTGGTCTACTTGGTCCTACTGGATCTACTGGTTCGACTGGTGCGACTGGTGCGACAGGGCAGCTTGGTCCAACAGGTTCAACTGGTGCAACAGGATCTACTGGGGCTACTGGTGCAACAGGATCAACTGGAGCAACGGGTCAAATAGGGCCAACAGGTTCCACTGGTTCCACTGGTTCTACTGGTTCTAC
>CAZPNL010000007.1:0-1390 GCA_964588145.1 uncultured Gammaproteobacteria bacterium
AATATATGTTCTATGTTTGGAGCAATGGTAGGCTCTCTACTACAACTTTTTGTCGCCACATCTGAGGTTCCCAAGGATGCCTTGGTGGTACCTGTGACTGTCGCCTCTCAGCATGTGTTTTCGTTAGAAAATAGGTACAGCAATGCCTTTGTCAGCGGCGTATTTAAAAAGAACATTTTACTTACGCTGGCTTACTGGCGAGGCATAATCCCAATTTCTAAAACACCAGATTGGTCTCTGGTTGAAAAACCTTTCCGCTGGCAGTTGCCTCTCGCACCTGGACAAAGTGTAAGCTATCACGACGAACTCCTCCCACAGTACAAAAATGCCACACCTCTCTCGTATGCACACTTTAATTTTCAAGAAGGATTTGTCTCTGATGGATATCTCGTAGGTGATGGCACCTGCCACCTCGCATCGCTGCTGGCGTGGACTGCTAAAGATGCAGGACTAGTGGTAGATGCTCCTACAAACCATGATTTTGCCCTCATTCCTGATGTTCCTAAAGAATATGGTGTATCTATTTTTTCCCAGCCCAACAATCCTTCTTCAAGCGCTCTGCAAAACCTCTACATCACAAACCAATTTGAGTATCCAGTGGTCATCGTCTTTGACTATGATGGCACGACACTACTCATCCAAGTGCTCAAGGAATCTCAAGCACAATAATCTATCTACTTGGCTACCTGCCCACTGGCTACCCTTCCCCTCACTCTAGACGACAATTCTCCAATTGTTTACACTATTTATAGATATGAAAAAACAGAAACTGTGGTACATCTCTTTAGGTATCGTGGCATTTGTGGGGGGGTTTTACTACTTCTGGCAGATGCCCCAGTCCTCCTTTGCCAGTAAGCCTAAAACCCGTGATATCAATACTTTTTTAGCTACACTTTCCCCAACACCATTACCTCCTCAGGAGGTAACAATAGATGTCATCACCCCAGATGGAAAAGCGTATGTGCAGCTGACCAAAAAGCCGCAAGCTGATAAAACGATTGCATATACCATCACCACCTTGGACGGCAAGAAACAAAATCCCCTCGTCGTCCACACGGATGTACTACCAGCCGACTGCAATATCCTGCTGCCAGCCAATAGTTGGTCTCCTGACAACAAACTCTTTTTTGTGACACTGGTAGGCACAAGTTGCCAAACCTACCGTGTATTTCAGGCTGACGGCAAAGAGTGGAATGAGAATGAGAAATATTTTGATATTGTGCCACTGTTTGCAAAGCTAGAGACAGACTTTACGATCACTAACGCTACAGGGTGGGCTGCCAATACGCTTGTCATTATCACCACAAAAAATGCCGACAACACGATAGGCCCCAAGTACTGGTTTGACACCAGTTCCCACTCATTTATCAGGTTGTGGAGATAGAGAGAG
>CAZPNL010000007.1:1490-24502 GCA_964588145.1 uncultured Gammaproteobacteria bacterium
CTTACTCTAACGGTGGCTCGCCGTAAATTTCTACCCTGGTCCCTGGGTTTTCCAGAGTGGCTGGAGTTGACCAGGCGGTCTCACTGGTAACGACGGGGGTGGCCCACTCATAGAGCTGTTTGGCATCTATCTCACGCATATTGATACACCCATGACTCATGGTATGACCAAAGTTGTTGTGCCAGTAGGCACCATGAAAGCTGTATCCCCGAGATCTGGCAACCTGGTCGTTATAGAAAAACATCACGTATGGCACGTTTGGCAGATAGTAGTAGTCGCCTGCCGCAGGATCTCCCCCACTCATGAGCTGACTGCGGACCTTGGTCCAGATATAAAACGTCCCTGTAGGAGTAGCTCCCCATTTGCCTGTGGCGACACTAAACTCATAGACTTTTTTATCTCCCTCATAGGCGTATACTTTTTGCTTAGACAGATCCACTTCGATATGCTTCTTTTGTGCATCTGATGTAGTCACGGTACCCAACACATCCGTCTTGATATCCTCAGGCTTTGGGGCAGTAAAGCGCGCGCCGTGAAACCACGCGACCGGCTCATCTGGAGGCTTGGGGAGTTGTTTTCCATTTATAAGTGCTTCAAGAGATGCGCGGTCAGCCAGAGGCGCGGCACTGGCAGAAAAATGCGCAGGAGGCGTGGAAAAGTATGTGAGGGCAAATGCAGCCCCACCAGCCAAGAGGAGAAGTGCCAGTATTTTTTTCATTATATATAATGATGCAGCTTCAAGCGCTAGGGTGTCAAGAAGGTGGACTGTTTCTCCAAGGCGTCGCCTTGCAGTATCAAAATACTTTATCAATGTTTTAATTCATTGACTACTCTCGACGAGTCGGGGTCCGTTCAGGAAATAATTAAACTTGAAGGTCGGACCTTACGGATTTTTCGTGAAAAAATGGGTAAGGTCCGACCTTTGGAGTGGCTTGGCAGCAATATTTTGGAAATATTGTACAATAGGTCTAGTTTGATAATGACGTCATGCTGAATTTATTTCAGCATCTAGACGATTTAATGATACTGATCCTGAATCCTGCCTCGACGGCTCGCCTCGCTGACGCCTTTGCGAAGCGGGCAAGGCGGGGGAGCTTAAGATGACAATATGTGAATCTGTCATGTTGAATGTGTCTGCTAGCGCGCAGTTATTGAATCTGGGGAGACACGTAGTTTTAAAATAATTTGATAATCAGAACAACCACCAATTTGGAATCGTCAGATCCTGAAACGAGTTCAGGATGACGATTCCTAAAACACGAATATTGTTATGTCCAAAATATCTCTTTATATCCGCTATTTATTAATAGTAATTGCTCTGGCTGGGGTTATCGATGCACTCTATCTGACAATAGAGCACTATAGTGGCACGATCCCTCCCTGCTCTATCTACTGGTGGGCATCAGACTGCGGACGAGTACTGCGCAGTAGCTACGCCACGCCCTTTGGCATACCTCTGGCTTTGATAGGCCTGATTCATTACTGTGTCGAATTTCTCCTGGCTGCGTATAGTGCCACCAGCAAAAAGCGAGTTCCCGCAGGCCTGCTTACCGGACTGACCTGGATAGGCATGGGGGCATCAGCCTACTTTGTGTTTCTGATGCTCGTAGTCATACAGGGCATTTGCCTCTACTGCATGGGCTCTGCCATCATCAGTACACTCTTGTTTTTGCTTACTCCGCTTGCATACCCACGAGGCAGATTTCAAGTGGTGGTCACCGTTGGATCATTTGTGTATCAAAAATTTTTGAAGCCAATTTTTTTTCAAATTGATCCAGAAAAAATTCATGTCTCGATGGTGCAGGCGGGAGAGATGGCTTCTCAGATTCCGGGGATTGTGCCTGTCACATCGCATTTTTTTCGAATCAAAAATCCTACGCTTTCTCAAAATCTTCATGGTATCCAGTTTGAGTTGCCGGTGGGGCTGGCGGCAGGGTTTGACTATGAAGCTCGTTTGACGCAGTCGCTATCGATGCTGGGGTTTGGATTTCAATCTGTAGGAACCATTACAAATAGCGCGTACGAAGGCAACCCGCGTCCGATGCTTGGGAGACTTCCAAATAGTAAATCTCTCATGGTAAATAAAGGCTACAAAAATCCAGGAGCGGCAGTTGTAGCAGAAAAATTATCACAGCTATCCTTTCCGATTCCCGTAGGGATTAGTGTGGGACGCACCAATTCCCGTACCAAAAGTCTTACGCAAAAACAAAGTGTCACTGATATTTGCCAGGCATTTGATACATTTGAAAAAAGTACCATTGCACATAGCTACTACGAACTCAATATCAGTTGTCCAAATCTGTATGGAGATGTGAGTTTTTATCCTCCCAAAAATTTAGCAGAATTACTCCATGAAGTAGACCGACTGAAACTCACCAAGCCCGTATTTGTCAAAATGCCCATCGAAAAATCTTTAGCTGAAACGAAAGAAATGCTCAGCGTCATCAGTAAGCATTCACCAGTAGGGGTTATTTTTGGTAACCTCCAAAAAGATCGGAAGCACTCCTCACTTGACAGAGCTGAGGTTGCAAAATTTTCTGTAGGAAACTTTAGTGGCAAGCCTACATATGAGGATTCCAATGCACGTATTGAACTCTGCTATAAACACTTTGGGAAGCGCTTTATGATCATCGGCTGCGGAGGAGTTTTTAATGGAAAGGATGCCTATGAAAAGATTCGTCGCGGTGCATCACTCGTGCAACTGATAACGGGCATGATTTACCAAGGCCCACAGCTCATATCGGAGATTAATTTGGAACTATTGGAACTACTTGCAAGGGATGGATTTACAAATATCGGTGATGCTGTTGGCTCAAAAGCCAGACGTTCGTAATTTTTATGGAAAATCTTATTTCTCTATTAACGTTTGGTATTCCCGGACTACTACAACTGGCAGTCCTCATTCATGCTATAAAGTCAGGTAAAACCCAGCCGTGGCTCTACATCATCCTCTTTCTCCCAGGTATCGGCGCAATAGCATATATAATAGTAGAAATTCTTCCTGGGTTTACTACAAATTGGAATATTAGTACTATTGCAAAACTTTTTGACACTCCAGAGAAGCGAATATCTAAGCTGGAAGCGGAACAAGATACCAATAATACCGTGGCACATAAAGCAGCACTGGCAGATGCATATACAGAAGTCGGTCAGTATGAAAAAGCCATTGCTCTCTATAAAGATTGTCTCAAGGGACTCTATGCCGATGATGAGGCGATCAATAAGAGTCTAACAGTGGCATATATACTTGATACAAAATTTATGGAAGCCCACGAGCAAATAGAAAGACTACGAAAAATTCGCAAAGGCACCCTCAAACCTGACGAGATACTCCTACTTGCTCAAATTCAAGAAGGGCTTGGTGATACCAAGGTCGCTGAGGAACTGTATGCCAAAGCTGCACTCTCCTACCCCGGCATGGAAGCAAACTATCGATACTGTGCGTTTCTCCAAAAGCACAATAAACATGCTGTACTTGAGCAGGAAAAAATCGTAAGTAAGCGTAAATTTGATGGCATGTTTCCCAAACTGCGTCGGTATGAAAAAACTTGGATGCAGCAGATTCAATCTCTTTAAGGCACATCCCCAACATTTTTCTCTTTTGTTCTAGTTGCCAAACGCCTGACTCGCTATAATAAACCAATCCATGGTATGAAATTATTTACGGATCGCATATTAACACTCCTCAAACGCGTTCATGATGACTCGCTGTACAGAAACAGCCTGTACCTGATGGCAGGGACGGCTGCGATGGCAGTATTTGGATTTTTATTTTGGATTATCGCTGCAAAATTTTATACACCAGAACAAATCGGACTGACGACTGCATTTATCTCTGTTGTGACTCTCATCGGAAATTTTTCTCTTTTGGGTCTCAACACCGCTCTCATACGGTATCTGCCCACCTCTACTCAAAAAAGTCAGAAAATAAATACAGCACTGACTGTGGCTGGCATAGCTGCAGGAGCTATTGCCTGTGTATACTTTATTGGAATCAATATTTTTAGTCCCAAACTTTCTTTTTTACTTAGTACACCGCTTGGTCCAGTAGGTACAGCGGGAATACTCATCTTTTTTTTCATACTCTCCACTGTCAATTTTTTGACAGATAGTGTATTTATTGCATTTCGTCAGACGCAATACATACTTTTCGTCAATACACTCATGAGTATTCTGAAAATATCACTCATGATTGCTCTGGCAAGCTTTGGAATCTATGGCATCGTCGGATCAAATATCGTCGCAATCGTGTTTGCCTCGCTCCTCTCGGTCTTTTTCATCATCCGCGCTTATCGCTTCCCTGTGTTGCCCGCACTAAACATGCATATCATTCGTCAAGTGTTCCGATATAGCATAGGAAATTATGTGTCGGGATTTATAAATATGTTGCCAGGATACATACTGCCAATTTTAATAACAAACACCCATGAGGCGCATCAGACGGCATACTTTTATATGGCACAGATGACTGCAGGCTTCCTCTATATCATCCCGCAGAGCACCACAAGTTCGCTGTTTGCAGAAGGCAGTTACACAGATGGCAAACTGAGGCAGCTGCTCTTGCAGGCTGCCAAAGCTACTGGCGCGCTCCTGGCACCGGCACTTGTGGCTTTACTGGTATTCCATCCATTGATCTTACAACTCATTGGCGCATCCTATGTCACAAATAGCTCAACTCTTGTGGTAATTCTTTCTATAAATAGCATCCCTGTGGCTCTCAATTTTTTAATTGCAAATCTCCTACGTATCAAACATGCTATCCGACTACTGGTGTATATCACTATCGCTCAGTCCACCGTAACACTTATATATGCTGTAGCCACTATACACTTGGGCATCATCCATGCTGCGTGGAGTTTATTTGTGGGACAGATAGTGGGGGTGATTTTGGGGTCAATTTGTATACGTATAGTACTAAGCAGGAAATTATCCTGAGCACAATATTTTCTATATTTACTTCTCACTTTTTATTTGCAAGCAGCAAGCCAGTATACTACTCAGCAATACGCATGGTATCTCTCCCAAACACTCTTTTTGCCAAATCTTTTGCCTCACGAGGGGCTTGGGCGTGTATCGCCGCTTTTATCGCATCTGGATTTTTATGTATACATATTTCATTTAAATACGAACGGAGGATTTGTATAAATCTCCCAACAGCTGCATCTGTGATATCAAATCGCAAATCTTGCTCAAGCACATTTAGAATTTTCGAATCTACAAGTGCTTTATACATGTGTATCCCTGATATGCCATATGCCCTCGACATCTTATCTACATCTGTATCGTAATAAATATTGTAAAGTGCATCTAGCAATACTCGGTGAAATGCACTATATAATCTAGCTTGCCTTCTCCCATTGTGCACATTATTTTCAATGTGCATTATATGAACTAATATACTCGGCACATCTGCAACAAACTCTTCCATCAATGTTTGTTTAACTTCGTCATACCGATGGCCTATCTCGTGGCCTATGAGCAAGGTTATCCACTCTTCATCTTCAAGCTCCGGCACTGTGCCCAGGAGTGTGGCAAGCTTTTCCGAATAAGCCCTGTCCTTTCGCAGACCCTCACCTATAAAAAAACCGTTTGCAAAAGATTCTCCGCTATTAAATGTAAGTGCCGTCCACCCTATACCACCTGCTACCATCCGTCCCACTGTAACTGCCCCTAATTTTTTCTTTGACGAGCGTCTGAACAAATCTGTGATATGAGTCAGGTATTCACGCGCTATTTGTACATATTTTTTTTGGGGAGGAGCCAGGAGCGCTGCTGAGGCCTCCCATACTTTTCTCTTTGAATCTGATGTTTCACTCGGAAAACAATATGTGTCGCCGTATGGCACATGAAGGACAAAATGCCCCTTGGACATTCCATCGCTTGCAAGTGATAATATTCTTCGCTCTATAAAGCCCAATAAGTGGTGGCTATTTGTAAACGGTATAGCGTACCTCAGATACAACAGCTGTTTTTTCAAATATGGATTTGACGATAGATATTCACGGTAATTCACTCTGGCATCATCTATTTTTTGACATAGGGCATCTACCGCTTCTGGCGCTATGACATGCCACGAACGCGACTGTTTTTGTTCGAATTGTTTGATCGCTATCTCATTTAATGGAGCAGTAATGTCTGCAAAAATCTGTACAGCTGGCGCATCGGGCAAATGCATCTCCTGGGCAAGTCTGGCAATATCTGCGTTTATCTGTGCAAATGTTGGTGCACGCTGGGTTAGAATATCAGGCCAATTTTCTCGAGCGTTCCAGTCTGCTCCTAAGTCTATTGGATACTGCAGGCCATATTTGCTATGTATCTCCATCGTTGCACTATGAAATACCTCAAAAGAATTTGTTGGTCTAAGAAGTTCGTTCATATGCATGCATTAATACGTGTGAAGATAGGATTGCTCAATAAATTTATAGAAATTTGAAAGAAGAAAATAAGATTTATATTATATAATATTATAGGTTATTTATCAATGTAGCTCTCGAAAGCTCATGAGGAAATATAGAGGGATACTCTTTTATTTTCCAGTGTCTTTCACAAGCTTCCCATACTCTGCCATGAGTTTGTTCACCTTTGGATCAATCACATACTGACAGTAGGGCTGGTAAGAGTTTTTGTTGTAGTAGTCCTCGTGATAACTCTCTGCTTTATAAAAAGTGGATGCTGGCACTATCTGTGTGACACACAGCGTCGTGTATATTTTTTCTGCATCAATTCGAGACTTCACTTTTTCTGCACTCTGGCGTTGCCTATCTGTGTGATAAAAAATTGCAGATCTGTACTGGGTGCCGACGTCATTTCCTTGACGATTTAGCTGGGTAGGATCATGGAGATGAAAAAATATATCTAGCAGCACTTCATATGAAATTACACTTGGATTAAATACTATTTGCAGTGCTTCTGCATGACCTGTTTTCCCTGTACAGACCTGGTCATAGGTTGGATTGGGTACTACTCCCCCCGTATAGCCTGACTCAACTGATATGACCCCTTTGAGTCTTTGAAAGACCGCTTCCATGCACCAGAAGCACCCACCAGCAAAAGTAGCTATTTCTGTATTTTCTGATGTGCTCATATTTTTGATTATAGCCTTTTATGCTGTTATACGTGTTGTACTACGTGAGTTGATCTATTGACGCATATATCAAATTGCCTTTTACTAAATCTATAAAAGGAGGTGATACGTATGAATTCAAAACCTGTCCATATGGCTGCTGTCATACTACTCTGGGTAGGCGGACTCAACTGGGGACTGACTGGAGCCTTGAACTTTAATCTCGTTCATACACTGTTTGAATCTCTCCCAGTACTTGAGAGAGCCGTGTACGTACTTGTGGGTGTTGCTGCACTAGTAGAACTAGCCACACACATGCAGAACTGCAAACTGTGTGCTGAAGAGCCCAAGAAAAAAGGAAAAAAATAACACGCGCGCGTTATTTTGACAAAACATGCCTGCCACGCATATATGTTTGTATGCAATAAACTGGCATGTTTTTTGTGTTGGCAACCAAAAATTCCAACTTCACCTTGCATAAATACTCTTCATTGAGTAGCATTGGATCAGTACAATCTGAAAGGAGTCTACCGTGGAAACAATCACAATCGCCACATCAAAAACTGCATCTGTATCCCTCCTCTCAAATATGCTCAATCGTCATGGATTGATCGCTGGTGCTACAGGAACTGGGAAAACCGTCTCACTTCAGGCTATCGTGGATCATGTGTCCTCATGTGGCATCCCTACCGTAGTTTCTGATATCAAAGGAGATTTAGCAGGGCTTTCTATGGCTGGCGGCGGCAATCCAAAAGTTGATGAGCGGAGAAAATTACTGGGTGTGACTACTCCTTTTGCACCAAGCCCTACAGTATTTTGGGACCTGTTTGGAGAACAAGGTCATCCCGTCCGTACAACCATCTCAGACATGGGACCACTGCTCCTCTCACGACTCTTAAACTTAAATGACACGCAAACTGGCGTGCTTTCTATAGTTTTTCAAATTGCTGATGATGGGAAACTGCTTTTACTTGATTTAAAAGATTTGCGCTCACTGCTTACGTTCGTAGGTGAAAATGCCTCCAAGCTTACTACTCGCTACGGCAATGTCTCCAAAGCCACAATCGGATCTATACAAAGGGGACTGCTCGAGCTTGAGCAGCAAGAAGGCAACTTTATGTTTGGCGAGCCAGCATTTGATATCCGTGACTTTATCCAAACGAGAGATGGCCGAGGGGTAGTCAATGTCTTTGCAGCTGAACGCCTCATGCGCTCCCCCAAGACGTATGCCACGTTTCTCCTGTGGTTACTCTCTGAACTTTTTGAAGAACTACCAGAAGTTGGTGATGTTGAAAAGCCCAAACTTGTCTTTTTCTTTGATGAAGCACATCTGCTGTTTGACGATGCACCGCAAGTGCTTATAGATAAAATCGAGCAAGTCGTGCGTCTGATTCGCAGTAAGGGGGTCGGGATTTTTTTCATCACCCAAAATCCTATCGATGTCCCTGACAAAATACTCGCCCAGCTTGGCAACCGTATCCAGCATGCACTTCGAGCTTTTACTCCACGGGATCAAAAAGCCATACGTGCCATGGCCCAAACATTTCGGACAAATACATCTTTTTCGGTAGAAGAGATTATTACCCAACTTGAGGTTGGTGAGGCACTCATATCAGTTCTGGACAAAAAAGGGTCTCCTACACCAGTTGAGCGGGCATATATCATCCCGCCTACCAGCAAGATTGGCACCATTACCCCTGATGAGAGAAAGAGCCTGATACAGTCTTCTGCGTATGCTGGCAAATACGACACACGAGTGGACCGCGAGTCTGCCTATGAATTTTTGCAAAAAAGAGCCAGTGGCATGATGCAAAATGCAGGGGAAACAAATACAAAAAGTGACAAAGATGCAGGATTTTTAGGATCCATGATGACCACCCTTGCCCGTGGTGCCATGTCTACGGTGGGCAGAAATATCGCAAATCAGATAGTGCGAGGAATGTTTGGAAATTTACTGAGATAATTATGGATACCTCTCGCCCACCCTGCACACTCTATGTCGTCCGACATGGACAGACTGTGTGGAATGTGGAGCGTAAGCTTCAGGGACAACAAAACTCAGATCTGACAGATGTTGGCATCAGTCAAGCCCGCGAGCTAAGAGAGGAGCTGAGCCACATCCACTTTGATGCTGTCTTTTCCTCTGATGCATCGCGTGCCAAACAAACAGCAGAAATCATAACCCTCAATAAGCAATTGGCTGTAGAGACAAGTCATTTATTACGTGAGCGAAATTTTGGAGCCTATGAAGGAAAAACCTATGATGAATGGGCCACAGGTCTCAAGGATCTCATAGATCAATTTCAAACACTTACCGATGAACAAAAGAAAACCTTTCAGTATGCACCGGATATAGAAAGTGACGATCAGATTGCTTCTCGTTTTTTGACCTTCGTCCGTGAGATTGCGGTCGCATATGCTGGAAAAACCATCCTGGTCGTCAGTCACGGCGCCATCATGCGTGCCAGTCTGATACATCTTGGGGTTGGAAATTATGAACAACTCCAAGGTGGCGCTATAGGCAACGGTGGATATTTTGTACTAGAGTCTGACGGCGTAGAGTTTCGTGTCAAAGAGCTTAAAAATATCACCCTGTCACAAACCACTCAGTCATGATTTCCTCACGTAGCCAGCTACTCAATAGCGCTCTATTTTGCGATGGCCCAGTCCTCTACTGGATGAGTCGTGATCAAAGAGCTGTAGATAACTGGGCACTTCTCGAGGCACAAAACATTGCTCGCAAACAAAATAGGTATGTTATTGTCGCATTTTGTTTGAGGTCTGATTTACGAAATCACGCTGGTACTGCACGTATGCTCGATTTTATGCTGGCGGGACTATCGGAAACCGAAAAAGTACTGCGAGCCCACAACATACCATTTGTATTTTTGATAGGTGACCCAACAAAGGAAATACCTACTTTTTGCCACCGACAAAAGATAGGCGTGCTTGTCACTGACTTTCAACCGCTTCGCATCAACAACTCATGGAAACAATCACTTATACAAAACCTCTCAATTCCCATCATAGAAACTGATGCACACAATGTCGTCCCCTGCTTTGTGGCGTCACCCAAAAGAGAATATGGAGCATATACAATTCGACCAAAAATTCACAAACTCCTCAACACTTTTCTTACTGATTTCCCAAAACTTGATATACAGATGTGTGATCAATTAAGAGAGTTTCACCCAGTAGATTGGCATGAGGTACGAAATAATATCTCTGTTCGTGAAGACATCAAGCTTCCAACGATTACTACTCCAGGCACAGCTGCTGGCCATAACCTCTTGCAGTCATTTATACAAAACAAACTTCATGTGTATGAAATAACAAGAAATGATCCAAATATTGATGGAACATCAAACCTTTCCGGGTATCTCCACTTTGGACAAATATCAGCACAGCAAGTCGCATGGGAAGTGCAAAACTCATCTGTGGCTGAAAGTGCCAAAGTGGTTTTTCTGGAAGAGCTGATCGTACGACGCGAACTAGCTGATAATTTTTGCTTGCATACCCCAAACTATGACACGATTGATGCATTCCCTGCCTGGTCGCAAGAAACACTTCGCAAACACTTGAGCGATCCTCGTTCTTATGTATACTCCTATGAACAAT
Organism: uncultured Gammaproteobacteria bacterium; assembly: GCA_964588145.1. GTDB lineage: Bacteria > Patescibacteriota > Microgenomatia > UBA10105 > UBA927 > CAZPNL01. The sequence goes on from CAZPNL010000007.1 coordinate 12,172, forward strand.
TTGCACATACCCAGACCCATGATGAACTTTGGAATGCAGCGCAAACACAAATGATGTGTGAGGGAAAAATGCACGGATATATGCGCATGTATTGGGCTAAAAAAATTCTCGAGTGGACAAACTCTCCGCAAGAAGCATTGGAAATTGCCACAAAACTCAATGACCTCTATCAGCTCGATGGCCGAGACCCAAATGGCTATGCAGGTATCGCCTGGTCTATGGGTGGGGTCCATGATAGGCCTTGGTTTGAACGGCCTATCTATGGATCCGTGCGATATATGAATGCCAATGGCGCTGCTAAAAAGTTTGATGTGAAAAAATATATAGCATCACAACAATCTCAAAAGTAAAAAGGTATATAATATAATCTGTATTACGAAGTTATTCGTATGTCATTTCGAACGAATGTGAGAAATCTCGACCGCAGTTGGTGAAAATCAATAATTTAGATCACCTGCGGGATTTCTCGAGCTGAAGCTCTCGAAATGACAGTTTAATTTCGCACTCGGTTAATATATTAAGCATGAAATTATTGAAAAAGTATTATTTTATTATTGGCATCGCGCTTCTATTTGTGGTATATATTTTCACCCGATTGGCTTTTATAAAGCAAATTCCTTGGTTTATCGATGAGACAATCTATGCGCATTGGGCTCAGGTCGGATACTATGATGCGTCCATGAGACTAACATCGCTGGCTGATGGGAAACAACCGCTCTATATATGGCTTGTATCACTCCTTATGACACTTGTCGGAAATCCTATCAGCGCAGGGAGAATCGTATCTGCCATCACGGGTGCCTTGACATTAGCTGGAATCATAACAGTGACGTATACACTTACTTCTAATAAAAAGATGTCGCTGATAGCAGCGCTTGTCTACATACTTTCACCCCTGGCATTTATCCTCAACCGCATGGCGCTTTATGATAGTACAGCAGCAATGTTTTATATCTGGAGTTTATACATCACGCTTCGCATGAGTCGCAGTCTGGGACTAGCGGATGCACTCATCAGCGCTTTAGTCATAGGCGCTGGATTACTAAACAGAACGAGTGCATTTTTCTCTATTTATTTACTTCCGACACATCTCCTGCTATTTACAAAAAAACAATGGTACAAAGCTTCAATAGTACGATGGATAGGACTTACAATTGTAGTCATAGCTCTTTCATTTTTATACTACTCAGTCCTCAATCTTTCTCCAGAGTTTAAAATCATTGATGAGAAAAATCGTGTATTTATTTACACGTTTGAGGAAATGATGCGTCCAGAGATTATGAAAACTCTTCCGCAACGAATATTAACCCTCTCAGGTTGGTTTGTAGACTATATGAGTTGGCCAATAGTTGCTGCAATTGGGTTTGTATTTTTTGTTAAATCAAATTTAATAAAAGAGCAACTTCTACTACTCGTATGGTTTGTCGCACCACTGGCAGCTTTGATGCTTGTAGGAAAAAGCGTGTTTCCTCGTTACATCTTTTTTATGACCATGCCCCTTTATCCGCTCTTAGGTATAGCTCTATCAAAAATTGGAGAGATGTTGAAAGCCCGAAAACTTTCCCCACTTTTAGCAGGGATACTTCTCGTACCCCTTACTTACAATTCATTTACAACAGTACGAAATCTTCCTACTGCAAACATCCCTGAGAAAGACAGATTTCAACTTGCCAATGGTTGGCCTGCAGGGGGCGGCACAAAGGAGCTTGTGGAATTTGTAATAAATCAGTCAGCAGGAGAAAAAATTGTAGTCGTTACTGAGGGAGAATTTGGAAGTTTACCCACCACGGTGCTGAATATATTTTTCAAAAATGATGAAAATGTTGCACGAATCCCAGTCAGTTCATTTAAAGTTCCGCCACCAGACTTTATCACACGAGAAACAAAATACTTTAAAACCTTTGTCGTGATGAATATCGGTCCCCAACCTCCTGGTTGGCCACTGGAGGAAGTAGCTAAATATCCCAAAGGAATTGGCACAGATTCGCTGAGGATTTATAAGTGGAAAGGATCCCCTACAGAGCAGTTGTAACCTTACTCTAAATAATCCTTGAGCTTCTTGCTGCGGGAAGGGTGGCGGAGCTTTCGCAAAGCCTTTGCCTCTATCTGGCGGATGCGCTCGCGTGTGACACCAAACTGTGCTCCTACTTCTTCAAGTGTCCGTGGACGGCCATCCTCTAGACCAAATCTCAAAATCAATACTTTTTTCTCGCGATCAGAGAGGGTAGCAAGTACTTCTTCCATGTGTTCCTTGAGAAGCTGACGCGACGTCTGGTCATATGGCGTAGGACCTGGATCTGAGATGAAGTCTCCCAGATGACTGTCTTCCTCATCACCTACAGGAGTTTCAAGAGATGTAGGCTCTTGGGATACCTTCATAATCTCACGTACCTTTGCCACATCCACTTCCATCACTTTGGCCACTTCCTCAGGGGTAGGCTCACGGCCCAGGTCCTGCATGAGACGGCGACTGGCACGGATAAATCGATTGATAGTCTCCACCATGTGGACGGGGATACGGATTGTACGAGCTTGATCTGCGATAGCACGAGTGATAGCCTGACGAATCCACCATGTAGCGTATGTAGAAAATTTGAATCCCTTGCGCCAGTCGTATTTTTCAACTGCACGAATGAGGCCTTGGTTACCCTCTTGGATAAGATCCAAAAGACTCATACCACGACCTATGTACTTTTTGGCGATAGACACCACAAGTCTGAGGTTTGACTCGATCAGCTTTCGCTTGGCTTTCTCGTCTCCCTTTTCATAGCGCTTGGCCAGACTCATTTCGTCTGCAAAAGTCAGGAGCGGAATACGGCCGATTTCCTTCAGATACATGCGCACTGGGTCTGACACGCCCTCAGCACCTGCAGAGGCAAGTGCCTCGATCTCTTTTTCTAGCTCCACAATACTTTTGCTGGCTTCCTTTTCGGCATCTTGGCTGGTCGTTTCAAAAACGTCCACATTGTTGCGGATGAGTTTGTCATACAGATCGTCTAGGTCTCCTATATGTTCTTCAGGTTTGGGGTAGAGAGCTAAAATGTCTTCTTGGGTGATGAAGCCGTTGGTTTTGCCTTCTTTGAGAAGCTCGGCAGATGAGGTGATAACTTTTTGTTTCATAAGGGTGTCAATAGCGCTCTGCCTCCGCATAGGTCTCTTGCCTACCCAGGGACTGAACGAAACGAACGATATAGTATTTTAGCATAACTACCGGCTTTTTTCTAGTAGCGCGAGGCTAGTCGAGAGTTTTTTGAGCTCCTGCTCAATACTGCTCGTATCTCCCCCCTCAGCCTCAATCCTGGACATCTCAGAGGAGGCTACTACAAGCTTGTGCTTGATGACGATTTTGCGAAAGTCAGAGAGCGTCCTGGCCCACTCCTGGGTGAGCGCATCGTCACTTTCGACAGTGCTAGCTAGATCCCACAAAAACGCTTCATCAAGTGTCGGCACAAGCTCTGCAGGCAGTGCGTCTGCAAAGTCTTTCATGAGAAATACAGGGTTTTGGCTTTTGTAGACGAGGAGCTGCTCAATCACCCTGCGCACAGGAAGTGAGGCAAAATCCCCGATATCCACAGTTTCCAGCAGCTCCTCTATCCACTCTGCGGGCTTGCCTTGAAGGAGGAGCGCGAGAATGTAGTACTCCATGCGCTCTACACGTGTGCCGGCTTTTTCTGTTGCTATGTCAGCTGATTTAGCTTGCTTGCTATATGTGGGGCGCTTGGCTTGACGCAGGCTCTCCACCAGCACTTCTTCGGTTACATCTAAGTGCTTAGCCAGGCTTTTGAGATAGTGGGACAACACAATCTGATTTTCCAGTTTTGCAAACCACGGCATAAGCTCGTCTGTGACTTTTCGTTTCCCATGAGCGGAGGTAATGTCGTAGCGCTTGATGGTACTGTCGATCAGGTAGTCGTACAGAGGCACTGCGTCTTTGATAGCTTTTTTGAGAAGTGCAGGGGCAGACCTAGCCAAATCATCTGGGTCTTTGCCCTCTGGCAAGTGCACGACTCGCAGTTCCAGCCCGGCTGCATCTGCTATCTCTATGCCGCGTCTACTGGCTGCATCTCCTGCCATATCAGCATCAAGCGCAAACACAACCTTTTCGCAAAACCTCTTGATCAGATGTACATGCCCCTCGGTAAATGCAGACCCTTTGATAGCTACTACATTTGATATCCCTTCAGCAAAAGAGGAAATAACATCAAATTCTCCTTCCATCACCACAATCTCCCCACTCTTTACGATATTTGTTTTCGTCACATCGATGCCATAGAGCATGTTGCCCTTTATATAGACTGGTGTCTCTGAAGTATTTATGTACTTTGCTTCCTTTGCGTCTTTGTCCAGGAGTCTTCCGGAAAACCCCACTACTCTGCCGCGGTGGTCTCGCAGACTAAACATGACGCGTCCGCGAAACCTGTCGTAATTTCTACCACCACCCACGATCAGCCCTGCTATTTCCAATACCTCGTCATCATAGCCCTTTTTATGTAAAAATTTGGAAAGCGCATCCCAACTATTTGGACTGTAACCCAGGCCAAATGTCTTGATCAGCGCATCAGTGGCTCCGCGTTCTTTGAGATATTCTCGCGCTTTTGCACCCAGAGCGTGACTGGTCAAAATATATGCGTAATACTCACTGGCCAGATGATTGACCTCATAGATTTTTTGGATAAGCCCTTCCTCTTTGGACTGCGGGGCACGCTTGGTCAACACGACGCCTGCCTTTTCTGCTAACGTCTCTAGGGCTTCAGGAAAATCCACATGCTCATACTCCATGACAAAGTCAAAAATCGATCCTCCCTTGCCACAGCCAAAGCAGTGCCAACTACCTCGCTCGGGAGAGACCATAAATGAAGGGGTTTTTTCGCCGTGAAAGGGACAAAGGCCTTTGTAGTTGTGGCCAGCTTTCTTAAGCTTTACACGCGCACCCACGACATCCAGCACATTTACTTTGTTTCGTATTTCTTCAACATCATTCATAGCTAGCTGCAGGATACCATGAAGAGGGGAAAAATGGGAAATGTCATAACACGAAATTTTTTAATTATCTAATTTGTAATTCATTAAAAAATAATTGGAAGTATATGTTGATTATTCTTTTGCTCTACATACATTTTTATACTCTCCCCATGATCAAAGGCATATTCACTGAGGGGTAATAATTTATCGATTGGCACCCACTCAATGGCAGTTGATTCATCATCACCTTCGGATACCTTCCTGATGGGCTTAAGAATACAGTCAATCGCGACATTTTGTCGATCCTCCCCAGGACGATTGGGGTATGTATTTACTCGTAAGTAGGATACAAACTCACATTGCCAACCGGTTTCCTCTCGCAACTCGCGCACCGCACACTCTGCAGCAGTTTCGTCTCGCTCCATATAGCCACTAGGCAGACTCCACTTACCACCCTCTAGCAGCCTGGGTGCTCGTTTGACCAACAGGAGTGCTCCATCTTTTTCGACGATGCCGTGGACCACCACATGCCGAAGCGACGCGTGCGATCCGTTTTCAAATGTACAGGAAATCATATTTTTCTCCAAGGCGTCGCCTTGCAGTAACAAACTGTATCATTTTTCCTTTGGATATGCCACGACTTTGACTTGGGTCATTTCAGCAAATCCCCATTTACCATGCTCGCGACCCATACCAGAGGACTTGTAGCCACCAAAGGGATTACATGGCAATACATAATTTGTATTATTTATATTTACCATACCGGTCTTGAGAGCCTTGGCAACTCTTTCAGCTCTTTTGAGATCTTTTGAATACACATACCCACCCAGACCATATTGGGTATCATTTGCAAGCTGTACTGCTTGTGCTTCGTCTTTGAAAGAAACAATAGGTAACACTGGGCCAAATACTTCCTCTCGCCAGACACGCATATCAGGTGTAACGTGCGTCAGAATTGTTGGTGCAAAATATGCTCCTTTGAGAGCGGCTGGTGCTTTTCCACCTGTCACCACCTTGGCTCCTTTATCAACTGCATCTTTCACCTGAGACTCTAATAGTTGCAATTGTCTCTTGGCAACCAGTGGTCCCATCTGTGTCGTGGCATCCTCTTGATATCCAACAACAACTTTTTCTACAACTTTTTTAAGCTCTGTAGTAACTTCATCTATTATAGATTCGTGGACGATGAGACGCTTGAGTCCGTCGCAGATTTGTCCGTTATTGAAAAATCGTTGGTTATATATCATCGCCACCGCATCTGCAATATCTGCATCTTCAAATACCACCGCAGGGGCAGAACCGCCTAGCTCTAGCAATGCGCGGATAAATTTGCTTGCTGCTTTTTGATACACAAGTTTTCCTGTGGCAGCACTGCCAGTAAATGTGACCATATCAATGTTTTCATCTAAGAGCATTTTTCCCTCATTACCAGCACCATACACCTCAACAAAAACCCCAGCTGGGATTTTCGTGGCTTGAATTATTTCGTCTATCAACTTACCTACCAGCGGACATTCTTCAGAATGTTTAAAAACTACAGTATTTCCTGATAACAACTGTGGGACTATTGCCCAGACAAAATTACTAAATGGAAAGTTCCAGGGAGTAATAGCTGCCACGACTCCCACTGGCTCGTGATAGACGACATGTTTTGTCGTGTCATCCTCATGTGAGATTTCAGGAGCAAGCAAGCGCTCGGCATTTTCTATATACCATTTCATATAGTGCAGCCCGTCACCGACATCACCTGCAGATTCATCTGAAAGTGCCATGCCCATTTCACGACTTGCAACAAGTGCGATTTCGTCTTTACGACTCTCAAACGCATCATATATTTTTTGCATATACGATACGCGCTTGGCCACCGGCAGCTGTCCCCAATTCTCAAAAACTTTGCGCGCGCTTGCGACAGCTGCATGAATTTGCTCTGGGGTAGATACATCTACTGAGCCAATCTCTTCGTAATTTTTCCCAGGATTTGTGGAAATAAGTTTTGCCATTTGTTCCTCCTTTTCTCCAAGGCATCGCCTTGTGGTACCAATAACATATCGTTATCATCACTACTATTTTTAGATTGCTTCGTCATCTACGCAATTCCCATATATTCCTCGCAATGACGATTTACTATTCGACAAACATCAAACGACCTACATTCATCATTGTTCTAACTCTTACTTATGCTGAAACCTGCCTCGACGGCAAGGCGCGCAAGTTCAGCATGACGATATTTCTGAATAAATATATTCTCTCTAACACTAAATCCTAACCTCTAAGCTCTAAGCTCTCTTCCCCTTGTCTCCCCAACTCCAGTGCGGCCATTCACCTTTCCAGATACAAATTCCAACTAGTATCAACGTAACATCTATGAGTTCTTGGACAAATTGTATCATGGTGTCACTGACCGAATGACTGGCGCTATCTATCCTTTGAAATGTCCAAACCAGATATCCTACATAGATAAGAAGTACCACCCACCCTTCCCAACTACACGGTGTCCATCCCCACCCATATGACTTTGCCCGAAACCAGAGCTTATTTGTTTTCATAGATATTTTTTCTGCATAAAGTACGCACGCTCGCTCGTAGAAAAATGTTCGAGTGCATACCTGAGCATCGTCCTAGGCATCGTGGCGGCATACTTTTCGAGAAACTGTACCGCATCGTTTTTATTACATCTCTTGCCTATCTCTCGCAGCATCCACCCTACGGCTTTTTGGATCAGATCATGCTTGTCATGCACTAATATTTCTGCAATTTCTAAGGCTACTGAGCTTTTTCCCTCACATATAAAATAATATGTAGACAGCATAGCAATACGTTTTTCCCATAGATTTTGAGAATGAGCAAAATCATAAAGTATCTGCTTAGGTTTATCTGACAGATAGCCACCTACGATGTGTGGAGCTGATAGGTCTATAAGGTCCCAATTGTTTATATACGTTCGTTCTCTCATATACAGATCAAATATTTCTTTTCGCACATCCTCATGTCCATTTTTAAATTGATTGACCAGTATCAACAGTGCAAAAAGTCGCTCCTCATGTATGGGGCTTTGCAGAAAGAGTACAATTGTGTCTCTCTTTATGTATCTATATGTTTTTACAAACTGTCTAATCTGCGGCACTGCAAGCCCTACAAATTTGTCCCCCTCCCCATACTGGCCTGGACCTGTTTTGAAAAACCATGCATTTGAAGCTGCCCTTTTTTGTGTAGCAACTGCCTTCATTTCTGTACGAATTTGTTGAAATAGTATATCCATATATACATTTAGTATTATACGCTTTGTATTGCTCTGACGGAATTTTAGTTCGTATCATGTATACTTAGCAGTACCATGAAAAATGCTTACGATGTGCTCCCCGAGGCTTTTTTGGAAAAGTTACCGCTCGTGGTACCCAAAGAATTACTTGAGTCTGTACTTACTTCTTTTTCCAAACGTAAACCCACCACACTTCGTGTAAATACGCTTAAGTCCTCTATCAAAGAACTTACTCAACTTTTTGAAACTAAAAATATTCAATATCAAAAGCTTCCCTGGTACGAGGATGCGTTTATCATAATTAATACCCCGCTCAAAGAGCTTCAAGCATTAGATGCATATGCAGAAGGAAAATTTTATGTTCAAAGTCTCTCAAGCATGATCCCACCATTGGTACTAGACCCAAAGCCTGGTGAGAAAATTCTCGATATCTGTGCCGCCCCTGGGAGCAAAACCACACAGATGGCAGCACTGATGGAAAATATCGGGGAGCTCCATGCAAATGACAGCAGCCACATACGTATAGAAAAGCTTAAATCAAACATCGCTACACAAGGTGTCGCCATCGCACACCTTCACAAAGGCCATGCAGAAACCCTATGGACACAGTTTCCTGAGTATTTTGATAGGACTCTGGTTGATGTGCCGTGTAGCATGGAGGGAAGATTTTTTACTGAAGATACCAAGTCATATGATCACTGGACAGTACGTAAAGTAAAGGAGCTGGCGGAAATGCAAAAGTTTATCCTGCGGGCTGCCATAAGCGCCACTAGAGTTGGTGGGACTATTGTGTACTCCACCTGCACCCTTTCTCCTGAAGAAAACGAAGGTGTCATAGACTGGATTTTGAAAAAAGAAAAAGACGCTATACAGCTTGAACAAGTACACGTACCAAATATGGATTTTGCATCTCCAGTACTTTCACTGGGTGCAAAGACGTACAATCCAGAAGTAGCCAAGACTGCACGCGTATTACCATCAGAACTTTATGAAGGATTTTATATAGCAAAAATACGGAAGATAAAATCAAATATTCCGTCGATTCTTAGGTAAGTAGCAATGAGTCAGGCTTCAGGAGTTATTAGTTGCCAGTTGCCGGAGACCAGGGACCAGGCTGTGTCAGGTGTCACGTATCACGTATCAGGCTTCAGGCGTCAAGTTTCAAGAGTTTTGAGTTGTCAGTGACCGGAGACCAGGGACCAGGTTGTGTCAAGCGTCAGGCGTCAGGAATTACATTTAAAGAATTACAATTACTCTTCGCACGGCAGCGAGAAGTTTTTACTACAAAAATTCTGTAATAATTACTGAGCCTGATAAAGCATATTAATCAAGGGGACCCCTTGCTGCAGTTTTTTGTGACCGCAAGGGGTCCCCTTGCGAATATCACAGAAAAAAATTGAAACTAAAATTATTTATTTAACTTATCTAAGAAATCGCTTAACTTTCTTGCAGCTATACCCCGCATGCTCATAGATAATTTCTCGGCAGCGCTCATTTCAGCAAATGTTTTATTACTTCCTTCTGGTTGAAATATCTCATCCCATCCAAAACCATTGTCGCCTCTAGGTGCTACAATCGTGCCAATAATTTTACCTTCAAAATAATAGACGGACTCCCCCCGCGCACACCCAATGATCGTCTTTGCTTCAGCTTTTTGTGATGGCAATTTACCAATAATTTCAAAAATCCCTTGCGTGCCAATTGATGAAAGCATCCACTTTACGAGTGGCCCGGGAAATCCGTTAAGTCCTCTTATATATAGACCTGTGTCCTCAACTATGATATCTCCAGAAATTTTTTCTCGTGCTGCTGTAATTTTTGCAGAAATTATATTGTGCGCGTCAAGCTCCTGAAGCTCAGGCAGCTCCAGTGGCTGCTTGAGAAGTCCATCTATGATAGATGCAACCTCATCAAATTTGTTTTTACTACTGGTGACAAATATGATAGCCATGCGAATTTAATTTGTCTTTGGCATAGGGCTCATCAGTTGAAAATAGTTTCCATCTGGATCTGCAAACGTGGCTATCTGCATATTCCCATCATCTGACATGCTATAAGGTTTACTTATAACAGTGGCGCCAAGTTTTGCAATTCGCTCAAATTCTCCTGCTACATCTGAAGTTTCAAAATTTATCATCATTCTCTGTGGCTCTTTTGAATGGTCTTTCACTTCAGAATGTGGACCTATGACCACATGACAATTGACTGCGTCTAATCCTCCCCACTCACCATCCAACCATGGCTTGGTATTAAGCACTTTGGCATAAAATTCGATAAGCTTTTTTGGATTTTTAGATCCGTACATGATGGAATTAAGGTTAAGCATAGATCCTCCTTTGTAGATTGCATAGCAGTATAGAGTCTATGGAATATATAAAACAAGTACGAACGTTTGGGTGCCAACGTGATAGAATCTGACTATGCAAAGCATTCCTGTTGAATTTCCTACCACATGGATTGAATATGAATTGACTGATAGCGGTAATGGTGAAAAATTTGAACGGTTTGGGCCACCAGAGAGCGGATTCAAACTGATTCGTCCTGACCCACGGATCCTCTGGCAACCCACTCATCACCTGCTTTGGGATAGTGCAGATGCGGTATTTACTCGTACGGGACCTGACTTGGGTACATGGAGTGTTAAAAGACCTCCTCCAACCCCTTGGAAAATTTCTTATAGAAATTTAACCTTTACTCTTAAACCCACGGAGTTTAAACACACAGGAGTTTTTCCTGAGCAAGCTGTCAATTGGGACTGGCTCACCAAAAAGGTAGCTGGTCAAAACCTCTCAACACTCAATCTCTTTGCCTATACTGGAGGTGCCACTATGGCTATGGCTGCTGCTGGTGCTACTGTTGTACACCTGGATAGTTCTAAAAGTACTATTACCTGGGCTCGAGAAAATATCCAGGTGTCAGGACTGGCAGAAAAGCCAATACGTTTTATAGAAGACGATGCTGTTAAATTTGTCGAACGAGAAATCAGACGTGGCAATACGTATGACGGCATAGTCCTAGATCCTCCCCGGTTTGGACGAGGTACTCATGGGGAGATATGGAAACTTACAGAACAATTACCGTCCCTTGTCCACAATGTCGAAAAACTCATGAGTCCAAACGCATCATTTTTACTCATCAACGCATATACTGCAGATATATCTGCAATTGCCCTGTATAACCTTGTTGCATCAGTGCTCAAGGATCGTGGCGGCACTATTTCGCTTGGCGAATTGTGCCTCCAGGAACGCTTGGGCAAGCGCCTGGTGCCACATGGTATATTTGTACGGTGGGAAAAGTGATTTGAGTCCTCCCCATGCCCAATTACGCCGTGATACAATAAAGTTCTTGTGATGGCACAGCAAGCACGTTTAAATACTTTTTTTCAATACTTAGGAGAGGTGTGATAATTGGTAGGCCATTCTTTCCATTTTTTTGAATGCAAAAAAATGGATTAGAATGGACTATACTCAAAAATCACATCACTCATTTTTGGGTATAGTCGCCTCGCGTGTCCTCCGCAGTAGCGGGGTTTCGCTAGGAAGCTCAAAAAGCCCAGTGTCCTCCGAAACGGGATTGGGGGAGTTGGTCAAGTTTGCATGGTAAGAATTAATTACAATAGTTTGTTAACACCTAGGAGAGGTGTGATAATTGGTAGTCGCCTCGCTTGGAAAGCGAGTGTCCTGGAAACGGGATTAGGGGTTCGTCAAGTCATGCGACTTGACGCCAGGTCGGATGACCTGGCGAGTCCCCCATATATCAAAACACAATCTATGTATTATTGTTATTTATTATTATTATCAAATGGTGATATCTATAAAGGGTTTACAGAAGATCTCAAGAGACGGATATCAGAGCATCAAGCTGGTAAGGTTGCATCAACCAAAAATTATTTGCCCGTTATTTTAATCGGGTATGAAGCGTATGCCTGCAAAAGTGATGCCAAGCGTAGAGAAGAATTTCTAAAAACAACCGAAGGACGTAGATTGCTCAAGCAACAATATCGAGATATATTGAAAAAATATGAGCGTGAGATAGTGAAGTAATATATACACCTTGGAGAGGTGTGATAATTGGTAGTCGCCTCGCTTGGAAAGCGAGTGTCCTGGAAAC
>CAZPNL010000007.1:24602-29615 GCA_964588145.1 uncultured Gammaproteobacteria bacterium
GTGGTCATTCAGAGTAGCATATTTAACAGAATAATTAATTTGGAGAGGTCGCATAGTGGTCTAGTGCAGCGGTTTACTAAACCGCCGTGTCCGCAAGGATACCGCGAGTTCAAATCTCGCCCTCTCCGCTTTCACCTCGCCGAAGTCCCGCCTGGGCGAGACGAAGGCGGGATCTGGTTTTGGTTTCAGTGAGATAAAATCCGTCGAGTCTAACTCAGCTGGTACGTTTGATATCCTGCCTTTACTCTGCAATCTCCTGATATAATCTAACGAATATTTATTGTTAATTTCAATCTCACCATATATGGATCCTTCCTTTGGCTACAAAATTGCTTGGCTTGCTATCAAAAATAGCAGCGCTGAGAAAATTATCGAAGTACTAAATATTCAACAAACACAAAAAATATATTGGCCTGCTGGGATAAAACACATACTTTTTAACACAAATCCAGACTCGAAAGAGATATTCATATCATCACAAATTCAAGGTTGGAATTTATTGGTTGGTTGGTATTTTTTTAATCTAGACAAAAAGGACGATGACACAAAATGGATCAGAGACTACACTGTTGATCTCAGCAAATCCTTTGATGAAGTTCAAGCGTTTGGCACGCACCGAGTCTCTGAATATCACCATTGGATGAAGGCTGTACATGGCAAATGTATCCGCAGCCTAGCATTTTATGTAGATATTTTGAGAAATGAAGGTGACCTTACCGATGTTGAAAAATCATTTCCGTGGGAAAAAGTGTCAGATTTTACCTGTGGCCTTGATGAGGAATTTGTGATCAAAGTAGCAGAGAGCTGGAGCATAAACCCAACAAAAATTACTCTTGATACACCCACAAACGGCGCAAGCTATATAGGCAAAATATCGTTATGATTCATTCATTTCTATAACCCTCTTTCTTGACCCACGCTAATAACTCACGCATAATAGTCTTATGGATCCCAATAAACCTGCCACCCCACAGCCTGCGGCTCCTGTCGCGCCAGCTCAACCAGCAACTCCAGTAGCCCCTGTTCCAGAATCTCAACCTGCACCAGCACAACCTGTGGCGCCAGTAGCTCCTGTTCAACCAGTGGCTACACCTCAGACCCCTACTGCAGTAGTTCAAACATCTACAGCACAGGTACAAGCCCCTGCTGCACAGCCAGCTACACCAGTCACCGCTGTAGCAGCTACCCAAACTTCTCCTGCTGCCACAGCTCCAGAGCTCTCCAACCAAGTACTTATGACTGCTCTCACCCAAAAAATCATGAAAAATAAACTAGTGTTGGCAGGCATAGGAGGAGCACTTTTGATATATGTGATTGGGTATGGCATTGGCAGGAGCAGCGCACCTAGCTGCAAAGCTTCTGATTCTGATTTACAGGATACACAAATAGAAGAAACTATACCACTTGATGAGGCCTCACAGGATAGCCCCTGAAAAAAGTAACCATGCTTCTTTTGAAAAAATGTCTTTAGATAAGTGAAGGTTATGCTTTTTTACAGTTAAATAGTATTTTGCCTTTTGCAAGAATCCTAGTCTTCTATATCCAGCACGCTGTAGCTGACTATGAATTTTATGATCACATATCAGTGAAATTTTTATACCGATACAACCTAGTGAGGATGCATAATTTCTGAACGCAATAAATACTTCTTCGCTCAATACATAGCCATTGACCATAAGTATATCTATAATCTGTAATACACCTTTTGATTTAGTAGATACGACATATCCCATAAATGTATCATTGCCCGTAACAATTTTAAATAATTCGTATGATGATTCTGGCTTAGCAATATATCTCCATAGCATATATTGATGTGATTTATAGACAGCAAAATAATTACTTTTAGTTTCTGAATAATTTCCATCTAATTGTTTACATGGCTTTATATGAAATTTATTATTTTTGCATATTGAAAAAGACGAGAAATATGTATGAAATTGCCCAATCACTTTGTATCCATAATTAGTTGCTTTTCTATCAATTTCTACTCCCTGCTGATTTGATATACCAAAAGAAAAATCATAGCCCTGCTGGCAAACCTTTTCATAAACCAATGTAGATAATCTGGATATTAATTTTTTTCCTCTGTGCTGAGTGTCTGTCGCCATATCTAGACACATCATAGACTTGTATACTTTTCCACTTTTCCATATGACAATAGGGGCATTTGTGTATTGAGAAACAATTTGCCCACTCTGATTTTCTGCAACATATGTTATAGTTTTTTCTTTATGAAAAGCATCAAAATATTTCCATTGCACAACTTTTTCTTTATTAATTGCTCGCATCGCAAATGCACCATCTAGTAATGTAGTTATTTTTTCCAAATCACTTATGTGATATTGCCGAAGATTATATTCCATATGCATCATTATCAAGACCTAGCGATGGGGCAGGAGTATAGTTTGAATCTTGATGACCATCTACTTCGAATATTTTTCCTGGTACTGTACACTTGCCATAAACTGGATGTACTATTTTCGTTAGGGCACCTGATGTATACATATTTTTAACCGCCAATACGTCTTGCATCGATCGGACTACAGCTGATGGCACACCACCCTCTTTCAACATGTCGACTACAGTATAGCTGGCCATATGTTGAAAAGATTTTTCCACCAAAACTTGTAACGCTTTACAGTTTTCTACACGCAAGAGGTTTGTAGCATACATAGCGTCATCAAATTGTACGCACCTATGAAGAATTTTTGCCAATTTCACCCACTGCCTATCACTTCCTGCTGCTATAGCCACATATCCATCAAGCACATGAAAGATACCAAATGGTGCGATAGCGCTATCACCATTTCCAGGAGGCTTGGGATTTACCCCACTTATGGATGATTCTATAAGGCTTTGCTCTAGTAGGTTTACTGCTGCATGCAGCATTGGCACATCTATGCTATGAGTCACTCCTGTTTTTTGTCTCTTGTATAGGGCTGAGGATAGAGCAAAAGCAGCCAAAGCTCCTGAAAAAGCATCGATCACCGATGGTCCTATTTTGACAGCTTCACCATTGCCAGATAATGACATAAGGCCAGATTCAGCTTGAGCCAATAGATCATAATACTTCTTATCACTGGTAGGTGCATCACCTGATATTTGAATATAAATGAGTGAGGGATATTTTTTTTGAAGAGTTTTTTTGTCTAATTGTAGTTTATCTAATGTATGAGGTAAAAGGTTTGTCAAAAAAGCATCAGATGTGGCCAGAAGATTGTGTAAAACGTTCACTTGCTTGGAATTAGAAAAATCCACGAGAATTCCTTTTTTATTTCTATTGACTATCTCAAAGTACCCGCTTGCTTGTTCTATCACTGGTGGATATGCACGACTTTCATCTGGATGTGCCACTTCCTCAACATGGATAACTTCAGCTCCCCAGTCTGCAAAAAGTCTACCAGCAAATGGTCCACCAAAGACTTTTGTAAAATCGATTATTCGCACTCCATCAAAAAGCATATACCAACATTTAAGATTTCGTAGTCATCATAATACCAATTAGTATACATATGCCACCAATGATAAGTGGCACTGTAATGTGTTCTCCTAGAAATACTATACTAAGTATACTTGCAGCTATAAGAGATATATAGGTTGATAAACTTGCAATAAGTGCTGATCCATGCTTAGATGCCCAGGTTGATACAAGCCAAAAAAATGTTCCGCCCAGGAGTGCATAGTAGGCTAAAGCTCCTATACCTGCAAGACTCAGATGTGCTACATGCAGTACAAATGGAACGTGAGTAAATAGCATGCCTACACCAGAAATTATTACCCCAATAAATGTTGCAAGGATAGTAACACTCTTTACGCTGATGTGTTCTTTGGAGTTTTGTACATACACCAAATACAAACCATAACAACATACGGCAAGTCCTATCATGAGATTTCCATACCATGTACCAAATGTTGCATTTGCGCCATACGACTCCACTATGATTACCGTAGCCCCTACAAATGACAATACAATACCCAAGATTTGTTGAAGAGTAACTTTCTTTTTCTCAAAAATGCGTTGTTCAACAAGTACTACTACGGGAGTTGCAGCATAAAAAAGTGAGGACACTATGACACTGGAATAGCCTATGCCGTAGATAAATAAAAATATATTTCCACACCATAATGCGACTAATATACTGGCTGTCTTTTTATCTTTTAGTAGTGGTGGAAGCAGCGTATACCCAAAAGGAATAAGAGACAGAAACATAAGCAGGAGTCTCGCAAATGTAGATTCAAAAGGTGTCAACTCGCGGAGGAGTATTTTTGCAGCTATTCCATTTCCCCCACTAATAACCGCGCCTAAAAATACCAATGCTGTAGCCAATTTGTAAGAATATTTATTCACATTTGTTGTATTTATTATGCAATATACTCAGCATGTAACTTCTGTCGTATATCACTCCACCATATACTTGAATCAGTTTTCAGAAGCTCATCAATGAGTGCAATTGATTCGGGTAGCCTCACCCTCTTGGCATTGGCTAGCCAGTCTTTGGCGTGTATATCCCCTTGCTCAACTAATATTTTAAGAACTACGACAAGTGAGATAATATTTGCTTCATAAACGATTTGGGCCTCAAGAGATTTTTTCTCTTCATATTCAGATAGCAACGACGCAAGTTCTGGAAAATTTTTTGCGAATATATCCTCATTTGCTTTCTTATCATCGCGTGTTACATATTGCTTCTGCATCTTATGAATATCTCCAGTACGCGCCTCGTGAAAATCATGAAATGTACTCATAAGGAGTATTTTTTCCATATTTACCCTGAGCGTTGTCGAAGTGCTTGCAATAATTTTTTTTCCAAGCACATATGCGATCACTGATGTCATGAAGATATGCTCACCCAATCGCTCCTCGCCATTTCCCAGTATTTGAAAACCAGAGCGAGGTAATTTTTTCACTACTGCAGCTTCGTAAATAAGTTTTGCTAACGATACATTTGAATGATTCATAAATTATTACCAACGTGATTACACTCAATAATTACCATATATAAGGTAATT
>CAZPNL010000007.1:29715-34416 GCA_964588145.1 uncultured Gammaproteobacteria bacterium
TTTGAGTGCTCCCGTGCAGCCCCGATACGAACAGGTCGATCGGGGTAAAAGTCGACCCTTTGCTCATGCTAAGTGCCTCTGATCGGAATCCCCGAACCCACGCTGTAGCTTTTCTGATCGGGGTAAACGAACCCGATCTATTCAATTAATTTTGAGTGCTCCCGTGCAGCCCCGATACGAACAGGTCGATCGGGGTAAAAGTCGAACCTTTGCTCATGCTAAGTGCCTCTGATCGGAATCGAACCGATATCAACGGCTTCGGAGGCCATCGCTCTATCCAGTTAAGCTACAGAGACAATAAATTAGGGCCATATTCCTTGCCCCGTAATTATACATTTTATCGTAATAAAAGTTACGGGGTATCCATTAAACTACGGAAGCTCACGCTATGACATTATACCAATATTACAATTTTGTACTTGTGGAAGTATTTTTGGCTTTTTCTATATCTGGCCAATACTGGGTAATGTCATAAAAATACTTTGCGCTTCTAGGCGTCCAGGACATATCAGCACTTGTGGTGGCGGGTATCGCGTCCAGATCAACAAGGTGTAATCCGTCCTGACTATCAACGACCATAGGATATCGGACTTCATCCATACTACTTTTCACTCCTATACGCTTGCCAACTGGAGAACTTTTGCCAGCGGCTTCTATATAAAGACTTAGTACAGAACTCATATCTGGCACTGCGGCGTTATGGTCAAAAATTTGAAATGTTTGATTTGGAAATTTGGCATATAAAGCGTTCGTGATATATGAAGCTCGTATAGCACTGATGTTTGAACTTTTTTGGAGTTCAGTCTTCCAGCGAAAGATATTTCCTAGTACCACGACACTCATGCAAACAATACCAATGATAAATTTTTTTCGTAATAATGCATATATCCCTAAACTCACACCTATAAATATGAAGGGATGTAGAAACACAAAATAACTATCATACAAGGGTGTTTTGGAATATCTGGTTACTATTATTGCCATGAGCAGACTTCCACCAATCCAAATACCCTCATGATATCTACATATTTTTCTACTCCACCCTATACCCAAGACAGCGCAAGCAATTGAGATCCAAGCAATATATATAGTTCCACCAGACACAAGCCCCCACATATGAGGAATCAGCGTGCCCATATATGTGAGCCATCGCCTGCCAAGTGCGTCATAGGTGATTGGATTTGGTGTAACAAAATATGAGATAAATCCTTTGCTATTGATAAAACCATAACGTACGTCAAAAAGTAATATTGGCACAAGAGCAGCAAATCCTCCCAAAATTATTGAGAAAATTACATATATATCTTTTCGTTTGGACAATAAAAATAACAACAAAAGACTTGGCACCAGCATGACTCCCTGTAGATGTATCAGTGCCTCTGAAGTAATAAAAAATGCTGTGAGTAAAATAAATTTTAATTTTTGTGTGCGCAAAAATAGTACTCCACAAATTACAGACATCATTGCTACAAGCGCCAGTGGTGTTTGATTCGTGAGATTTACAGATTGTGTAGACTGTGCCACTGATGTGGCTGCAATAAGTCCTAAGACTATTGAATATTTTTTGTTTATAAACGCGTTTCCAAAAAACATCGTCAACGCAACTAGCACAACGCTAAGTGCTGTCATGACCACCCATGGCGTCACAACTGCATAGGGAAAAATAGCAGTACACATCATGATGATCCAGTACCACTGCCCTCCAGTTTGAAATGGACCTGCACTTGAAAATGGACCCACTAGGGGAATTTTTCCGGCACTCAGAGCATACCTGGCTATCAGAGCATCATGCGCCTGATCATAGGCAAGCCCCCATCTGCGCTCATAGGCATAAAATCGAAAAAAAACTGTTATTGCGATGATGACGACAAATGCGATGCTATACCACTGTTTTTTTGCTGAGGAAAAATGAGGAAATGTCATGGAAAATTCAAAAACATCAGAGACTGATATCTGCACTTACATTTGAAATGTTTGCTATATCTCCATGAAGTTCGATAGGCTGGAGTGCCATCATCTCGGTCTTGTAGTCCATCTCAGGCACATGATGGAGGACAAAAATAATTTTGTTGAGCCAAAATGCGACACCCATTTCTAAAAAAGTATTGCCACCTATGTAGCTATCTATTCCCTTTTTGGGATAATTGACAACGAGTATGGCATCAGCTTCTTGGATTTTTTTGAAATGCTCGCGGACGAGGTCGTATTCGATTTTAAGTAAAATTCTCTCTTCATCTGTTTCCATGTATGCCTCATTGCGGTCTGGGTCATCGATATTACTGGGCACCAACACAGAATGTCCCATGTCCTCAAGCTGCTTTTGCAGCATAGCCATTTGCCTATGAAACATCATGCTTCCACATATGGTGATAATCATAGCTCTATCCTTTCATCTTTTAGCTTTTGATATCTCGTAGTATCTAGAGCACTGGGATCTCTGGGTGTTATGGAAATATACCCATGCAATATTGCTCCTACGTCTGAAGTATTACTAAATTGCTTGTGATCATGCATTTTCTTTGAATAGGAATAGTGACCTTTTTTTGCGGGCGTATCAGGAGAATCCTCATAAAAGGTATTTATGTTTTCCACAGGATGGGTGAAACATATTTTTCTAGATGGGAGTGTAGGAAAATTTATATTTAAACACGTACTTTGCCACAGATCTCTCTTGATGGCCATATCAATCAATTCTCCCGCAATATCTCCAGGATATGAATAATAGAGTGATATCTCCTCTCCATCCTGGGCGTGACGAAAAAAATTTGATGCATCCAGGTGCCAACTCAATATGAGCGCCTTTTTTGCTATTCCTGTATTTAACGCATGCATAGCTGCGTTGACAGTTCCAGACAAATGCCCGTACCCAACATTTGCACCCCAATTGATACCTGAGATAGCTAAGTCGTATTGTTTTTTATGCAGAAAGTGTACAACCTCTACTGCATCTGCTGGATACCCATCCACACATACTGCATCAATGCCATCAACAGTGGTTTGTTCGTACTCAAATCCATTTTTAACACTACAGTGGCCACCTACTCCGCTCTGCTGCGTGCGCGTGCCAGCAATATACAAATTGTGCTTGTCTTTGAGATGTCGAGCAACGAGCCGTATACCCAGAGCATTGTAGCCATCATCTCCAGTCAGAAGCATAGAAAGTTTTTTGCTCGGCATACGTTTAATTATTAAATAAGCCATTTTTCTGTAGTTGCTTCATTATATAAGATGTACCAGAAATAGGCAGAATCAATTGCAAAACGACTAATCCATAAAATCCTAAATGATATAAACTGGTCGAAAAATGGCCAAAACTAAGCAATGCAAATACTGGCATCATAAGAGAAAATATAAATTCATTTTCTTCTACAAGAGGAGACAATCTCACCAAATAACCATAAGAGTTTTCATCTATTGTTATACGTTCATAGATCTCGCAAGAATAAGTATTTTGTTCATAAACATTAAATGTTGCATCACATGAACTCAAACCCAAAAGAATAAGTTTATACAAAATACCACTTCGAATATTTTGTGCTTGAACAATATGAGTAATATCAGTTAATTCTCCTTGCCAATCAAGTTTTGTATAAATGTTTTTTTCTTTTTTCACAAAAAATAAATCGTTTGGCCAATTATGACCATTTATAGTAAGTTCCTCTTCAATAATCACATTCCCCAATCGTTTCTGAATTTCAATCTGGCATTGCTTTTTTTGGGTATTATCAACTTGAACATTACACTGATTGGCTAAAGAAAATAATTCTGTAAATACTGTATTTTTCAATTCAGGGTGTTTTTGTATATATACAGATAAATTTGAATATATTCCTAAAGCTCCTGTATCTGAGAACTTTTGATATTCCCATATAGCAAAAGAACAAACGAAATATAGAAGTGTATATACTAGACTATATACACCGATATGAGTAATTTTTTTAAACATAGATTTGGCACGTTATAATGATACCAAATCTCTAGATCTGAATACAATTTAGTCTAATCGCTACATGTATACCCACCATCAGCAATGATAGTGGTACCGTTTATGTAGCTGGCCTTTTCTGAGACGAGGAAGCTGACGAGGTGTGCTATTTCTTCAGGCTTTCCTATGCGACCGATGGGAGTTTTTTTGGCTATGGCATCTAGCACAGCTTGGCCATTTTTTGCTGACATGTCTGTCTCAACCATCCCGGGAGCTACTGCCACTACTCGAACGCCACGAGAGCCAAATTGATTGCACAGTGTCTTTGTGAGAGTGACAAGCGTACCCTTGCTCGTAGCATACGAAAGTGCGGATGCACCACCATACACTGCGCCATATATGCTTGAAATATTTACGATTACACCTCCGCGAACTATCTGATCCTTTAGTGTTGTCGCTATTGAAAGTGGTGTGTTTACATGGAGTTCAAATATCTTGTCCCATGTTTTTTCCTGTTCAAACGTATCAAATTTTTCTGGTATGTACATTCCAGCGTTATTTACAATTGCATGAAATGAAATTCCTTTGAGCTCTAGGAGAAACGCCCTTGTCGCTCCACGATCGGTGAGATCTACCTCAAACAAATGTGTCTCAGAAATACTTTTTTCGATTTCATTTTTCCTCTCCATCCCACCATGGGAATACGTTCCATATATTTCATATCCATCTGCTTGCAATTGCTTGGCAATCGAAAGCCCAAGCCCCCGACTCACACC
>CAZPNL010000008.1:0-6856 GCA_964588145.1 uncultured Gammaproteobacteria bacterium
GGGGAGCGGAGTTGTGCTTCGCGGTCGGCTTTTTTCTTTTTCTTTTCTGCCATGACAACGGCCACGGAAGCGGCTAATTTTTGCTTTTTTTGGAATTTCTCAACACGACCCAGCGTGTCCACGAATTTCATCTCGCCTGTGAAAAATGGGTGACATTTGGCACAGATTTCTACTTTGATCGTATCTTGACTGGCACCAACAGTAAACATGTTGCCACAGGCACACGATACGTCGGCTGCCTCATTCCATTTTGGGTGAATTCCAGTTCTCATAGAGGTCTTAGTATAGCATAGTTTAGGCTTTCCGTCGAGCGGGTAGGTGGCGAGGCTTTTTGGTGGTAAACAGACTCGGTTTTGGCTTGCGGTACTCAGCTATAAATACCCCCATGGCTATGAGAAGCGCACCGATAATTGTGGCGGTATCAACCTTTTCTCCGAGCCAAATAACAGAGATGGGAATTGACCAAACTGGGAGGAGGTAGCTAAAAAGGCTAGCCTGACTGGCCTCAATGAGCTTTTGCCCCATGTGCGAGAGGATGTATGCTACAGTGCCGGAAAGTATAGCCATATACCAGACACCAGCATGTGCCCATAGACTTGCGTGCAAAAGTTTAGATGGGATCTCATAGATATTGGTTGTCAGTACCAAGATTGGCAGAATTGTGATAAAGCCTATAATAAATGAAATATGTGTGAGGTCAGTCGGTTTAATAGTTTTTTTTAGTAGAATTTTGGCATGAATTGCGGTAAAAACCCCAGTTAAAAGTGCTACGACCATGTAGAGATTTCCTTTAAGGACATCACCATCTATTGCAGTTTTGGTATTTAATAGTGGTTCTATGACCGTAAGCATAGTCCCTATAAATGCTAAAAATATTCCAATTCTTTCTCTTTGAAAAATCACTTCTTTGAGGAAAATTGCACTGGCTATAGCAACCACGAGAGGTGAAAGGGCAGTAATGAGTGCTCCTGATACTACTGTTGTATTATCAAACCCTAAAAATGTAAAGCCCAATGAAACTGTTGTGGTAAAAAATCCATACACGAGAATGGAGATGGATTCAGATTGCGATTTGGGCATATGGGTGTGATTTTTGATAATAAAAAATAGAGCAATAGCTGCTGAAATGGCAAATCTATAGGTGAGAAAGAGAGCGGGAGGGAATTCAGATAATGTGACCTTGATGATAGGACCAGCCACACCCCATATGAGGGAAGCTATAAATAAAAATATATAAGCCGAGAGTCGCTCGCGTGTCATGGGCAGATACAGTAACTAGGAACTTTGAACCAAAAACTAAGGACGTTTAAGACAAAGTAACTATGAACTATGAACTAAGGACTAAGAACGTTTAAGACAAATTATTGGAAACAATATGTCTGTTATTTCTTCTGAACGTTATTATTATTTAATTAAATACTAAGACTTTCGCACTAGTCGTCATCTCGATCACGCTTTAGCGTGAGAGAGATCCCGTTGGGATTTCTCGCTATGCTCGAAATAACAATGGACACCGTAATTTTTTATACTCTTTTAATAATTTGTAATTCTCTCAATCACTTCTGGCACTGTGTATTCTGACTGGGTTTTGTGGATCATGTCTTTAAGTTGCACGACATTTTTGGCTCCTTCATCGGGGCCTTGTATCAGGACAAAGGGGATGCCTTTTTTATTGGCATATTTGAGCTGTTTGTCCAGACGCTGGTTGGCATCAAGCGTAACTTCTGTTGCAATTCCTGCAGTGCGAAGTGATTTAGTAATTTGAAGTGATGCGGATAATGATTCTGGTGAAAATACAGTAACCAGTACTTGCGTAGATGTGGTGGGTGAGATGGCGAGTGAAAATTCGCTGAGATACTCAACGAGTCGATCAAAGCCAAAAGCTAGTCCTACTGCAGGTTGGTAATTTCCTGAAAACTGTCCGATAAGCTTGTCGTATCTACCGCCACCTGCAATAGAACCTGCAGGGTAGGAGGGAGATTTGAGTTCGTAGATGGTGCTTGTGTAGTAGTCAAGTCCGCGAGCTAAAAATGCATCAAAGCGTATTGACGTGGTAGTATCTATCCCTAGGTCTTCGAGCGCTTGGATGATCTGGGTGATCCGTTCAGTTGGCGGGATACGCTCTAGGGAATTGTACAGCTCTTCGGCGTTGGTACGACCACTGGCTACGAGTTGTTTGATGACCTCTTCACGGCCAATTTTATCGAGTTTGTCCAGGATGATGATTTCAGTTTTGGAAAGACCGAGCGTATCAAACACCGTGCGGTCATTGATGATCATAACTGCATCAGTAATTCCTAGAGCTCTGGTAGCTGAGAGAGCTGCTGCGATGATTTCCGCATCTGCCAGAGGCGTATCAATTCCTACCGTGTCTATATCACACTGGATAAATTCGCGAAAGCGTCCGCGTTGGGTATTTTCTGCACGCCACACGGGTTGAATTTGATATCGTTTGAATGGAGTGGGCAGATCTGGATACTGAGCAACCACGCGTGAAAGTGGGACGGTCTGATCATACCGCATGCCCACATCGCGGCCACCGTTATCTTTAAAAAGATACAAGAGCTTATCTGCCTCATTGCCATATTTTCCTAGAAGGGTTTCAGCGTATTCTAAAGCAGGGGTTTCCAGGGGGTCAAAGCCGTATTGCTCAAACACACGACGAAAGGTGCTGATGACTGTTTGGCGTTTGATAGCCTCGGGGGGCAAGAAATCCCGAAAACCTTTGAGCGTTTGTGCTGTGATCATAGTACGTTTTAAGAGTATCAAAAATGCATTGTGTTTACTAGGGCAATAGAATTTTTGAGAGTGATTATGGAGTTGCAGTGGCTTTGGGGGTAACTTTTGCTGTTGGTTTTGGTGTGACTTTTGTGGTTGTTTTGGGACTTTCCTCTGGTGTAGCTGAGGGAGTAGCATTTTTGTCTGGTTCAGGCGTAGGGGTAGCTTTGGCTCCCGTGAGATTGCCAAGCGAGAGGACGCGTATACCAGAAAGTTCTTCTTCTTTTTTGGGAACTTTGGTGGCTACAAGAAAAATAGTTTCACCCTCATTTAGACTAGAAAAGCCAATTTTTTCAAAATCACCATCTTTCGTCCAGCGAGTTCCTTTGGTGGTTTTTTCATAATTGATGGTATATATGGCACCATCTGCTGCGCTCAGCTTGAAGGTAAATGCTTTTTCATCCATGGCTGTTATTGTACCTGATGTGCGGACTGTTTCGTTTGTGGTTTCTACAAATATATATGTGGCATTTAGTAGATCTAGAGTAGCATCATAATCACCAAAGACAGTGACGATGTCACCTTTTTCGAGATCTTCATGGGTGAGCGTGGTTTTGGCTCCCTTTATATACTGCATGATTTTAATATCATCAGTGAGTTCCATTTTGAGATCTTTGGTTTTGGTTTCTATCGTGATAGTAGATACAGTTTTAGATTTGACAGTTCCAAAAAATGCTCGTTTAGTGGTCTGACGAAGTTCGGCAACTTTTGTGGCCAGACGTGACTTGAGGTCTTCGATTTGTTTGTTTTTAGTGCTATCTGTGGGGGTGAGAGATGTATCTGTGTTTTCTGTGGGTGTTGGACTTGATTTTGTTTGTGCATAGGTAATAGAACTTTGCACACATGCAAGAGTGAAGACTAAACTCATGATAAAAAATAATTTTCGTGTTTTCATAGTTTGACACTCGAATAAAAGACAGTGACGGTCTTATTCACCGGTTTGCCCGAGAGGAAACTTGTAATAACGATATCGTTTTTGCCCTCTTGGAGGGCGATTTTACCGGTATATTTACCATCAGCCCCAACAGTAGCTACGTCCTCATCAGATAATCCTGCGACCACAACGACGCTTTCTGCTGTTGTAGAACCAGATATAATTAAAGAATTAGTGTCACTAATACTATCTGCTAGAGGACTTTCTATCGTCAGAGCATGCTCGGCAGTAGTGGCTGTGTCTGCTGTGGGATTAGATTGGTCTGTGTTTGCTTTGGGTGTGGAATTGAGAAAGGGTATTTTGATATTTGGGATTTGCGCAATCAGCTTGGGACCCATGAGGACTGCTCCTGCCAGAAGGAGGCCAACTGCAAAGCCAATAATAGTAGCAAGTAATGCATCTTTATTCATAGATATTCAGGCAATGAAGAAATAATATAAGCTCTGCGTGTACGATAAATGACTCATGTCAAGATGTTGCTTAGGATACGGCAATCTGATATAAAAAGCAAGCCGACCCCTCTAGGTGAGGCACTGTAAATTTAGAGAAATGAGGTATTAAAAATTATGGATATCATCTCACTAGGACACGCTTCTTTTCGTATCAAAGGTAAAAATGTATCTGTTGTCACTGACCCATTTGACCCTGAGATCGTGGGGTACAAATTTCCAAAACATACTGCAGCTGATATTGTCACAGTTTCTCACGATCACCCTGATCATAATAATGTTACGGTAATTGAGGAAAAACCATTTGTGGCAACTGGAGCTGGAGAATATGAGGTAAAAGGAGTAAGTATCATAGGTGTGCCACTCTTTCATGATGATGAAAAGGGTGCAAAGCGAGGGAGAAATACTGCATATAGAATAAAAATTGACCATATCGTATTTGCACATATGGGGGATGTGGGACACAAACTTACTGCGGCTCAGCTAGAGGAGCTTGATGGCGTAGATGTGCTTTTTGTCCCGTGTGGTGGACACTATACTATAGATGCCAAACAAGCAGCTGAAATGGTACAGGAGATTGAGCCAAAGGTAGTGATTCCTATGCACTATAAGCGTGAGGGATTGAATCCGAAACTTGCAGAAGTGCTTTCGCCCGTTGAGGATTTTCTCAAGGCTCTTGGAGTAGAAAGCGCTCCTCCACAACCGAAGTTTGTAATAGGTAAAGACCTCCCTGAGACACTGCAGGTAGTGGTGCTGGAGTAATCTTTCTATACTTGATCGTGAAGGTAGGTTACGTATATTTATGCGATTGCTTCATTGCTTCTTTGTATAATTGTTGATCTGAACAGCAATAAAGTAGGTATTTGCTTTTTTGATTAGATAAAAAAATTAGGCATAAAATTCTGATTGCCCAATAGGAGCTGAAGTTGTACTATTTGATCTGCACTATCTGCGATGTTTTGTTTGTTTTAAACAATTAGCAATATAACAGTTTACCCAACTATGCCTGATCCAAAAGTACCACCACATGATGATGCAGCAGAGAAATCTGTTTTGGGAGCAATTCTTATAGATAAAGACGCAATGCTTGAGGTGATTGAGTTTCTCAGGCCTGAGCATTTCTACAAAGAGGCGCATGCTGTCATCTATGCTGCGATGATCACACTCTACCAGTCTCATGAGCCTGTGGATATCATCACCTTGAGCTCACAACTACGCAAGGATGGTAATCTCAAAATTGCTGGTGGAAATGCTGCGATTAATGAGCTAATTAACATCACTCCTACGAGCGCACATGCTGCACAATATGGAAAAATTATACGAGAAACGTTTTTACGTCGGGCTATTGTTAAGGTTGGTGCAGCCATGACGGAGCTTGCATTTCGTGAAGAAGGTGAGGCTCAGGAGATCCTTGATGAAGCTGAACAGGAGATATTTGGTATCGCCCAACATGCCAGTAAACGAGACTTTGTGGCCATTAAAGACGCTTTAGCGGCATCGTTTGATCGTCTCGATGAGCTCCACAAAAATGCAGGGGGTATGCGGGGAGTGCCTACAGGATTTGGTGAACTTGATTTTAAACTCTCGGGCATGCAGGATTCTAACCTTATCATCTTGGCTGCTCGTCCGGGTACGGGGAAAACCGCACTTGTGCTCAACATTGCTCAGCAAGCGAGCATAACGCATAAGATTCCAATAGGAATATTCTCACTCGAAATGAGTAAGGAGGAGCTTGTAGACCGTCTGCTCGTGGGGCAGGCTGACATCGATGCATGGAAGCTCAAGACCGGTAAAATGACTGATGATGATTTTATGAAACTTTCTGAGGCTATGGGGGAGCTAGCGGAGGCCAAAATATTTATTGATGACACTCCTGGCATTAATATCATGGAAATGCGTACAAAGGCGCGGAGGCTTCAGGTGGAGCATGGGATAAAGCTTATTATCGTAGATTACTTGCAATTGGCAGATGCAGGCAAGCGCTTTGATAGTCGTGTACAAGAAGTAGGACATATATCACAAAGTTTGAAAAATCTGGCTCGTGAACTCAAGGTTCCGGTACTGGCGTGTTCGCAGTTGTCGCGGGCTGTGGAGCAGCGGGGGACGAGAGTGCCGGAGCTATCAGACCTGCGTGAATCAGGGTCTATCGAGCAGGACGCGGACGTTGTCATGTTTTTGTACCGTGAAGAAGCCGACATGTCGCTCTGGGGAGATCAGATACCTACGAAGCTGCGGATAGCCAAACATCGCAATGGTCCACTGGCAGATATTGATCTTATGTTTAAAGGAGACCGTATCAAATTTTATAGTGTGGACAAGAGGGTGGAGAGTGCGTCGGCTGCAGGAGGTCATTAGGGGCAAAATCCAAAATGTCAAAGCTCAAATGACAAAACAGGCAGGGTAAGATTAAATTCAAAATCAAAATGACAAATGACCGGCCATCGCTAACAGCTATGGCCGGCAAGCAAAACACGTGAAAGGTAAGCGGTGTATAAATTACAAATTTACAACACGCCAGCCGGCGGTACAAATTCAAAACAAATAACAAATAAATTACAATGAAAGCTCGGATTGGAGTTCGTTTGGGAGTATTATTGCCTGAGCCGAGTCTGACTCGGTCGAAGGCTAATATGTTTTGCTCTTCGACTTCCCCAGTCTGACTGGTTTCGCTCAGGGAATAATTGGAACCTCAAAT
>CAZPNL010000008.1:6956-11542 GCA_964588145.1 uncultured Gammaproteobacteria bacterium
GTTTTGCCGTAGTGGTGGAATTGTCCTCGCCATTATTTATTTTTTATTGATGCGAGGCTTTATACACGCGGGTCTTTTATCCCGTTGATAGAATTGATTTGTAAGAGATCAACGGGGCAAAAACAGAATGATTGAAAATAAGCCACGGTGTTGGAATCGGTAGACAAGTCAGTCTCAAAAACTGATGGAGATAACACTCCGTGAGAGTTCGAGTCTCTCCCGTGGCACAGAAGTGGTGGAATTGGCCAGCCTCGCGTCGACGAGCGAACGCGAGTCGAGGCGGGTAGACACGCAGGTCTCAAACCCCGTCGCATGACGGGGCGACCCCGATTCGCGCCACAAGGATAGTCGTTCGAGCCCCGCTTTTATTTTATAGAAATTGTTGTGGCGGGGTTAGATCCGACCTACGGCACAAATATTAGTGTAATTTTTTTCAAGATATGCAAGGTGTATATTAATAGGTAAAGGAGAAATTATATTATGAGAGAGCAGTTGCCCAAAATGCTTCGATATTTGTCTTATTTCCCGTCTATATTAAGTCTCATCTTTTTAATTTTCAGTTTTGGTTATGGTGTAGTAGCAATTGATGTAAAGGATAATGTTGGGTATGTTTCATTGTTTTTGAGTTTTATTTTTTTGATTAGCTTTGTAGGTAAAGAGATTGCTGATGTTAAGCTTAAAAAGCTTCGTCATGGTATTAATCCTTTGTACGTGGTCAAAAAGAATCCTGCCAATCTTGATGCGCAGGTAACGATGCTCATGAGTGAGGGGTATGGGGTGAAGTCCAAGACTGAAACCACTGCTCATATGGAAAAGAAGCCGTATCTAAGCGTCTTGACAGTTATTGTGCTATTTCTTTTTGGAATAATTCCTGGGGTTATATATCTCGTGTGGTATAGTACACAGCCAAATGAGGTGGTGCTTTTGGATGTGAGTACACAAAGCTAATTTATGATAAATGTAGTCGGTTTGCTTATGGCTAGACGTGCTGCACTTTTGAAAAAGAAGGGGTATGTAACATCCAAAAAAGAAAAGATTGTGCAATTTTTAGTCATTATAGTTGCGATTATTTTTTCGTTGTATATGACTCTATATATGGTTAATTTATATGCATCTGTCCGATAAGTTAATTTAGGAACCCCATCCTGGATCCTTCCTCTTGAACCTCGTTATGCGATTGAGTATGATTAATTCATCTTTTATGAATCACAAGGATATCACCAGTCACGCGCTCAATGCCCTCGAGCTTGCACGGGTCACGTATGGGGATATCAAGTTTGGTGAGTATGACTATGAGCATATTGCTACCAAAGATGGTGTCGTGGAGGCCATGGAGCAAAACAAGACTACAGGATACGGTATCCGTGTGGTCAAACACGGCCGGTGGGGATTTGCGGCTAGCAATGATTTGAGTCCCGAAGGCATCCATGCAGCGGTAAAAGCAGCAGTGCTCCTGGCTGAAGCTGCAGCAAAGGTGCGCGGTGAGGATGTGGTGCTGACAGCTGAAAAAGTTATCAAGGGTACCTATCAGACTCCCTACAAAGAAGATCCATTTAGTATCGCAGTAGATGAAAAAGTAAAACTCCTTTTGGCTGCAGATAGCGCCCAGCGTCAGGAAAAAAAGATTCGTATCAGTCAGGCGTTTTATACAGGATGGAAGCAAAAAAAGACCTTTGCATCTACTGAGGGACATTTTATCGAACAGCTCTTGGTGGAGTGTGGTTCGGGTATTGAGGCGACTGCAACATCTGATACCGATGTACAAAGCAGGAGTTTCCCAAATAGTTTTCGCGGTCAGTTTGTGACAGGTGGCTACGAGCATGTGCGCACTATGAAGCTAGCAGAAAATGGGCATCGGATCGCGAGTGAAGCTGTACAGCTCCTGAGTGCCGAGGAATGTCCATCTGGGCAAAAAGATATCATACTTGATGGGAACCAATTAGCGCTCCAGATACATGAGTCATGTGGTCATGCTACAGAGGGTGACCGGGCTCTAGGGTGGGAAGCATCGTATGCTGGGACGACGTTTTTGACTCCAGATAAGCTGCGTACTGGGTATAAGTATGGTTCGGACATTGTTAACTTAACAGCTGATGCCACCGTATCCCTAGGACTAGGGACATTCGGCTATGACGATGAGGGTGTGCCTGCACAGAGACGATTTCTCATAAAAAATGGGGTATTTAACGATTATCAAACGAGTCGCGAGGTGGCCGCCATTCTCCAGAAGCGTGTGAAAGGTTACAAGGAGAGTAGCGGTGGTACCGTTCGCTCAGACGGGTGGGGGCATTTGCCGATGATTCGTATGACAAATATCAATCTCGAGCCAGGGGGAAGTGTAGATGGGAGTGGTAAGGCGTGGAATCCTGAGGAGCTTGTGGCAGATACCCGTGACGGCATCTTTTTTTCGACCAACAAATCCTGGAGTATAGATGATAAGAGACTCAACTTTCAATTTGGGACCGAGATAGCCTATGAGATCAAAAATGGGAAGCTAGGGAAAATGTACAAAAATGCCACGTATACTGGGATGACGCCAGTGTTTTGGAATAGTTGTGATGCTATCTGTGGACGGGATCATTGGGTCGTGTGGGGGACACCAAACTGTGGCAAGGGGCAGCCAAGTCAGCTGATGCATACAGGACACGGGGCGGCACCAGCGAGATTTAGAAATATACGGGTGGGAGTGTTAAAGAAGTAAGGCGAGTTTCGAGTTTCGAGAATCGAGCTTCGGAGAGGATATTATGAAAAAAATAATTGGTGTTGCAGTAGTTGCATTAGTGGTAGGGTTTGCCGGTGGAGTCACATACCGAGGCGGAGTGCAAACAGATCCTGGGTCACGACTTTTGCCTACGCCCACGGCTGCTGTAATGGCTGAACCTACAGGGTCAACTGGTGGGACGAGTCTCTGTGAAAAAAAAGGTGGAACGTGGCTAGGAAATTATCGCGAGTGTGAAAATATTAGTGAAAATGTTTGTAAAGAAATAGGCGGAATATTTAACGAATGTTCGTCTGCATGTAGACATAGTACAGATCCAAAGGCAATTTGTACCATGAACTGTGTGCCACTTTGTACGTTAAACTAAAAATTGATCTGATCTTGAATACCGTCCGACGACGAACTAGGCAAGTTCAGGATGATGAAAAAAATTTGATTCTGGACAAGCCAGAATGACATGTTTCATCGAATATTGAGAATATCGTGTACAGGATGATGAATTCTAAACTATGTCATGCTGAATTTATTTCAGCATCAGCATGGTTTTAAAAAGTGGATCCTGAATCAAGTTCAGGATGACGAGCAGAACTGGATTCTGGACAAGCCAGAATGACAATATATTAAATTGTTTATAAAAATTTATTAATTATTAAACAAAGTATATGAATAAAACTGTTGAAAAAAGATTGAAAAAAATTGCAGATATGGCGCTTGCGCAAGCCAAAAAGCTTGGGGCGACAGAGGCTGAGGTCGTGCTGTGGGATGGTTCAGAGGAGCTGACTCGCTTTGCAAACTCCATGATCCATCAGTCAATCGTACTTAAGGATAGTCTTGTGCATGTGCGAGTAATTCTTGGAAAAAAGCAAGGAGTATCACGTACCAATCAGCTTGACGAGTCTTCAGTCTCAGAGGCAGTGAAGACTGCTGTGGATGTAGCCAAACTGCAGCCAGATGACCCAAATTTTCATGCACTTCCAGAGCCTGCAGAGTATGAAAAAGTACATGAAAAATATGAACACGTCAAACACATAGGTGCACTTGGACGAGCAAGGGCTATTGATCATATTATAGAAGCTGGAGAAAAATATGGACTACATGCCAGTGGTGCATTTTCGGAACAAGAGGGTGTGACTGCAGTGGCAAATAGTCATGGTGTCTGGGCGACACATAGTGGCAAGAGTTCTTCACTAACGACCATATTAACAGGTGATAAGGGGAGTGGATTTGGCAGTCATAGCGCAAAGAGTGGAGAGGAAATAGACTATAAAAATGTTGCTGATGTGGCAGTATACAAAGCCACACATGGAGAGTTTGTCGAGGTACCAGCTGGTGAGTATGAGGTGATCCTGGAGCCACCGGCTGTGGCAGAGCTCCTGGACTTTTTTGGCTGGCTGGGGCCAAATGCTCGGATATACCATGAGGATGTGAGTTTTTATCAAAACAATCTCGGTAAACAACTGTTCCATGAGTCTCTGCATATACAGGACGATCCACTCCATGAAGGAGGATATCCACTCGGATTTGATTTTGAGGGAACACCCAAACAAAAAGTTAATTTGGTTGAAGGTGGCAAGCCATCGGGTGTGGTGTATGACTCGTATCACGCCCACAAGTATAAACAGCCAAATACCGGACACGCACAATTGTCACCAAATACATTTGGTCCTGTGCCCACCCACATAGTCGTGTCTCCTGGTAATAAGACGCTTGAGGAACTTGTGAAAAATGTGAAAAAGGGACTACTCGTGACTCGTTTTTGGTACACGAGAGTGGTGCAGCATAAACAGTTAACTTTGACAGGCATGACGCGTGACGGGACTTTTTATATAGAGGATGGAAAGATCTTGGGGAGAGTGAAAAATTTACG
>CAZPNL010000008.1:11642-25511 GCA_964588145.1 uncultured Gammaproteobacteria bacterium
TTGCGGTGTATAATACGCTGCAAAGTGTCATTGCGAGCCACGACTCGTCGGGGCGTGGCAATCTAAACGTATTTTATGGTGCAAAATTTTGACGGATATTTTGTGTATATTATGACAAATTATACGCGTACTGTTTTGTATATTGGAGTTACCAATAATTTATTGAGACGTGTGTATGAGCATAAAAATAAAATGATTGTAGGTTTTACTGTTCGATATAATATCGTTGATCTTGTGTATTATGAGCAATATTCAGATATTAATGAGGCGTTACTTCGTGAAAAACAATTGAAAGCAGGTTCAAGAAAGAAAAAATTAAATTTAATCTTAAAATTTAATCCATCTTCTAAAGATTTGTATGAGGCATTATTTTAATTTTTTTAGATTGCTTCGTTACACTTGCTTATCCCAAAGTTCCTCGCAATGACAATGTGATACGAGCAAATATATTACGGTTTTAGATTGCTTCGTCGCCTATAATAATCTAATATGCTCCTCGCAATGACAATGTCTTCCAAATGATAAATAAGCCAATCTTCGAAGTTTTTTAGATTGCCTCGTCACCTTCGCTGGGCAATTTAGTTCCTCGCAATGACAATGATTAAGATTTTTTACCCTAGGAGTATTTTCATGAAGAAAATGACTGTGAGGACCTGGGTGATGACGCCCAGAGGAAAAAGGGCCTTGGTGTGAAATTGGTTTTCGAGCTTGTAGATGCCATAGGTGAACTTTTCCCAAAAGCCTGCGTTGGGACGGGGGGTATTGTTGTTTTGACGGGCAAAAAATATATACCAGGGGGTCTCAAGCCAGTCTGGGAGCTCTGAGAAAAAGATGGCAGAGATGAGTGTCGGAAGTGGGGCGGCGTTGTGAAAAATGTAGAGGGCGAGTGCTATGCCAAAGACTGTTTCGCCCACAGCGTAGGTTCCTGTGGCAAATTTGGATCTATTGCGCCAGTGGGTGCCGACATCCCAGTGGGGGATACAGTCCATGATGAAGTGGCTGCCAAATGCGAGGGTGGATGCGACTACGGGATCTGGAAATCTGGTAGCAATGGCTGCTGCCACGAGGGCATGGGCTGTTGACGTCATACGAATATTAATTTATTGGTATCGTTGTTTTATTAAATAATTTGCGGTATATTGTCATTTCGATCCCGCCATGGCGGGAGGAAATCCCGATATATTAAGATTCGTAGATGGAGAGATTCATCTCGAATATCTGTGGACAATCTGCCTCAGATAGGTATATTCTACACTAATATGATAGGTGGTGACAAACCGAGTGCAAATCAATTTAGCCAAGTCATAGCCATAGATGGATTTCGTAGGCTTTGGTTTGGACAGCTGTTTTCACAACTTGCGGCCAATGCACTTCTGTTTGTCATCGGCCTTCGAGTTTATCAAGCAACGGGTAGCAATACTGCCGTATCAGTGCTTTTTATCGTGTATGGGGTGCCATCACTCTTTTTTGGGGTGGCGGCAGGCAGTATAGTAGATAAACTTGATCGCAAGCTTGTGCTATTTTTGGCGGATTTGGTGCGTGGTTTAATACTCATTCCCTTTATATTTCTTTCAAATGATGTGAAATCTGTATACGTGTTTACCTTCTTTTTTGCTCTCGTTAACCAGTTTTATGTGCCTGCAGAGGCTCCATTCATCCCGCTTCTGGTTCCACAAAAGCTACGGGTGTCTGCAAATAGCTTGTTTTCGTTTACCTACTTTAGTAGTTTAGCCATTGGTTCAATCCTAGCTGGGCCATTTTTGAGACTATTTGGTGCACGAGGCGTGTTTGTGTTTTTAGCACTTCTATTTGGTTTAGCATCTCTATCTGTGTATCGGATGCCAGTGGCATTTGAAAATAGTGATGTCTGGAAGAGACTCGGCAGATTGTCACCATGGTATATTGTGCGGCGAGTACTTGCAAATATGCTTGCGGGTGTTCAATATGTGCAAAAGTCAAAGCAGTTGGCAGAATCTTTGCTCCTGTTGACTGGTACTCAGGTGATTATGGCCATTTTGGGAGCCCTGGGGCCTGGGTTTGCAGATAAAATACTTGAGATAGATGTGCGTGATGCCTCGATACTCGTAACTGGTCCAGTTGTGATTGGCATAATTGTAGGTGCTTTGTGGGTGGGTACTGTTGGGTCAAAGATACCCAGGGAAACGCTTATCCAACGTGGTATTTTGCTTAGCGGTATTATATTAATCGTTGTATCAGCTGCAGTGGCCGCTGTAAATGTAACTTTTCTTTACACTATAGTAGACCGAGGCGTAATGTTTCCGGTGATATTTGGATTGTTTTTTATGCTG
This sequence comes from uncultured Gammaproteobacteria bacterium, assembly GCA_964588145.1. Taxonomy (GTDB): domain Bacteria; phylum Patescibacteriota; class Microgenomatia; order UBA10105; family UBA927; genus CAZPNL01. Next base: position 13,952 of record CAZPNL010000008.1, read on the forward strand.
GGGGTGGCAAACAGCTTTCTTGATGTTCCGGCAAATACAAATCTTCAGGAAAAAGCCAGTGGTGATATGCGAAGTCGTGTGTACGGCATCATGGCAGCAGCGGTAGGTGGACTGGGGATATTGCCAGTCGTATTAGGGGGGATATTGGCAGATAGTTTGGGAGTTGGAAAAGTGATTTTTATTTTGGGTGCGATCATCATCGTATACGGCTCGCAACGTATGAAAAAAAACGGTATATCCCTTGTGACGATTTTTCCTTTTCTTGGTCCTAAAGTTTAGTGCTTCTTATATGGGATTCGTGATATTATACCTATATGTTTCCTGTACTTTTTTCATTTGGACCACTTCACATATTTAGCTTCAGTATCTTTTTTATTTTCGCCTGGATTGTGTTTTCTTTTTATTTTTGGAAGCGTCTTCGAGACGACGGGATAGATGAAGAGAAAATATTTGATCTGACATTTGCAATATCTTTGGCAGCTCTTGTGTTTGCTAGGCTTTGGTTTGTACTAACGCATTGGGATCTTTTTCAAAAGACGCTGCTTAAGATCGTGACACTATGGGTGCAGCCTGGATTAGACCTTACGGCGGGTTTAGTGGGTGCATTATTAGTGGGTTTGTATCTATGCAAGCGCTTGAAGGTAAAATCGAGTTATTTTATTGACGCACTTGCACGGAGTTTTCCTGTGGCGATGTTTTTGGGGCTGATTGGTGCGCTTTTGGACGGGTCCAGCGTAGGAATTAAATCTTCACTCCCTTGGGCGGTATCCTATATCGGGCATGCTGGCGCGAGGCATCCAGTACAAGTGTATGAGCTCCTCGCATTAGTCCTCTTTACGATTTTTGTGCAGCTGCGTGCTTACCGAGGTGTACGGAGAATGTGGGATTATGGTTCAGTTGGGCTATTATTTTTAATCTATTACGGTATTGTGATGTTTTGTCTTGAACTGATAGTGGATAGTCATGTATATTGGTATAGTTTGACGCCAAGCCAGTGGTTGTGGCTTGGGGTCATCGCAGAAACGATTGGGGTAGTGCTTGTGCGAGCAAAAGTTATATCAAAAATCAAATTTAAATTTGCAAGTATTTCAAAGAAAGGGAAAACATCATGAATGCATATCCACCAGAAGTTTTAGATACAGTACGTAAAAATTTAGAAGAGGAAAAGACAAAGCTTGTGGCTCGTATAGATGAGCTGTCAAAGCAAGATCCATTTGCAGATACAAGTAGACTTTCTGACAATGCTGCAATAGATGCTGAAGCAAATGAAGAATCTAGTCATGATAGGTTTGCTGCCATGGTAGACGAACTCACCATACAACTGACACAAATAGATGATGCTCTATTTCGTATATCAGATGGCAGTTACGGATTTTGTAAAAAGTGTGGAGCAATGATAGATACGGATCGACTGAAATTGTTGCCATATGCAGAGTTTTGTATGAGCTGTGAACAGGCGAAATAAGTTTACGCTTCATGCTTTTGCTGCATTGAGTATTTTCTTTTTTTGGAGTTATCGTTATTCTAAAATAGTTTTACTTTGTAATGATTCATTTTGATATATATAGCTACTGTAAGGCGACGCCTTGCAGAGATTCGCAACTCACGACGTATCCCTGTATAATAAGCTGATGGATATACCTATTTTGTACGAAGATGCGGCGCTACTTGTCATAGATAAGCCTCCGGGACTAGTCGTCAATCGCGCTGAGTCTGCCAAGGGTCCCATCATCCAAGATTGGGCTGCAGAGCGGTTTGGATTTGCTACCACGGGATTTACAGATCCAGATAGTTTTGATGCGCGTGCGGGGGTCGTCCATAGGCTGGATAAGGAAACTTCTGGCATACTCTTGCTCGCCAAAACCCCAGAGGCATTTGTGGTGCTCCAGGGACAGTTTAAAAGTCGTGAAATACATAAGACATATCTGGCAGTTGTGCATGGAATTCCTGAAAATGGACATGGCCTGATAGATGCACCAGTTGGGCGTCTGCCGTGGAACAGGACGCACTTTGGGGTACTTCCAGAGGGGAGAGAGGCGACAAGTGAGTATCAGGTGCTTAAGACTGGCATCCTCAGTACAGCACGCAAGGCAAAGGGGGATCAAAATATATCTCTTGTTGAAGTGTTTCCCAAAACAGGTCGTACACATCAAATCCGTGTTCATTTTCAGTATCTGGGTCATCCACTGGTAGGTGACGAACTGTATGCAGGGCGTAAGACAAGTCGTGATGACAGGTATTTGGTTCCACGTATTCTATTGCATGCATGGAAAATTGAGTTTGCACATCCTACTACTGGGAAAACTATGAAGCTTGAAGCGCCCATCCCTGATGATATGCAAAAAGTTACGCGGTCCATGCGAGCGTATGAGATGAGTGCTATATGATAGATAAGGAAAATGGAAAATGGAAAAACGAGATACGATTTAAGATTTAAGATAAAAGATTTAAGAATAGACACTATCGCGTTGTCACTTGCGAGGAAAAGCAATGTTTTTCATGTGGATGACCGGCAATCTAGATAGAGATGCTTAGTAGCTTAGTTATTTAGAAGTTTAGAAACAAGTATTTCGGGGGTTGATTATTCCCTGAGAGAACCCAGTCAGACTGGGGTAGTCGAAGGGCAAGCAGGTATCACATGTTAAGTGTCAGGTATCAAGAAGCAAAAGTATCAAAAGTGTCAAATGAATCAAGAGAGTCAATAAAGCCTAGGGAAGTATTTTGTATTACGATAATTTATTTACATGGCTACTTTGCTACCAACCTGCTTGGCTTTTGAGCTATTTTATAAACTTTTTACATTTAACTTTATAACTTTTATATGCCTCAAGCATTTTCATATACAAAAGTAGCCAGCGACCCTCATACCCGGGCGCGTGCGGGAATAATTCATACACCTCATGGAGACATTCAGACTCCGGCATTTGTGCCAGTTGGTACGCAGGGAAGTGTTAAATCCTTGACACCTGAAGATTTAGCTGGCATTGGGACACAAATATGGTTTAATAATACGTATCACCTCTATCTACGACCAGGGACTGCTGTAGTCAAATCTTTTGGCGGACTGCATGGGTTTACTGGATGGAAAGGGCCACTTATTACTGATTCAGGTGGGTTTCAGGTCTTTTCACTTGGTGCCAAGCGTCTGGCTCGTCTCATAGGAGATGTGGAAGCCAAAGGAAAAAGTACAGAGGCAGGAGTGATCGTACAGCTGGTGCGCATAGATGATGAAGGTGTCACATTTCAATCCCACTGGGACGGGACGACACATAGATTTACGCCGGAGATATCCCTAGAAATTCAAGCAGATCTGGGGGCTGATATTGTGCTTGTGTTTGATGAATGTACCCCATATCCCACAGATGGTGTATATGCACGTTTGTCTTTAGACCGAACTCATAGGTGGGCTGAACGTAGTCTGCTTGCACACGAAGCTTTACAACGCACACGTAAAAAAGAAAACCTACATCCGCAAGCAATCTATGGAATTATCCAGGGCAGTATTTATGAGGATTTACGGAAAGAGTCTGCAGAGTTTATCCGGAGTTTGCCGTTTGATGGATTTGGTATTGGTGGGGTGTCTGTGGGTGAGACTAAAAGTGAAATGCGTATTGTGGCAGATTGGGTCGTGCCAATGCTGCCTAAAGATAAGCCAAGGCATTTGCTTGGAGTTGGAGAAATAGATGATATTTTTGCACTCGTCAGACGAGGGATTGATACATTTGATTGTGTCCAGCCCACGAGACTTGCAAGAGCAGGATATGCATTTACCCACGAACGACAGAAAAAGCATGTGGATGAGATCGAGTCCTATACGATGGATTTGAATAAATCTGAACTTGCTTTTGACACGAAACCACTAGATGTGGGTTGTGTGTGTTATGCTTGTACGCATTTTACTCGGGCGTATATTCATCATTTGCTTAGAGTGAAAGAACTATTGGCGTACAGGCTTGTTAGTATCCACAATATTGCATTTATTCATGCATTAACTACAGAAATACGTGCGTCAATTGTAGAAGGTACTTTTGTGAAACTGGAAAAACAGTGGGGATATTAGGGACGTTGGGTCATTTAATGACAAATGTCAAAATCCAAATGACAAAACAGGAAAAAATAAAGTTCAAATGTCAAAGCTCAAATGACAAAAAAATTACAAAAATATTACTGAAAAAATCGTCAACCTGAACTTGCCTGCCACGCCGTCAGGCGGGATTTAGGATCTGACGATTTTAATAGTTAATTCTTAGTTTATTAATAAAATTTATTGATGCTGAAATAAATTCAGCATGACGTTTTTTCCTAAGCTCTAACTTCTAATCTCTAAACTCCGTTTTGCCCTTCGACTTCCCCCGACAAGTTGAGGTTCGCTCAGGGTATAAATCTCATCCACTCATGTGTTTCGAAACTCGATCTACTAACCTCTAAACTCTAAACTCTCCTCTCTTATTTCACATTCTCATTTGTAGCATTTCACAACTTCATTTATACTAATATAATTATTGTAATAACTCTTTTGCATGCGTCATACCACACGTAGGACAGTACCAAAATTAGCAAGTTATATACTTATATTTATTTTTATAGGTGTCGTTTTGGGAATTCTTTGGCTCTATTTTGCGTCTCATAAATCTCTTCCGGACACTGAGGGCATAGTAATCTACGGAGATCCGATAAAAATAGTATATCCACGCAAACCAAGTGGTGAAGGCCGCGTGGTACTTTTTCCTAAAGATGTAGTGATTAGCTCTGTAGGGGGATATGGAGCTTATGAGATAGATTCACTTTGGAAACTTGCGCATGATGAACATAATCCCGAAATCTTTACCAGAAGCCTGGCTGAGACTTTGGGTGCCCCCATATCTGGCTATATTGGTGCAATAGGGGAGAGAACGCTTCCGGGTGAATTGGGGTACTGGACAGGATTACAGATGTATTTTACAAAAAAGTTAGAAACTAGCTTGCCTCTTTCTGATTTTTTATCACTGCTACAAATGGATATTGGGAATGGTGAACGAGATGTTACGCTTGATTTAACCAAGCGTGCGATCAGTCAGAAGACACTTTCACCAGATGAGCGAATGGAAAAAATAGTTGACACGGGGCTTGTCGACTATACGCTAGGTAGTTGGATGTTTCATGAGGCGATTCGTAAAGAAGGTATGCGTGTGGCAGTCCGCAATACGACTGGTGCACCTCTCCTTGGGGGCCGTGCTGCACGTATGTTAAATAATGCTGGTGTCAATGTAATTTCAGTAGGAAATGATAGTACTGTGCGGCAAAGTTGCGAAATCGTAGGCAAAAAGGAATATTTAGAAGGCCCTACGGCAAAGCTGGGTAAACAAATATTTGGTTGCGCTCTGGTGGAAGGTCAAGTTGTGGATGTGCCTGCAGATCTTGTCATGTATTTAGGAACTTCATATGCGGAAAAAATAATCGGATCGTTGCAAAAAAAGTGAACTGATGAGATGTCAATGTTTTGGGACGAGAGATTATTCTTCGTCATCTTTGGTTTTTTCTTTATCGTCTTCTTCATCAGGCTCCTCATCAACATCGGTTTCAGTTTTTTCATTTGGCAGAATAGGTTCAAAGGTAGCCGTTGCTGTTGGAAGTGCATGCAGAAATGATGGTTGACTGGCAAATGCAGCTCCTCTAGAAAGCTCTCGGATGATGACACTGACAGAGTTTTTCGCAACACTTTTGATGGCAACCTGGTAGGTATTTCCACCCTCGATGTATTTGATAAGCTTGAATGCAACATCATCAGGCAGAGCTCCAACATATCTATCATTACTGTCGCGAACCTCTACACTGTGTTTTTTGCATTTGAGAAATGCTTCTTGTCCACTTGTGAGACTCACCAGTACATTTGATGGCGCTGGGTTGACGCAGACGACAAGCTTGGTTTTACCGGGGTCCTCCAGAAACATGAGTGGGGAAAGTGGACCAATCTCTACTTTTTCAGCAGGATTGTTTTTAGTAATACCAATAATGGCAAGGTGCTTTGTAGCAATTTGGTTGTATGGGTCTAGCTCTAGTGCTTTTTGAAATGCTGTTTTGGCTTTGGCAAACTCTCGAAGCTTAAGGTGTGCAAACCCTAGACGGTTGTAAGCATCGACATTATCAGCATTTTCTGCGATGATTTCGGTATTGAGTTCTACGGCTTTTGTCCAGTCTCCAGAAAGGGCAACATCTATAGCTTGGCGCACAATTTTTGGATCAATCATAGGATCAAAGTGTACTGGTTTCTTGAGAAAAGTCAATATAATAGATAAAATATGGGGGACTATGAGCGCGAGATTTTATCGCAAGATGAGCACAAGATGATATACAAGATTCGCTCGAGCATTTGCTTATGAATGCGTTTTTGGTATTTAGATAATAATCACTAGTTTTGTCATTTGTTATTTGGATTTTATATTTAATAATTATTCGCGTGTTTTGTCATTTGTTATTTGGATTTTGTCATTTATACTCATTTTACTTATATGTCCGGACACTCTAAATGGTCGAAGGTGAAGCATCAGAAAGCCGTGACGGATGTTGTGCGCGGAAAAAATTTTACGAAGTCTGCACATGCTATCACTGTGGCTGTTCAGGAAGGTGGTGGTGTTACTGACCCCACATCTAACTTTCGTTTACGCCTGGCGATAGAAAAAGCCAGAGCAGTCAACGTCCCCAAGGAAAATATTGAGCGAGCTATAGAAAAAGGCAAGGGCAATGCTGCTGGTGGACTCTCTACCATGCTTTATGAGGCATATGGGCCAGGAGGCGCTGGAATCCTCATAGAGGCAGTAACAGACAATAAACAACGTACTGTGTCTTTTATAAAAAATCTCCTGGATCGCAATGGGGGCACTTTGGCAACACAAGGCGCTGTAGCGTACCAATTTGATCGACGGGGGCAAATACTAATCCATTCGACACTCTCTGCTGATGATATACTGGCAGTGGCTTTGGAGAGCGGGGCTCTCGATATATTGACTGAAGATGATCGTACTTATTTGATCACAGAAGTTGGAAATTTGGAGTCTGTAAAAAATGTTTTGGGGCAGCATACTAACGTAACTGTCGACACAGTAGAGATAGTATATTTATCCAAAATACCTGTACCACTTACAGAGGAAGTGGGTCAAAAATTATCAGAACTTGTTGAAGCACTTGAAGATCAAGACGACGTGCACCATATCTATACAAATGCTGTATGAATACACTAATTTCTTTTTTTGCGCCTATTTTACGTGCGATGCGTCGGTTGAAGCGAAAAATAAATCTCACGAAGCGTCAAGAGTTTGTTTTCGTGACTGCGCTGGCTACTGTGCTCCTCCTGCTTTCTCAATTAGTCTCCGTTGAATTTCGCTATCCTATGGTAATTGGAATTTCGATCATTATATATTTTTTGTCAGCTTTGGTGCTTCGAGATGATTTGAAGGGGATAGAGTGGTTTACTCTTTTGGCACTTCCTACGCTGTTTACTGCAGGTGTGCTTTTGTTTTATTTTTTACTTCCTACACGCTGGCTGACGAGGGTGCCTGTAGTACTTTTTTATAGTATCGGCTTTTATGCACTTCTCCTGACAGAGAATATATATAATGTTGCATCTGTTCGCACTATAGCGCTTCTTCGAGCGGCACATACAGTAGGTTTCTTATTGACACTTGTATCATTTTTTCTACTCCTCCAATCTATTTTGGCGTTTCGGTTACCTATGGCATTTCATATACTAGCAGTAGGAATGTTGACATATGGATTGTCATATCAAGCATTATGGTCAGTAGAACTTACCAATGACGTCAGTAGGAGAGTGGGGGTACTTTCATTCATTCTTAGTTTATTATTGATGCAATTATCATGGGTTTTTATGATTTGGCCCGTCAGTACAACACTTGTGGCACTTTTTCTCACGACATATATGTATAGTGCTGTTGGTATGGCACAACAGTTTTTGATAGATAAGCTATATAAAAAGACCATCCTCGAATTTACGATAGTGCTCACAATTGTATTTTTTATATTTCTGTTTGGAACACATTGGCGCGGTTTACGCTAAATTAGTTTCAAATAAAGATATAGTAATTCTAAAAAAAATACAGGTACACACCAGAGGAGAGGGAAGTAGGTGATATAGTTTGATATAGTTAGTACCAGTATCCTATAATAAAACTATAAGCCTATATAATTTATTTCACGGTGTAGTAAATAATATTTCACAAGCTCATAATTTAATTATGTGCATAGGTGATATCGACTGTAGGTAGCCTCAAAATATGGCATTTGGATTGTAGATATGCTCCAAATTTAAACACTTGTGCTCCGCTATATAATATATAGAGCAAATATTAAAGTATTAGCCTCAATATCTCGCTTTTAGATTGATCAGATGCTCCAAAATACGTTACTTTATTGCTCTGCGCAGCACTAACTATGTGGATATATGGAGTTATTTGAGCTCAAAAATAGCCTTTTGGGTTGATATGAAGCTCTAAATTACCTATGTTGTCAGAGATAGCTGGCACACTAGGGCACCTATCGCTATTTTAGCCTCAGATATCACGAGATAGAGCACTAGTATGCTCCATATTGCATTATCATAAATAACCCGAAAGGATATTTGCTGACCCGTCAGCAATACTTGTAGATTCAATGAATATTTGTTGTCAACTGAGATTTAATGAGAGTCTCTCGCAGATAGGGAGATTTGGGCAAGGGTTCCATAAAGTACCTAGTATTGTGTTCTTCGGGAAATGCACATGTACATTTGTTGTCCGTACAAGAATTGAACACATTTTGACCCGTCAGGGAATTTTCTCATATTACGTCGCACAATAATACTTTTGCGACGTCGTTAAGCTGAAAAATCAGGGTAGCCTCGGGTTTTTCGCCTTGCCGGCTACCTCAAATTTCCTTCTATATGTGTTTTACCACCATGTATCTCCAATCACTTTTTTGTCTCATTCTTATATTCCCTCTATGGATACGTCTTTGAATTTCATATTTTTATATATTTTTTGTCATTTACTCACGCGTTTTAGCCTCAATTTTAGAATTTTTAGCCTCAATTATAATTTGGACTTGTCTACCACATATATTGACACCTGCCAGCCGGCAGTCAGGTTTGAGCTTTGTCATTTGAATTTTGTAATTTTTATAAAATAGCCAGTCATGGCGCGATAAATAGTTTTTTCACAGGAAAATGAAATGGACAACTGGGCGTTGAGAGTATATTTAAGCCATCCTGGGGCATCCTAGAGGCTCGTAGCCACGGTCAAAGTACCATGGAAAGGTCTAAGAAGTTATAGATGAAATAAACCAAGCGTCATCAGCAGTGATGACGCATTTTGATATGCAGCGACTTGATGTATTTGAGTTTCTGGAAAGATCCAGATGTCACTGCGACCACTAAATGTTCGTAATAGTTGTCCAAATTGTGATTTCGTTGGCATAAATATATGTTCATTTTGAGGGTCATTTGGAATTTCTGGCAAATGTTGTGAGCCGATATACAAAATCCGCGTCCAAGGAGCCATCATAGAGGTTTTGCCAAAAAGGTACTCCCAAAGCTCGTCACGCGTGCCGTGCGGTAAATTTGCAGCGGTATGGGTGAGATTGTTGGCAATTTTGACATTGAAGTTTGTAGCAGCACGCTCAAGAACTTCTACAGGCAGATTGTATCCATGAACCTCAGAAATACTCGGTTCAACAGTGGCATGGTCATGGATGGCTTGTGGCGGCAAGGTTTCAAAAGTTAGGGTGATATTTTTATCTGCAGCCAGTATCGTAAGCCTAGGGGCAGTTTCTAAAAAGGTATTTGCGGAGTCTGTCAAATCCGCAGGTCCTGATGTGACTAGGAGCGTTTTTGTATCCAGGTCTCTCTGTACACGTGTACGCGTACCTGGATACATATTTAGGTATTTAAAGCCGTAACTGCTGGCGAGATTTAATCCTGCCGTAATGTATTGGATAGAAGCGAGATTTAGCGAGCTATCTGGATAAACAAAATTAGGGAGTTCACCAGTGTTTAGTGTGCCACGCAGAGATACGCCCACATCACCAGCATAGGAATATTTGAGGTATTCAAAAAGTGGTGTATTTGTGGTGCTGTCAGCAGGATCATAGCGAACTTCAACTACCGATGGCATGAGTTGTTCAATGATGGGTATGGCATCAGGGCCAGGCATGAGACGAATTCCAAGCTTCATAAAGACAGTATACTCAAAAAAACTTCGGTTTGTAATAAGATAGTTCCTGACACATGCTTGCCCGCAGTAGCTTTAGCGAAGGCGGGACACTTGACACTCACACTTTCCCTATGTCATTCTGGATAAGACGTCGCACATTTTAGAGGGTTAGAGGTTTAGTAGCTTAGTAGTTTAGAAGGGTTTAGTAGCTTAGTAGCTTAGTTAGTACTTTTATGAAGTTTAAAAAAGTGCTGTCTCATGCAATTTGATTGCCTTTTTATGTCTAAGCTTCTAAATAACTAAACTTCTAATCCTCTCTTTTATGAATGATTTAGAAAAACTGATTAAAGAATTTTTGGAATATTTAGAAATTGAGCGCAATGTTAGTAAGCTCACGATTCGCAATTATGCACATTATCTGCGTCGCTTTGTGGTATTTAGTGCTGATTATTTAGGGCACCCCCCTGCCCCTACTGATATCACAGGTGAGATGGTCCGTCAGTATCGCTTATTCCTTAGCAGGTATGTGGATAAGGACGACATTAGTCTCAAACGCATCACGCAAAATTATCATCTGATAGCGCTTCGGTCGTTTCTCAAATACAGTATCAAAAGAGATGTGCCCGTGATAAGCCCAGATAAGATAGATCTGCCCAAGGCAGAGAGCCGGAGTATCAAGTTTCTCGAGCGAGATCAGGTGGACCGATTGCTCAATATGCCAGATATCAGTACTCCCGAGGGTCTTCGTGATAAGGCTATCATGGAAACACTTTTTTCTACGGGGCTGCGTGTATCGGAGCTTGTGCGACTCAATCGTGATACGGTGAATTTTGAACGCAAAGAGTTTGGAGTCATAGGTAAAGGCCGTCGTGCGCGGGTAGTATTTTTATCTGACGGAGCCATAGAATGGTTACAGCGATATTTGTCAGATAGGCGAGATGCAAGTATTGCACTTTTTGTCCGGTATAGTGGCAAGACTCCCAATCCTGAGATTATCGATGAGTCTTTGCGGTTAACTGCCAGAAGTGTACAAAGGTTGGTTGAAAAGTATGTGCACAAAGCTCGACTTCCCGTGAAAATTACGCCGCACGGCCTGCGACATAGTTTTGCAACAGATCTTTTGCATGGTGGCGCTGATCTGCGTGCGATCCAAGAAATGTTAGGGCACAAAAATGTATCGACAACACAAATATATACACACATTACCAATCCTCAGCTCAAAGAGATCCATGAGAAGTTTCATAGGAAATGATGGAGGAAATCCCAACTCACAAATCCAAAATCACAAACAAATCTCAAAATCCAAAAATCCAAAATAAATCTCAGATGCAAAAACAAATAAGCTTCCTACTAAGCCCTAAGCCCTAAGCCCTAAGCCCTAA
>CAZPNL010000008.1:25611-27036 GCA_964588145.1 uncultured Gammaproteobacteria bacterium
TGCAAAAACAAATAAGCTTCCTACTAAGCCCTAAGCCCTAAGCCCTAAGCCCTAAACCCTAAACCCTAAACCTAAACCCTAACCCTAAACCTAAACCTAAACCTAAACCTAAACCCTAAGCCCTAAACTCTAAACTCTTAATAATAACTTTCTCATCTTCCTCCTTTACGAGTCTACGCTCGTTGGTATATTTTGTATGGATACATGCATATCACTATTGTGTACACACTTCCTACAGCTCGGGCCAAACAGTCGCAGTTTTTTGCCTCTGACCAGGACACGCTAGATACCGCAGAAGAGATTGCCGTAGCGCTTCGCGCTCGGAGAGCAACTGTAAAATTATTTCCAATAGACGAACATTCTTACCCCACTATCTCTCGTCTTTCAGATACTGATTGTATTTTTAATCTCATAGATTGGGATGGGCCAGATCTGGAGATATCACTGGCTGCTTGGAAAATACTTGAGGATACGGGTATCCCATTTACAGGGAGTTCACATAGAACTTTTTTACAACTCTCAGATAAGGCAAAGATGAAAGCAGCATTGAGAGCATCTAACCTCCCAGTGCCGCAGGGTGTACTTCTCAAGACACTTAGTGATATTTCAATACATGAATATCGGTATCCGGCCATAGTCAAGCTTGCCAACGAAAACTGTAGCATAGGCCTGTCTCATGACAGCGTGTGTAATGATCAGAATGAGCTGTCCAAAGTTGTTTGTGATAGATTTGAGAAGTATAAAGAGCCAGTGCTCGTAGAAGACTTTTTGGATGGACGGGAGTTTCAGGTGTCCGTGTTTGATCTGGAAAAAACTGGTATCACAGTACTCCCGCCAGCAGAGATCATCTACCAAAAAACAGGGACTGAGGCATTTTTGACCTATGAGAGTCGGTGGGACGAGTCGCATGCTGATTATCATGCATCTACCGTACGACTGGCAGATCTAGATAAAAAATTGTTAGATAAAATAACTGTTATCGGACAAAAGACATTTCGTGCACTCGGTTTTTGTGGGTACACCAGGCTCGACATTCGCTGTCAGGGAGACGAGCCGTATATTCTGGAACCCAATGTAAATCCTGGACTTGGAGACGACGATGAGTACGGGATGACTCTCTCCTACAAAGCGCTAGGGATGAATTTTGAAGATATTGTGTGGGAGATTGTGAAGGCGGGGATGAGGAGGTAGAGCGTCAGGTCTCAAGAGTTGCAAAAGTATCATAAGTGTCACAGGTTAAAGTGGTTAATGGTATTATTGAATAAATAGTAAGTTTGCATGGCCTGGCCTTGCAGTTTCAAATAAAAAGTAACTTGGGGAAAACTCACTAATAGTGAATGTATGTCTCAGAAAGATCGCGGTGGTAAAATTATTGCCTGAGGGAATCGAAGGCCATGCGATTACTTGGCCACCACACTACCTGGC
>CAZPNL010000008.1:27136-34047 GCA_964588145.1 uncultured Gammaproteobacteria bacterium
TATTGCCTGAGGGAATCGAAGGCCATGCGATTACTTGGCCACCACACTACCTGGCTACCTGGCTTTTTCAATGCTTCTAATTTGGATTTACAGCAGAATACAACTGTTTCGTAGGAATTTTAAACTTTGGCAAGTGACTATCTTCCCTGGCAATCACGAGCAAAAGTTGTGGCTGCCACTTTTTTACTAGTTTAAATTTACGCTCTTCCCCACTGACTCTCCTGCGCTTGAGATCAAAATCTTTCCATCGCTCTCGAAACTCACTCCATGCATAGGACTTTTTTTTGGCTGATGCACTATCGAGCAGCACTACTCTTCCCTTGCTGGCACTGTAGGAGCAAACGACTGCCCAGTGGCCTGAATCGATATCATGCTTTTGATTTTTATCCGTGTCGTACAGATATGTCACCATGGCAGCGCGCATCTGATCGGGTTTGCATTTGAGCGCGCTTTGAACATGACGAAGTGTGGCGTATTCGATAAGGAGTGCAGAAAAACCAAGTTTGTTTATCGCTTCAATCAGATTTTTTGTTGATGTGCCATTTTTGTTGGTTTTGCAAAGCTCGATAAGTGACTCGATGGACCTGCGTTTTCCAAGAATTTCCAGTGCCATCTTAAGAGCTGATGGACCACATGATTCATCTGTTGGTTGTTGTAATGGTGCGACTTTACTTCTACCCATATAGTGTCCCCTTGTCTGCAATCACTGGTGGAGACTCTTATTTTACGCGTCAGGACGTGACACTACAAGAGAGCAATGATTTTTATAGGTTAATAATATAGGCTTATAGTGTATTTGTTACTTTTTAATTAGCCTCAAAATGAGCTTAGTTATTACTGAAGTCTTATAGTTTGGTATTTTCAATACAGTTGCATCCCTATGTGTATTATAGGTCTTTTTTTGTGTTGATTTGGGCGGCTTGTATGAGATTTTCTACTAAACACGCTACATTTACTGGTCCCACACCTCCAGGAGTTGGGGTGTAATATGAAGCAACCGTTTCAATTTCAGAGGGTTCATAATCTCCATGCAGTTTCCCCTGCTCGTCTCTCCAGATGCCCACTGAAATGAGGATACTTTCCTTTTTACAGTTTTTTGCATGGATAATATTTGCTTTTCCAGCACAACTGATGACAACATCTGCATTTATTGTGATCTTTTCTGGGCTTTGTGTCTGTGAGGTTATGATTGTCGCTGGACAGTGTATGCTTGCAAGTAGATCTGCAATTGGTTTACCAGCAGTTTCTCCCCTCCCTATGATGACAATCTTTTTGTGCGCAAGCCATTTGGTAAGATTATCCATTGGGCTTTGTATATCGTGAACTTGCTCTAAAAATTTCATGACAGCACGGGCTACTGGGACAGTAAATGTTGTTCCGGGTTCGAAGCCATCTACATCTTTTGCAAGGGTTACATGTTTGAGGTTGTTTAATTGCAGAATTTCAGGAGGAATAGGCCTTTGGATGATCAGGCCGTGTACTTCGGGATTGGTATTTGATTGATCTATGGCGTGATTTAGTTCGGTCAGTGTTGCTGTGTGGGGAAAATGGAGTAGGGATAGGTTCGCACCTATATATTCGAGGGCTTTTTGTTTTTGACGGATATACGCCAAGGAAGCTGGGTTATCCCCCACCTGAATGACTGTAAGCATAGGGGTTATGCCACGGGATTTGAGAGATTCTACTTTTGGGATCAGGGAATTGAGGATATTGTCTGCGAGGAGTTTGCCATCCAGTTTCATATGTAGAGGTATTATAACTTACTTTAAAAATATTAAAATCAAATCGTATTTCTGACAGCTTTGTGTCAGCATGGTGTCAAGATTTGTATCTATTTGTATAGTATCTTTGTAGATAGTGATATTACTTTATAGTTTGCATTAGTTGCGATTGTCATATTGACAGTTCAGCAGAGATTCATTCAATATGCATATATATGGCAGCATTCGATCTGGGTGGATTTAAATTAGAGCCACCACCACAAGTAAAAATATTTGACATAGGCATGCTTATATCATCAGTTATCGGCGTACTGATGATCATTTCTTCTATTTTGGCCTTTTTCTATTTAATCTTGGGTGGCATACAGTGGATTACATCTGGTGGAGATAAGGCTGGTTTAGAATCAGCACGGAATAAAATTACAAATGCGATTGTGGGACTTGTCATCGTATCAGCTTCTTGGGCCATCATGTCACTGGTAGGAAAATTCCTCGGTTTTGACATCCTCGAAGGCGGCATTAAATTCATGCGTGCGTACTAAATTTTTACATTGAGTTAGGGAAATATTTTATTCTTTTTAAACGTGACAGAACCTTCGTCCATTTTATCTGTAAATCTTGATATTCCAATACAGGATTGTTGTAATGGTGAATATTATCGAAAAGAGCTAATACGGTTTGTACGGTATGAAATATTGATTTTAATTCCACTTGTACTGCTTATAATTTTGGACTTAATACTTGCAGGAAAATGTATACAGGCATATCGGTTATTCAAGACCAATGAGGGCAGCAAAAAGGTTAATGTGTTTGAGGAAGTGTTTAGACTAAAAGTATACGTATTGATTCTAGGTCTATTGATAACTATTTCGTATATCGTGGTGCTACAGGGATATATGCAGTTGGATATCCTAAATATGTTTTTACATGTTTTTGACCATTTAGGTCTTTTGTTTGGATAGTAGTTGATTTTCATTCATTGCTTTCATTTGTCTCGATTTTTCCATGCTCATCTTGTTGATGCCTTGCGTTTTGACGATTTTAAACTCCAGACCGTCTGTCTCTAGCACAAAATATCCAGTATTTTCTATGGCTCCCCAGCTAAGCTGTGGTCTATCTGCAAAACCCAGATGCACTAGAAGTGAGGCCATGATGTCCCCGTGGGCTACAAGTAAAATAGTCTTGCCAGCATAAGCTATGGCTAGTTCGCGAATAAATGTTAGAATCCTGCCTGTAAGTTCTTCATCGTTTTCCATCTCAGGGATGGGACGAAGGTGTGTGCGGTCTTTACTTGTGAGGACTTGATACTCAAAAAGTGCTTGTTGGAGTTCTTGGGTAAGTTGTGTAAACGGCGTGCCGTCGTGCTGGCCATAGTGCCTTTCGCGGAGAAGCTCAGAGGTAATGTGTGCAAGATTTCGTTCAGCTGCGATGATTTGTGCGGTTCTGTGCGCACGTATGAGATCTGATGAGACAATCAAATCAAAAGAAACGTTTTTGAATTGATCTTTGAGAGCTTGGGCTTGAGCTTTGCCATTTTCGGTAAGATCAAAATCTGCACCGAGGACACTCTCAATATTTCCAAAAGACTCCCCATGCCGTACGACATAGAGAGTTATCGGGTTTGAGTTTAGGCTGTTTTCGTCAGACATGTGGCTGCTGCGATGGTATCGTCTTTGTCTGCAAATCTCATGAGTATGACGCCACTGGTGGCTCGGCCAAGTTTGGGAACAGAGTCGATAGGGAGTTTCACTATCTGCCCATGGGTGGATGTCAGGATCACACTGTCACAATCTGCTGGGACAAGCTCTGAGACGATGACTTTGCCAGTCTTGTCTTTAACTTCAGCCACTTTTACACCCTGACCTCCACGGCGCTGTACTGGAAAGTCTGCGACAGGAGTCTTTTTACCTATCCCCTTTTCCATCACAGTCAGGAAATCTGCATGGAGTACGTCTTTGCTGATCATATCCATACTAATGACATGGTCATTGTCTGAGAGGAGTATGCCACGCATACCCATGGTGTCACGAGCTGTTGGGCGTACCTCTGTCTCAGAGAACCGGATGGATTTACCATAGTGAGATACGAGGAGTATATCGTCCTTGCCAGTCGTAAGTTTAGCCCATGCTAGACCGTCTCCTGTTTCGAGCTTGATGGCTACCAGGCCACTTCGACGGATATTTTCGTACTCCCCTATCTTTGATTTCTTTACTGTGCCGTTTCGTGTTGCCATGAGGATGTATTCATATGGCACTTTCCGTTCGTCCTTTTTGGGATTGTAAGCGAGTACTGAGGTGACTTTTTCGGTACCTTCAATATTTATGAGGTTAATCACTGCTTGTCCCTTGGCCTGGCGGGATCCCTCTGGTACATCCCAGGCACGTATCTGATAGACACGGCCACGGTCTGTAAAGAACAAGAGATTGTCATGTGTCTGGACACCCATGACGCGATCTATGGCATCTTCATCTTTAGTGGTCATCCCAATCACACCTTTGCCTCCGCGGTCTTGGGTACGAAACGCATTTTTGCTCATGCGCTTTATATATCCTGTTTGACTCATGGTGATGATGACGTCTTCATTGGGTATAAGTTGTTCATCAGTAAACTCACCTACTTTTGATTTGTACACGCGGGTTTTGCGCTCATCACCGTATTTTTCTTTGAGTTTGCCTAGCTCATCTTTAATCACGAGAAGTATTTTGTCTGGGTGCTCGAGGAGGTCTAGGAGATAGGCGATCGTTTCTCGAATCATAGCCAGCTCATCCTCGATTTTTTGACGCTCGAGTGCTGCGAGTCTACGAAGCTGCATGTCTAGGATGGCAGTAGCCTGGATGATAGAGAGCCCAAAACGAGCAATGAGTTTTTCTTTAGCCTCGTCAGCATCTTTGGATTTGCGGATGATGGCGATAACCTCATCAATATGATCAACTGCAATTTTGAGGCCTTCGAGTATGTGTTCACGGGCGCGGGCTTCCTTGAGCTCAAATTCACTTCTCTTGTAAATGACTTCGTGGCGATGCTTGAGGTACTCCTCGAGGATGGTTTTTAGGGAAAGTGTCTGTGGTGTGCCGTCGACTAGTGCCACCATGTTGACGGGAAATGTCGTTTGAAGATTGGTCAGGTGAAATAGATTGTTCAAAACTTGTTTTGGTCTGGCGTCACGCTTGAGTTCGATGTACACACGGATGCCACGGCGATCAGACTCATCTCGGAGGTCACTGATGCCTTCGATCTTTTTGTCTTTGACAAGATCTGCAATTTTGGCTACCAGCGCTGCTTTATTTACTTGGTAAGGGAGTTCGCTGACGATAATGGCGGATTTGCCTTGGCCAATGTCCTCTATGTCGGTCTTTGCGCGCATGACGATTTTGCCTCTTCCCGTGGCATAGGCATTGCGGATTTCTGCTACGTCATAGATGAGGCCACCGGTTGGAAAGTCAGGGCCTGTGATGTGTTCCATGAGGTCCTCTATCGTGACATCAAAGGAGACATTGAGTTTTTTGTGATTAGCTTTTTCTCCAGATGGGATATCTATCACTTTGGACTTATTTATCATGAATAGGATCGCATTTATGACCTCTGTGATATTGTGAGTAGGGATCTTTGTGGCCATACCAACCGCGATTCCTTCTGATCCCATCAGAAGCAAGTTTGGTAATTTAGCGGGTAAATAATCTGGCTCGTCATGGGTACCATCAAAGTTTGGCGTAAATGAGACTGTTTCCTTCTCGATATCCTGCAGCATCTCAGCAGAGATTGGAGCCAGACGGCACTCGGTATACCGCATAGCAGCTGGAGGGTCGCCGTCTACTGAACCATAGTTACCTTGGCCATCAATCAGCATGTAACGCATGGAAAAGTTTTGGGCCAGACGTACCATGGCTTCATAGACTGGGGCATCGCCATGAGGATGGTATTTACCGAGCACTTCGCCTACGACTGAGGCACTTTTTTTGTATTTGGCGGGGTATGAGAGGCCAATCTGATGCATGGCAAAGAGAATGCGGCGGTGAACGGGCTTGAGACCATCACGGACATCTGGAAGTGCACGAGCCACGATAACGCTCATGGCATAATCCAGATATGATTTTTGCATTTCTGCAACGATTTCAGAGTTTTTGATGGTTCCTATATCCATAAAAGTTTAAAATAAATATCAATACCAAGCACCAAATAACAATTTCAAACAAGTTCCAATATACAAAATCCAAATGACAAAGCCAAAATGTCAAAACAAGTTTAGGTAAATCCAAATGACAAAGCCAAAATGTCAAAACAAGTTTAGGTAAATCCAAATTTCAAAGCTCAAATGACAAAACACACATACTAACACTTCACAATTATTATTAATTGAAAATCGTCGGATCCTGAATCAAGTTCAGGATGACGATCTTTGTTCAGTTCATTGCGGTTACCCTATGACCCAGTCTAGCTCAGCTCAGGGTATACATATTGCCTGAGCTTGTTTACCCCGCATCAATTTATATAACTAAAGCGGGGTCGAAGGCTGCTCTTTGATTGCAATGTAACCTTCAGATTTTAATTTTTTCTTCGCAATGACAAATTTTCAATTCGATTCTCGATTCCCGAAACTCGAAACTCGAAACTCGAAACTCAATTTACTAAACTCTAATCTCTAAACCCTAAACTCTAAACCCAATTACTTACTTACTCTTCAACCCCTTCTCTACTTCCTTGAGTGCATCGGCTTTGCCCTTCCAGTTTTTGACCTTTACCCATTTGCCTGGCTCAAGCTCTTTGTAATGTTCAAAAAAGTGTTTGATTTTGTTTTTGATGGCATCTGGGACATCATCAATGGTTTTCCAAGCTCCAAAAAATGGATCTACTTTCATGGTTGGTACTGCAATGATCTTGGTATCTCCGCCCTCCTCGTCATCCATCTCAAGCATCCCTACAGGTGTAGCAGGAATCACCGTTCCTGGGGCCACTGATTGGCTTGATAAAACGAGTACATCTACTGGATCTCCATCATCTGCCATGGTTCCTGGAACAAATCCGTAGTTGAAGGGATAGGAAAATGCTGTGTGGAGAAAACGGTCAACCATGATGGCGCCACTTTCTTTGTCCAGCTCATATTTGATAGGGCTATTGGCGGGAATTTCTACATAGACATAGATCTGTTCTGGTGGATTTTTTCCTGGTTTTAGGTTCATATTGGCCTCCTTT
>CAZPNL010000009.1:0-2072 GCA_964588145.1 uncultured Gammaproteobacteria bacterium
CGCAAAGGATTTACTGTGGTCGAATGGGGTGGACAGGAAATGCAGTAGTTAGTCTTCAAACTTCTCACGAAAAAATTCCTTCACCACAAAGTGATATGCATCACCAAATTTTTCCGGAGCTTCTTGGAGTAATTTTTTTAGCTCGCTTTCTGGAAACCATTTTGCTTCTACTGATTCTTCATTTAAGTCAAAGTCATTATCAGAATGTATAACGTATACAACGAATAAATGATTTTCAACTTTCCCACGAGACTGCCTGCAATAGACTTTTTTACCAACTAAATTGAAAGAAACATTCTCATATCCTATTTCTTCTTTTGCTTCCCTTTTGAGCGCTTCATCATGCGTCTCACCTGCTGATACGTGCCCACCTATCGGTGATACCCACTGCCCTGCATCCTGTTTGTCAGACGCTTGGCGCACCAGGAGCCACTCCCCTTTACTATTTACAACCTCAGAAATGACTGTGGCATGGAGAAGTCCTTTTTCATGAGCCATTCCCTTTTGGACAGTATCCACTATTTCTAATTGCTCACTGAGAATATCGACTAATTCGTCTTGTGACATATTATTTCCCATCTGTCAGCTCGCTTGTCCTACTCAGTTTTTGTCCCAGAGCTGCAAAGCCGCTATTGACTGCGTTGACGGTATTGTAGGAGTTTGTGATGTGTTTGTTAAGCACGGACATTTGTTCCTCCACTCGCACGTAATCTTTTTGTACTGCACGCAACAGCTGGAGCACCTCACGAGACTTGTGTTCTAGCTCTTTTCCTTGAAAACTGAGGAGCAATACCTGCAAATGTGCATAGAGCGTATTTGGAGAGACAGGATACACCCGACTATCTTTGGCAAAATCCATAAGTTCCTGCGAGTTGACGACTTCGTAGTATACTGACTCGGAAGGAATATACATCAGAGCAAAATCCATGGTTTCTTCTTCTGGCAATATATATTTTTTGGAAATGTCACCTAGATGCTTTTTGACATCACTGACAAAATCTTTTTTGGCTTTTGCCCGCTCTGTCTCTGTCTCGCTTTTATGCATAGCCGTAAAGTTTCCCATGGGAAACTTCGAATCAATACACAAGAGTCCTGCATCGGTTTTGATGACTGCATCCACTTTCATGCCAGAGCGAAATGCATACTGAAGGTAGAAAGAATTTTTTGGGAATGTTTGACCAATCATATCTGAAAGCACCTGCTCTCCTAGGTTGCCGCGCATCTTGGGAGACTGGAGGAACTCCTGCAGATCCCGGATACCTTTGCCTACCTCGTTCATCTCTCCTACGTTTTTTTTGAGATCGCCTATCACACGTGCTGCCATATCCAGACGTTCATTGAGCTGCTTGGTGTTTGATTGCAGGAGCGATGCAGTGCTAGTTGTTGAGTCTCGCATGGCTTCATTGAGCGTTTTGTTGGTACGATCAATGGATGTCTGCATGGCCTTGAGCCATTCAATGAGCGCAGTATCATTTGATTTAGCTTTTTGTGATTTGATGAGAATTGCAAGCACTATAAAGCCAATGATGAGAATAATTGATGGGAGAAATACCTCAAGTGTCATATAAAACATTTCAAAGCTGCAATCAATTGTCTAGGCCGCATCCATTAATATGCTGATTTTAGTTGTTCATATAAATGCGGCACAAAGGGCTGTAACCACAAATTACTATGAAGTAATTTGTGGACGATCCCTTAGAAAGTATACAATTAATCTTGATGTTTCACAAAAATGATATAAATCCTACCTGGATCGTCCTTGCCATTGCAGCCATAAGTGGCATAGGGGTGATTACAAATACCTATGATCCGCAAAATACGTTCGCGCTGGGTATGTTTTTTTTGTGTATATTTATGCTCATTTTTTCCATTCTCTCTCTCATACTAAACAATACGAAGCGTCCATTTTTGTGGAGTACATTGTTGACCACATTGCTCTTTGTACGCTCTCTCAAGCTTTTTGACCTCATCTACATTATACTTTTGCTCGCCATTGCGCTCTCCCTTGAGCTCTACTGGCGAAAAAGATAAAATCAATCTATGTCCAGTAAATACTACCTCACAAGTGCTAT
>CAZPNL010000009.1:2172-32828 GCA_964588145.1 uncultured Gammaproteobacteria bacterium
AATGTCCAATTTGATGTGTGGCAGCGCGGAACTGACAGAACTAAACATTTCCCATCATCACAAAAACTCTGGAAACTCTGTGCAGATACCGGATATATCTATAAAAAAACGTATACAGGCCTCTACTGTGTCGGATGTGAAGCATTTTATACACCTGATGAACTTAACGAGCACGGCGAGTGCTTTGAACATCCTGGCAAAAAACTCGAGAGCGTGTCTGAGGAAAACTATTTTTTTGCCCTCTCCAAATTGCAAAAAAATATTGAGGACGTACTGTCCACAAATGCACTTGAAATTTTTCCCACCATTCGCAAAAACGAAGCACTTGGGTTTGTCAAAAAGGGACTTGAGGACTTTTCGATATCTCGTAGTCGCCAGCGTGCAAAGGGCTGGGGTATTCCAGTGCCAGGCGATAATACACAGATCATGTATGTCTGGTTTGATGCGCTCAATATTTATCAAACAGGAATCGGCTTTGGCACGGATGATGCAAGATATACTCAACTTGCGCCACAAGACCTCATGATCATTGGGAAGGGCATCATCAGATTTCATGCTATCTATTGGCCTGCTATACTCATGGCCGCAGGACTACCCCTCCCTAAACAACTTTTTGTCCATGGATATCTGACTGTCGACGGCCAAAAAATGAGCAAAACTCTTGGTAATGTCGTTGATCCTGTGACGGTTGTGCAAAAGTTTGGTACAGATCCTGTGCGATATTATCTCTTAAAGGAAATCCCAAGCTTTGCAGATGGTGACTACTCAGACCGCAGATTTACAGAGCTCTACAACAGTGATCTTGCAAATGGCCTTGGCAATGTGGTCTCACGGGTGGCAAAACTTGCATCCACAGTTCCTGAAAAGTTTACAATTCAAGCCGCTCACTTTCAAAGACTACCATTCCCAGAGTTTCACAATCATATGCAGCAATATGAACTAAACTTAGCCGCAGCCGACATCTGGAATCACATCACCAAGCTTGATCAGCTCATAAATAATGATAAACCATGGACCTTATCAGGGACTGCATTACAAAAAGCACTTATAACTTATATTAATGAATATATCTTACCCATAGCCTGCGCGCTGCAGCCGTTTCTCCCAGAAACAGCAGAAAATATATTGCACCATTTTCAAAACGAACGTATAGTACCATTCCCACCACTTTTCCCTCGAATCAAATAATGATATATGCAAAATCTTAATACATATCTGTTTGCACTGGCCACGCATCATTATCTACCTCTCTATCTTCTACTTTCTCCCTTTAATTCTCTATTTATTACCCCACATATTTCGATCACCTTTAGATTGCCGCGACACGTCAGACGTGGAACGTCAAACGTTCCGTGTCCGCGTCGCCTTTATAATACCAGCGAAGCTCCTCGCAAGGACAAACAATATTTGTAAAGTTGAAAATTATAAAGTTTTTAAAGCTCTGTAAACAAATGAACAATATAAAATATAACAATTTCATAATTTAACAATATAACACTATGAAAATTTCCCTCCCGACTCTCGAAACTCGAAGAACGAGACTCGATCGCCTTTTCCATTTTCCATTTACCATTTTCCATTTACCATTCCCCCTTTACCCTTTCACATGTTTATAGACACCCACACCCATATCCAATTCTCAGACTATGACACTGACCGTGCTATGGTCATAGGCAATGCCAAAAAAGCAGGAGTGAAAAAATGTATTGTCCCCGGCACAGATATAGATTCGTCCATAAAAGCAATACGCCTCTCTGAAGCTCACCCAGGCGTCATATATGCAGCAGCTGGCTTTCACCCCTATGAGGCCCAAGCAGAACAGCCGATAAGGGAACTAGAAAAGTTAATTTGCGATTGTCTAAACTCTAAACTCTATGCTCTAAACCCTTTAGTTGCTGTCGGTGAGTGTGGCCTCGATTACCACCTGTACAAAGGAGAGCCAGCCACCAGTAAAAAAGATAATCAAAAAAAACTCTTATATGAACAGGGACTGATGGCACTCAAATATGATTTGCCCATGATCATCCACATTAGAGATGCATTTGAAGATACTTTTTCAGTTCTTGATAGCCTACCCTCGATGCCACGCGGCGTAGTGCACTGTTTTTCCGGAGGGCTTCAGGAAGCGAGACTTATTATGGAGCGCAACCTATATATGGGGGTTGACGGAAACCTTACATACTCAAAACAACTCCAGTCAGTCATCCCGCAGATTCCTCCTTCATCATTATTATTAGAGACAGATGCGCCGTATCTGACGCCAATTCCCCATAGAGGCACACGTAATGAGCCCAAATATATTCCACTTATAGCCAAGGCTCTAGCATTTGCCCTAAACATCCCTGAAAAGTCGCTAGAAGAAACTATTTACCAAAATTCTCTACGTCTCTTTCCTACCCTAGGCCATGTATGATCAATAAATTTTGTCTGTACAAATTCAACTTCTCCCATAAATTTACAGTATAATTAGATTAATCATGAAAATAAGCTCCCCAATCCGCACATTGTTTCAAAAATATCCTGGCAAGATGGAGCGAGCTGTTGAGATTCTTATACCACTCACGTCCTGGGGGATGATCACATTTCCATTTTGGCTCTCTTTTTGGCACCCTGCACTTGTGGCGTACTTTATCATCACCTTTGACGTCTACTGGTTCTACCGGGCTTTTGTGTTTGCCTACAATGCGCTTCGTTCATATATCACGATGACTGCACATCAAAATGTCGATTGGCTTACCAAAGCCCAAGAGCACCCAGATTTTCACATGCTCCACCATGTCATCATTATCCCTGAATATAAAGAGCCTGTACATATTTTACGAAGAACACTTGAAACCTTGACACATCAAGATATGCCTGCCAAACAAATCATCATAGTCTTTGCCACAGAGTCTAAGGACGATGAAGCATTACAGACAGCAACTGAATTATCAAAAGAATTTGCACACAAATTTGGTAAATTTATTGTCACCTCTCATCCACTAGTACCAGGAGAAGTTGCTGGCAAATCCTCAAATATGGCCTGGGCAGGACGTGAAGTTGAAAAGAGACTTGAGGGATGGAACATTGATATAGAATATACAACTGTTACTTCTTGTGACGCTGACGCACTCCTGCATCCGAAGTATTTATCCTACCTATCTTACCTTTACCTAAATGACACTGAACGAACATATCATTTTTATCAAGGAGCGATTTTTTTCTATAGCAACTTTTGGCGTATCCCGCTTCCCAACAAAATATTTAGTACAATAGGCAGCATTTACAATCTCGCACTTCTCTCTCAAACAGATCGGTTTATCAACTTTTCTACTTATTCACTACCGCTTGCGACTGCTAAAAAAGCAGGCTACTGGGGAGTGGACGTTATCCCAGAGGATTACCATTTGTTTTTCAAAGTTTATTTTGCACTGGGTGAAAAGGTGCAAGCACGAGGAATATTTTTGCCAATCTCAGTTGATGCTGCAGAAAGTCATGGCTGGTGGCGTACCTTTAAAAATCAGTATGAGCAAACTAAACGCTGGGCATGGGGTGTATCTGATATGCCTTATATCATCCGCGGAGTTGCACTTCATAAAGAAATACCCAGAATAGACCGTCTCAAACGACTTATACATATCCTGGAACAACATCTCTTGTGGCCGACAAATTGGTTTATTCTCACAATCGGCAGCAACATCCCGCCGCTAGTCAATCCAGCGTTTGGACGCACAGTACTAGGGCATAATTTATCAAATTTATCATCAGGGATACTCACACTTTCTGCTTTATTTTTGCTTGTCGTATTTTTTATAGATTGGAAAGTAAAGCCACCCAGACCCAAAGACTTTGCGCTCTGGAAAATGCCTTTTATGTATGCGCAGTGGGTGACACTTCCTGTTCTCTCATTTTTCCTTTCGGCTTTACCAGGACTTGATGCACATACCCGGATGATGCTTGGAAAGCGACTGGAGTATAAGGTCACGGAAAAGGTATAATACAGGGTAACAAAAGACACTGAACTTAGGACGAAGAACGTTTAGAGCAAGCTAGATAAGAGATATGATTTAAGAATATAGAGCATCGAGTTGTCATTGCGAGGAACAGGTAAGCCAAGAAAATGGTGACGTGACAAATCTGACTTGTCGTGGCAATCTAAAAAAATGCTGCAGAACCAAGATCAAAGAGCTTTAAATGTTTTTGTAAGCGCACTAATCTGTAACTAAGAATGATACATAATAACTTTGATTATGCTTGAGACACTTATACAAAATTCTCCACTTTTTTATCTCACACAAAGTTTGTGGCGAGATGAAGTATTTTCGATATTTGTGGCACAAAAACCACTCTTGTCCTTTTGGGCAAAACTGACATTTGAACCGCCTCTCTACTACACCATGCTACATTTTTGGATTAAAATTTTTGGAACTAGTGAAATTGCTACACGAAGTTTGTCTCTGCTCGGATTTTCACTGGCACTTGTGATTGTGATTTTTTGGGGGGAAAAGTTGTTTCCAAAATCGTGGCTCCAGTGGTACCTACCGCTTCTGTTTTTTCTCAATCCCATGCTCCTTTATTATGCGTTTGAAGTACGTACGTACGGATGGTTTATATTTTTTGTCACAGCATCTATGTACACATTCGTCTATAAAAAATGGACATGGTTTATCGCCTCATCTGTGCTCGGGTTTTATAATCATAGTTATTTTGTGCTCGTGCCTTTTATACAAACGATATATTACCTTACTGTCGAACGAAAAAAACTTTTCCCTCTCAAATTTCACAAAATATGTACAGATCCACTGATCAAAGCAGATCTCGTTGTAGGTCTCGTGATGAGTCCTTGGCTCATTATAATAGCTCTTGCTGCATCCAAACTCAAAAGCTCTTGGTACTTTCCTGTTGATCTTAATCTCATCAAATCCGTGCTCGGCAATATGTTTGTAGGCTACGAGGGCACGCCATGGTATGGGTGGCAATATACCAGATATTTATCACTTGCGATCATAACACTCACAACTTATGCTGCATGGAAATATAAAAACAAAGTTATGGTCCGGTATTTTTATACCAGCATGCTTCTCCCCCTTGTTATTGTCATAGGGATTTCCTTTATCAAGCCACTTTTTGTCAATAGATATGTCATCGAAGTTACTATTGCAGAAATTTTTCTCCTTGTGTTTTTTTTGGCGAGCATCAAAAGCGAAATCTATAAAAGGTTTTTTGCGCTTATATTTGTAGTGTTTTGCGTGTTGGTAAACATCACCTACCCAAAATTACATCCCAAAACAAACTTTCGTGATACTCTCTCTGCTATCAATAGCCTCATGCAGCCAGCTGATGTCATATATGCTGAAACATCCTTGTCACTTTTTGAATCACAGTATTATGCAAATGATCCCAAAAAAGTATTTCTCTACAATCCAAATAACTCTGCGTTTCCTTGGTACGTAGGAGATTTTGTTGTGACAGCAGAGATGATGAGGGAAACACTACCTGTCTATCCCGCACGAGCATTTCTGGTCAAAGAGGATGGAGGTTATGATATCGTTTACCACAAAGTATTGCCTATGCTCGGCCCTGCACGTGAACCCACAAAGCAGCAATGAAAGCATACACAGTAGCATCAATTGCATTTGATCGCACACTTATAAGCATTCGCAGCCTCAATACTAACTGGCTGATACGGCTCTGTCATGCTGCAGTTCTCTTACTTTTTTTAGCATCAATATTTTTTGTTCTCTGGTTTTGGAATCGGCTCCCCATGCATATACCTCTTTGGTATACTAATCCATGGGGCAAAGAACGGTTAGCAGATTCTTATTGGTTATTGGCTACACCTTTTTTAGGAATTTTTTGGCATTTGGTAAACACACTTACGAGCGCATGGATCTCTCGTGAGTATCTCGTTTTTTCTCAATTGATGATGATTACTTCCTTTCTCGTACATGTATTGGTGTTTATGATTGTCGTTAATGTGATCTTGCTTACTATATGACTTCTCTTGTTATGCCACTCTTGGTTGCCTTTTTGATTACCTTTGGTGTAACACCATTTGTCATCTCGCTTGCTAAAAAATATGGACTTGTAGATGATCCAAAAAAACGGTTTCACCCAGCAACTACACATGTGGGAATTATCCCAAGAGCTGGAGGACTTGCTATTTACATAGGAACACTGTTGCCACTGATGCTTTTAGTACCGCTCAATCAATTTAGTGTAGGTATTATTTTAGCTACGACACTGCTTATGCTCATAGGGCTACTGGATGACAAAAAAGATGTACACCCGTATATCCGACTTTGCACCAATGCTATTGCTGCACTTTTTGTAATCGCAAGTGGTGTAAATATTCCCTATATTACAAACCCATTTGGTTTAGGAGTCATACAACTAGATAACTGGAAAATCACTCTTGATTTATTTGGTGGGATCACTATTTCTGTGTGGGCAGACCTCCTGGCATTTCTCTGGATAGTATGGACTATGAATATAGTAGGCTGGTCAGCAGGGGTGGACGGACAGATGCCTGGTTTTGTCGCCATTAGTGCTTTTGTGCTTGGCATACTCTCGCTCCGATTTAGTCAGCAAGATACATCACAACTTTTTGTTACAACCCTTGCCTTTATAGTTACGGGCAGTTTTTTGGGGTTTATTCCTTGGAATTTTTTTCCTCAAAAGATTATGCCAGGGTACGGCGGAAAGACACTCGCAGGATTTCTATTGGGTATACTTGGTATCCTCTCCTATGCAAAAGTAGGCACAGCACTCCTGGTGCTTGGAGTACCCATGATTGATGCACTCTATACTCTAGTTCGCAGACTAGGAAGCAAACGCTCACCTGTGTGGGGCGATCGTGGTCATCTCCATCACAGGCTATTAGACCTAGGATGGAGTAAGCGCAAAATCGCCTTGTTTTACTGGGGATTGTCTTCTATACTTGGACTTGTAGCACTCTCCGTGACAAGTAAGCAAAAGATTTTTACATTGCTACTTACGGCTGTCAGTGTGGGAGCATTTCTCGTATGGGTACATTTCTTATCGGCATTATCAAAACCGTCAGACCCAGACAATGGTTGAAAAACTTGGCAGTTTTTACGACTGTACTTTTTAATGGCGCTTTTTTTGATCCAACGGCCTTTAACCAATCTATTCTTGCATTCTTTACATTTTGTCTCCTTGCATCATCTAACTATACATTTAATGACATTTTAGACAAAAAGCGAGATCTCAAGCATCCGTTCAAAAAATTTCGTCCTATTGCAAGCGGTGTTATACCGGTGCCTATCGCATGGATTATATCGATAGTATGTGCCACTGGTGGCATCTGGTTTGCATCACAAGTCAATTATTCGTTTTTTATGCTTGCGGTTTTTTTCTTATTTGTAGAATACCTTTACTCTCTTTTTCTGAAACACATAAGTGTAATTGATATTCTCATCATTACCTCGGCTTACTTTATCCGCGTGTATGCTGGTGAGGCAGCCACTGGGTATCATATTTCTGTGTGGCTTGCACTCACCGCCCTATCTCTGGCTCTTTTTCTCGCTATAGGGAAACGACGTGCTGAGCTGACGCTACTCCAGGCAAAAAAAGGCACAGTTCCTGAGGAGATTAGAGCAAGTCTCACCCATTACTCAGAAAAACTTTTAGATACGTATACTGCTATGTTTGCAAATTCGACATTCATCACCTATGTTTTTTATACGTTTCAACAAAAACCATCAACCCAAGGGCTGTTTTTCCGAAATTACGAAGAGCTCAGTATAGATATACCTGAGCGCAAATGGCTTATGATTACCATCCCTTTTGTCCTCTATGGCATCATGCGATATATGCAACTTATTTATGAAGGAAAGGGAGAATCTCCAGAAAAAATTCTTACGTCTGATTTACCACTACTGACGACAGTCCTTTTGTGGATTGTTGCTGTATTTTTTGTGGTCAATGGTATCGGAGAAGTATGAAAATCAAACAGAAACGATTCTGGCTTATCAATTTCCACATCTTCATCGATGTTATTGCAGTTGTGCTTGTTTGGCGAGGTGTATGGGTACTCGTAGATATGTATTTATTTCCAGACAAACTTCTTCTAAGCAGTGTGCTTGGAATTGTGATCGGCATCCTAATCCTGATGAAGGATGATAATCTTCTGAAGGAACTGGGTTCACACAATAATTGATTTTCCCACAGCATTGGTACAATTTTGATTGGCATCAGGGAGTTTTTTGAGCATACTGGCCTGATACCCAGCCCTGTGTATTTACGTCTATAGCAATCTTGTACCAAGTCACCCCACTGACAATCTTTTCCTCGAGAATCGTGAACTTACTCCCAGGATCTACACGGCCAACCTCTGTAGAGCTTGTGGTGGCATCTAGTCTGACACGCAAAAACCCGGTAGGGGTGCTTTTTATCGTGACAAATGGGTGCGCTGGATCGGCAACTGGCGTAGGCGTTACACCGCTTTTAGTTGTAGGCGTAGGTGTCGTTTTTGTGGTAGGCGTAAGCGTAAGCTTGGGTGTGGGTGTTGGCGACCCTTTAAGTGTAGGTATGGGTGTGGTAGTTTCTTTTTGCACAAGCGTGGGCACGGGAGTGCCGGTGATACTAGTAGGCGCTTCCACCACAACTGGCGTGGGATTTGGTGTAGTGCCAGTGCTATTTGGCGAAAGCGCCAGTTGCACTGCGGCACTGAGCTTGTAGCCAGCTGTTGTTTTAATTCGTAGTGTCCGTGTCACAAACCCAGGTGAGGTCAGTACCACTACATGATCACCAGCTGTCACATTGTCAAACACTTTTGGACTAATACCTTTTTGCTGTTCGTCTAGCTGGACTGTGGCGCCATCTGGGGTGGTTGTGATCGATACCTCTGACTGTTTGCTCGTAATCTTTTCTAGCCAAAGCACCTCTCCTTCATTTGTGAGCTCAGATTCTGTGAGATTTCGATTGATAAAGGTCAACAAATTTGGTCCAACTGTCACTTTTCCTTGCCATGAGGCGAGATTTGCTACAGTTGAGTCAGGGACTACTCGTACTGTATACTCGCCAGCTATAACCTTGTCCTCAAAAGGGGTTTTGCCAATATTTTTATTGTCTAGGTACACAGAAGCTTGTGGTGTACTATTTACCTTGAGCACTCCCTGTTTTGGAGCACGATTAAATACCTTTGTAAAAAAGATAAACCCTCCTACCAATAGGAGTATGGCGATTGTTAAAATAGTCAGTTTTCGCCTCATGATACTCTCCATAATAGCATGGAACGACAAGATCGAGCAATTGATTTTCGTAGTCTAAAAATAACCTATAATATTTGACAGCGTACATTTTTTTTGCTATAATACACTATGTATCTCCGCCTACATGTGAGGCGGTTTTTTGTAAACCTGCCACACTAATATATATGGTACTTTATAACAAATTTCTCAAAGGTCTCAAAAAATCCTTATTTGGATTTCTTGTCAAAACTACCAAAGAGGGACACAACCTCCTCAGTGCCAAATTGAGGCCATTTTTTGAGCACACGCGCTCTCGTCTCTTTGTGGTCGTCCCTCTCACAGGGCTCACGTTTTTTACTGCCATAGGCATTCCTGAGCTCAGTGGATATATAAGCAAAGCTCAAACAGAGCAAGTCACAATCTACACAGTTATAGAGGTATCCACAAGTGATACGAGTTATCAATGGCCACTCCAGAGATTTGGCATATCACAAAATTATTCACACCTGCACCCAGGTCTAGATATGACAGCACCAGCAGGAACACCCATAAAACCCGTTCGTGAAGGCGTGGTAGCATCTATAGAGATCTCCCCTGATGGATACGGGCAACACATCGTTGTTACCCATGAAAATGGTACCAAATCACTCTATGCTCATTTGTCAAAAATTGAAGTGACACAAAACGAAAAAGTATCTAAAGAAACCGAACTTGGCCATGTGGGCTCTACCGGCCATTCTACCGGGAATCATCTCCACCTGGAAGTACTTGAAAAGGACCATGCCCTCAATCCCTTTGAAGTCTTGCCTGAGGTAAAAAAAGAAAATCTTACTGATTCTGTCATTCCAGTTGCATCACCATCAGGTCAGTTGCCAGAAATACTTCGCCCGTAAAATGCTTCTTTGCCTCAGCCACAAGCACAGCAGGATCTGGCAGATACGTCGTAGGCGTTATATGGGTGAGCACAAGCCGCTTGACACCAGCTTTGGCAGCAGCCACACCAGCATCTTCTGCAGTACTATGTCCTCCGGCATGAATTTTTTCTTTTTGCCCAGACAAACCAAAACATTCGTGAATCATGATAGATGCGCCACTGGCTAATGCGTCAAATGAAGCGTCAGGTTGCATATCTCCGCTATAGACTATGGAAATATTTCCTATCTGCACGCGGTAGGCCATACATGTTAATTTTTCTGCTTGATATTGATATGCCAACTGCACTGTGTCTATATAACAACTAAAATCCAAGATAGGATTGATGCGCTCGCCACTCGCAATCGGGTGAAATACTACAGCATCCTTTTTGGTAGGAGGATAATCGTGGGTTGAAAATATAAAAGGCTCTAGGATTTCAAGAGTCTGTTGAGGTCCATACAGAGTAAAAAGACTGCTATCCCCAAGGAGCACACTGTGAAAAAGTACAGCAGGAATGCCCAGTATATGATCCATGTGCCTATGGGTGATACATGCTGACTTTACCTTGTTGATGGCCACCCCACTTGTGATGATATCTCGGACTGTTTGATGCCCGTCACCCGCGTCTATCAGAAACGCCTCTGAGCCTACCTCAAAGAGGAGTCCGGTCTTGCGACGTTCTCTATTTGACGCGCTACCTGTACCAAGAAATATGACTCTATTCATAAGTATTTTCGTAAAAACTGCATGACATGATTGTTGACGACATATATTTGATCTGGAAACTTTTTATAATCATGACTCATCCCGGGAATCTCAACTAGTTCTTTGGGGTCATGAGCTGCTTGAAATTGTTCCCGTACATATTCAGGGCGTATCGTGTCTTCTGATAAGCCCACTATAAATTGTATCGGCTGATGCACTCTTTGCAACACATCAAATACGTCATATCTCCTTTGATCCTCTATGAAAGCCCAAGGAATACGCAGCTGGGTGCCAGTTTTTGAACTCGTCTTTGTCAGCCAGCCACTTTGTTGCCATGTGTCCAACAACGGTGATAACCACAGTGATTTTTGTAAATCCCCACTTGGAGCTACCACAGAGACTGTTGTGAGCTCTGGATTTTTTTCGGTAAACAGTATAGCCATCATGCCTCCCATACTTTGCCCCCACACACCCATATGATCGGCATCTACTGGCAAATGGCACTTGGCGTGTTCATACATACGCTCTATATCTGAGAGGTAATATGTGACTCGGTAGTCATGTGCCATATCGCCACCACTCTCGCCCCCGCCTGATGCATCAAAGCGCAGTGATGCGATACCTTGTGTCTCTAAATACTTTGCCAGCTCTTCGATATGCTTTTCTTCTTTGTATCCAGTAAATCCATGAAGAAGAATTACAAACGGATACGAGCCGTCACGACCTGGCGCGTGAAATATACCAGACAGTTTGAGACCACGATTATTTGTAATTTCTACTTTTGTTTGCATAGATATGAAAGACGTATGCTTATTTTAAACTATATCCGCCATCTACTACGAGCATTTCGCCCGTGATATAGCTCGCGTCATCTGATGCTAAAAAGAGTATGGCTTTGGCTATTTCTAAAGGCTCTGCTATGTGACCGAGTGGTGTATCTTTGGTAAATTGTGCGATCAACTCAGCTCCTGCTGCACGCGTCATATCTGTCATGACATTACTGGGAGCTACAGCGTTGACACGAACGAGTGGGGCGAGTTCTTTTGCAAATGACTTCGTGAGTGTGATGAGGCCGCCCTTGGCTGAGGTATATGCCAGTACCGGAGCAGCACCTAAAAACCCATAAACAGACGCGACATTTACTATTGATCCACTTTTTTGCTTAAGCATCAGAGGCGCAACTTCGCGAATCATCATCCAGTGACCCGTTAGGTTAGTATCAATTGTCTTCTGCCAGGTCGCCAGATCACTTTTCCAATCCCCGGGTCTAAATATTTGGCCTGCATTATTTATGAGCACATCAATATGACCATATTTTTTCATCACAGTTTTTACCAGTACTTTCACGTCCTCTTCCTTTGTGATATCTGCTGGCAAAACGAGACCGTTCTCCCCAATTTCTTTCTGAAGACTTTGTGCTTCTTTGGCATTTCGAAGATACGTGCCAACTACGCGTGCGCCTTCTGAGGCTGCTTGTTTGGCAGTGGCATACCCTATGCCTCTCGAAGCACCTGTAACTAAAAAAACCTTATCTTCAAATCTCATACCTACTCCTTATAAAAATGTTTGTGTAAAAATTCATAGACGTACGCATTTACTTGATCCATATACTCTCTAGATACACTATATTCGTGTGGCATAGCTGGAATCTCTTTATATTCCTTTGGCTCATTACTGATTTCGTACTGCTCACGAACGACATCTTGAGACACCGTTTGATCTGCAGTTCCCATAATAAATTGCACAGGAATATGCATTTTTTGCAATGCTACAAGTGAATCATACTTCATCCGGTCTACGGCAAACGCCCATGGAAGCCTCGTAGACTTTCCAGAAACTGTACTCGTTTTTGTAAGCCAACCAGTCGCTTCCCACTCTTTTAATATGGGCCCAGAGGTGAGGGATTTTGAAAGCGCACCACTTGGCGCGACAGCAGATATACATGTCAATTCTGGGTGATATTGTGCACATAAAAATGCAATCATGCCACCCATACTATGACCCCAGAGAGCGATTTTCTTAGCATCAAAATCAGGATGCGTGCGTACAAAATCAAAAATTACTTCCACATCTGATATATAATTTGTCACTCTATAATCATGCTCTATATCCCCATCACTTTCTCCAATTCCCGATGTATCAAATCGAAGCGATGCTATACCACGTGTCTCTAAATAGTGCGCAAGCGAAACGATATGCGTCTCATCTTTATGTCCTGTATTTCCATGTAGGAGTATGACACAAGCATAGTGTTTGGTCGCATCTGGAATATGTACAACTCCTACAATCTTTTTACCACTTTTATTTAGTATGGTAACCTTTGTATTCATATGAGTATTTTTTGTATCCAATTTGAAATAGAGGTCACAAATACATCTTCTTTTCCCTCAAAACTGTGAAACGTTTCGGGGATAACTATACTCTCGTATAACGATGAACAACTATATGCATCAAACACTTTTTGTATTCGTTTGATGGGTCTATCTGCTGCATCATCTTTTGCCCCAAATACTACTAGAAGTGGTTTTTTTATTTTTCTATATATATGCATGGTTGGCTTTAGATCCCCGTAATCAAAAACATCTTCATCAGTTCTTGTTCCCATGAGACTCACATATCTGCGAGTAGTGATTGGGAAAAAGTGATACCCAAGAACAAGTTGATCCCCATGGCCATCATCTATCATCTTTTGCATGTCCTCCAAAGCTTTAGTGGGATTTGGTACAAAAGGCAGCAGTCTATCACTCATAGGCGATGAGAGAACTACCCCAGTAACACGAATATCGCGCCTGGTACCAGCATAAAAACATACTTTATTTGCGCCCGTGCTGTGTCCAACCAAAATCACCTTCTTGTATCCCTGATTGTACAGAAAGGTGATGCCAGCATCGATATCATAGATACAGTCTGTAAAGACTTCCATCCCTGCACCTGCTAAATACCTTGTAAATCCTCGAGCCTTGCGGTGGTCAACTTTTTTAATTCCCGCCAGTTGATCATGACCGCGATTGTTGAAGCTTGCATATCCCCAGCCGTAGCGCTCACACTCTTCTGCAAATGCGTTATTTATCGTCAAATTGTTATAAAAAGTGCTTGTGAGCCCATGCACCCAAAGCATGGCTACATCGGATTTTTTTGATGGCTCAAAATATATCCCCTGATGGATCAGCTTGTCCTTCGTTGAAATTTCTGTGAGAAAGTATTTTTGCATAGTATATATCAGAACTTTCTTTAACATGATTCTATCAAATTTGTAGTCGGTATACTTGCCCCTTAAGGCCAGGCCTTGCGTACGCAATGCCTGGCCTTATAAACTTATATCCACTAAAAAGCCCCCGGATTACTTTTGAGTAATTCCGAGGGCTTTGTTTATTGCTAACCTCTAATCACTAAACTCTAAGCTCTTAGTAGTCCATTCCTCCCATGCCACCCATGCCGCCCATACCGCCTGGCATACCGCCTGCTGGGGCTTCCTTCTTTTCAGGAATATCTGTGATGAGTGCCTCGGTTGTCAAGATCATCATGCCCACGCTGACTGCATTTTGTACAGCGGATCTCGTGACTTTAGCCGGATCCAGGACGCCAGCAGCAAGCATAGAACCAAATTGGTTAGTCATAGCGTTATAGCCATAATCACCATCTTTTGTCTCTTTTAGCTTACCTTCTACAGTTTGGAGGACCCATCCTGCATCTGCTCCAGCATTTTTGGCAATCCAACGGATTGGCTCACCAAGCGCATGATAGAGTATATCGACTCCAAGTCTCTCGTCGTTAACAGTGAGTGACTCCATGAGTTTTGGAAGCACTGTACGAGCCTTGAGAAGCGTGACGCCTCCTCCTGCAACGATACCCTCTTCGAGAGCTGCTTTGGTCGCGGCAACAGCGTCATTGACGCGTTCCTTTTTGTCTTTGAGCTCTACCTCAGTGGCTGCACCGACATTGATGACAGCTACTCCACCAGCCAACTTGGCGAGTCTCTCTTGGAGTTTTTCGCGGTCAAAGTCACTTGTGGAAGCATCCATCTCACGCTTAATCTGAGAGACACGAGCTGCCATTGCAGCTTTGGTGCCTTGGCCACCAATGATCCTACAATTGTCTTTGTCTGCCCAGACCTTGTCAGCTCGACCACAGTCTTCGACTGAAATATTTTCCAGTTTACGCCCTGTGTCTTCGGATATGACGGTTCCACCCGTGAGAACTGCGATGTCCTCAAGCATGGCTTTACGGCGGTCCCCAAATCCTGGAGCTTTGACAGCCAGGACATTAAAGGTGCCACGCATCTTGTTGACCACAAGGGTAGCAAGTGCTTCACCCTCTATGTCATCTGCGATGATCACAAGATTTTTACTAACCTTGATAAACTTTTCAAGGAATGGCAAGAGATCTGCAATAGCAGAAATCTTTTTGTCCGTGATGAGGATATATGCATCTGATATCTCAGATTCCATCTTTTCAGGAACTGTGACAAAGTATGGTGAGGCGTAGCCTTTGTCAAATTCCATACCTTCTTTGTACTCAATCTCCATCGTGAGCCCTTTCCCTTCTTCGACTGTCACGACTCCATCTTTGCCGACCTTCATGAGGGCTTCGGCGATGAGTTTCCCAATCTTGTCATCTTGGGCTGAGATGGTAGCAACTTTTGCTACATCTGCATCTTTGACGGTTTTGGCCATCTTTTTGATTTCAGCCACAACTGCCTCAGCTGCTTTTTCCATACCTACTTTGAGGATCATGGGGTTTGCACCTGCTGTGACATTTTTGAAACCAGCATTGACGATGGCTTGGGCAAGGAGTGTGGATGTAGTGGTACCGTCTCCTGCTACGTCGTTTGTCTTGCTTGCCACTTCTTTGACAAGCTGGGCACCCATATTCTCAAATGGATCCTCAAGCTCTATCTCTTTGGCAACGGTGACTCCATCATGGATGACATTTGGAGCACCCCACTTTTTATCAATTGCCACGTTGCGTCCCTTGGGACCAAGTGTGGTAACTACTGCTTTTGCCAGAATATTAACGCCACGAATCAGAGATTGGCGTGCATCTTCTGAAAATTTTAGTTGTTTTGCCATACATTTCCTCCTTTAAATAATTAATATATTTATTCAACAATAGCTAAAATGTCTTTTTGTTCTACAATCACCCACTCTTCACCATTTACTTTTACCTCATTGCCACCCCATTTTTTGTACATGACTTTTTGGCCTACTTTGACAACCATTTTGACGACATTTCCTTTGTCATCTGTGGTACCTGCACCAACTGCCATAATCTGACCAACTTGTGGTTTTTCTTTGGCACTGTCAGGCAGCAATATGCCGGATGCGGTTTTTTCTTCAGCCGCAAGTGGCTTAATCAAAACATTATCAAATAGTGGTGTGTACGACACTTTGGTCATAGTAACCTCCTTGTATTAAATAACAAAGTCGACCTATATATATGTTTTCACAAATTATCAGGTGCGATCTTTGTTTGCTGGCACTCTATTGAAGTGATTGCTATTTTAAAAAGGTTGAAATACTTTGTCAAGGGCAATATGAAACTTCTTCGTATACTTTTTTAATGCATCCTTGATCCATACTCTTCCATCATGCGGATGAAAAAAAGCAGCTTGTGCACTGATATACTCAGTAGTCTTGCGTCTGCGCATATACAAATATTGGATGCGTCTGGCAAAATGCTCACAGCGCAGTAGCCACTGTGCCATCATATCATCAAAAGGTGATATATTGGCAATTTCCGCACGTTTGGTGTTTTTTAACGCCACCTTGTACCTATTTGGTAAGTACTTTTTGGTCCAAGCGTTTGCTGTGATAAATTTTTCATAGGTATACAGTCTACTCCAAAGTGGCACCATCTGCAGCACTTCGTGAGCCAGATAGAGATCTTGCCACTCTTGCGGCAGATGGAGATTGTCACTTGTGAGATAGAGATTAAAACAATACTTATCAGCCACATCTTTATCTTTAGGCCTCCGTCGCTTCCCAAGCACATCAAAAATCAGTGTCACGATAAACCGTGTCACCCACAAAGCTTCGGGTCGTGTGATAATTATAAAATCTATATCATCTTTGGGACTGACTGCATTTACCGCCAGGCCACCAGTAACTCCAATCATCTGTATAGTAGGTATAAAACCCAAAATATGTGCCGCTTCACGGGCTATACGCCATTTGATCTTAGCCTCTTTTTCGCGCTCAAGACGTAGTGGTATTGTCTTTCCTCTATTGGCAAAAGTGACATACTCAACACCGTTTATACGTAGTTTTTTTAGCACTGAGGGCAACATGGATATATTTCCCTTGAGAAATGGCAACCACTCCCAGAGTTCACCCCTCGTCAATGGATGATCAAAAATATCGTGGTATGATACTGCCAACAAGATGGCATTTTTTTTGGATATACGCATGTACTCACTTATTGTGTGGCAGGAGGAGCAGAGGCACTGACTAAACCATACGTCGACAAGACTTGTGTAAAGCCACTTGCCATCGTACTAAGCGCTTGGGTAGGAGAGCTTCCGTCCCGCATGGCGTTTAGTGCGTCTTCTAGGTATTTTACCATACGATCATTGAGGCCGTTATCAAATGTCCTGGAAACGAGTGGAAACGACTGAGCTGTAGATGCTTGCCGTATATAGGCTCCTACATATGGATCGTTTTCCAGAGATTTTGCTAAATCTAATCGAGAATACGGCGCTCCAAATAGTCTGATTTTGGAAGCTTCTGAATAAATCAATGTCTCCCCTTCGGCACTTGTCAGAAATTTTGCAAATTCCCACGCTTGCTTGGGATAGCGAGTTTTGGCAGAAACTCCCTCGACCCAATAGGAGGCAAATGTCACTGTACCTCCACTAGGTAGCTGTGGGATAGGTGCAATTTTAAATTTGAGTGTGGGACTAATTTGTTTGACATCAAACGCTCTCCAGGATGGAGCAAACATCATGGCTACTCGGCCAGTTGCAAATGCATAAACAGAATTATCAAGTGTGTCATTCCATGTATAGTAGTCTGGGTTTGTGGGATCTGCAAAGTTCCTAAAAAATATGAATGACTGCTCAGCTTCAACACCTTCGGGTCTGGTCAAAACCGCTTGGTTTTGCTTGAGCATGACTGCCAATATGTCACTATAATGCTCCACATTGTTTGCAGTTCCCAATGCTATAGCAGAACGAGTGATACTATCACCATTTTTTTCTGTCAAAAGTGGCACTATCGTGAGAAAATCACCCCAGTTTACAGGTGGGGAGAGCCCTTTTTCTTTGAAAATATCCTCGTTGTAATACAACCCTAATCCGTCAATAGATGACGGCAGCCCATATATAGATGATTGCGCAACCAGATCACCACTGGCTACTGGATAAAATGTTGAGGAAAACTGAGCAGGGGTCATGACATCTGCTGGCACTTGAGACAACTGATTTGCAAGCATAGGTACCCATGTATTATGAAACTGATACACATCAGGTCCTTCGCCATTGTCTATTTGTCGAGACACTCGTTCACGATACTGCCTGATAGATTGCTTGGTGTATTCGACGTGAATTTTTGGGTTTTTCTTTTCAAAGGCTGCAATAGCTGCTTGCATCGTGGAGTCCTCTTCCCACAGTCCCCAATACTGGATAGTTACCACTTTGCCTCCTACTATCATCTGATAGATAAAAAAGCCACCAATCCCCATAAGAACGAGAAGTAAAATTGCCACAATCACCATGAGAGCGCGCCTTCTCGTATTATTCCCAGATTGTTTGGGGAGTGCGGAAGCAGGAGGCAGAAATGGACTCCCACCATTTGGAGGTATGACAACTGTCTCAGCAGGGCTATTGAGAGGTGGAGGAGGAACAGTTTGCTGTGGGTCAGAAGTCATCATAGTACTTATTTGGGTTGTCAATCAATAAAAATTGGCATTTTCCCTATCATATCTAGTACAATCAATTGTACCATGACTGAAAAAAAGATACAGCCAGTTGTCAAAGGAGACTCCCTCACATCTGTGCCTAAACATACAGTGCAAAAATCTCGGAAGATATATACCAAATATGTAGCACCAGCAGCTCGTAGTGCAGCTAAAATCCCGCGTCACCCTATCGTTCCCGCAATTGCAGGAGTATGTCTCATCCTTTTTTCATTTATCGGGGCATGCTTATATCTATATGAAAAGCATTATGAAAATAAAGCATACCCATCAGTTTGGATTGATGGCAAATCATTTGGCGGTGTATCGCGACCTGAGATTATCAAACACTGGAATGCCAAAAGCGCTCCGTTTGAAAACAAACAATTTGAGCTGGTATTTGAAGATCATATCGCTACAGTATCTGCTGCTGAACTTGGTGTAGGATTTGATAGTGAGCTTATCGCAGCCCAAGCTATGGCAGTAGGGAGATCTGGATACTTTTTTTCTGATATACAGGCAAAATTTTCTCCTAAAAAGATCAATCTTACTCCCTATTTTCGGTGGAAAACGGATGTGCTCGATGACCGATTAAATACAATGTCTGACTTGGTCAATATCCCACCAGAGGATGCACTTTTTGATTTTCGAGATGGTAAAGTCACTGCATTTAAACTTTCCAAAGACGGGCGCAAGCTTGATAAATACAAAGCTACCAAAGAGTTTCAAGATATCATCACATCACTACCACAACAGTCAGGCTCTACAATACGATTTCCAGTACCAATAGAAATAGCCCGTCCTACCGTATCGACTGATAAACTCAACACATTTGGTGTGAAAGAGCTTATTAGTACCGGCTATTCAAAGTTTTCTGGTTCAATCCCTGGCCGCATACACAATGTAGAGAAAGCTGCATCAATATTTCATGGACATTTGATCAAGCCAGGTGAGGAATTTTCCTATAATGACATCATAGGAGATATCTCTGTGGCCACAGGATATCTACAGGCGTATGTCATAAAGGATGGCAAGACAGTTCTCGGTGATGGTGGCGGCGTCTGCCAAGTGAGTAGCACACTTTTCCGTGCGGCTTTGAATGCAGGACTTCCTATCACAGAGCGCCGTGCACATGCCTACCGCGTCCATTATTATGAAGATGGTGGCTTTAAACCAGGCCTAGATGCAACTGTTTATGCACCCTCAGTAGATTTTAGATTTAAAAACGATACACCTGCATCAATCCTCATACAAACAAAAATAAATAAGGATACAGATGAGCTCACTATTGATTTTTATGGCTCAAAAGATGGACGCAAGGCTGAAATCCTCAACCACAAAGTGTGGGATGTGGTGGGCGCTCCAGCGCCACGCTATGATGATGATCCTACACTACCTGTTGGTGTCGTCAAACAGGTTGATTTTGCAGCAGGAGGGGCTAAAGCTTCTTTTCAGTATAAAGTGACCAATGCCGATGGGACAACCAGAATTGATGAGACATACTTCTCCAACTTCCGCCCATGGCAGGCCGTGTTTTTGAAAGGGACAAAGACGTAAAGCCAAACATTCTAGTACATTGATCATGTGCATCGTAGCGCATGTATCTATATAGATTGCCATGAATCACAAAGCGCATCTGCTACTGTTGCAATACCCAATTCATAACACTCATACCCATTAAAATATCCGCATGTACCGCAACATCTAATTTGCTCTGCCTTGGGAGCCTGATCAGAAGCATCAGGAGGCAATTCTACCTCTGAAAACTTTGTAACTAAGTTAAAAGTATGAAAACTATCACTTAATGCTTCAACCATGTATTATAATATGCTCATCTCTCTGAATATACCTAATGAGGCTCATACGCTACATATGAACAAACAAATTCAATCACATACGTGCACAGTTGTCCTCGTCGGTGGGTGTTTTGATGTCATTCACTACGGACATACGGAATTTTTGCGGCTGGCCAAAGAGCTAGGAGATCATCTCATCGTGGCTCTGGAGGCCGACGAAAATGTCACACGACGCAAAGGTTCCACTCGCCCTATTCACACCCAGCGACAACGCGCTGCTATGCTGACATCACTCTTTTCAGTTGATGAAGTTATCATGCTACCTGAGATGAAAAATGATACTGACTATAAAACACTGGTTGCAGAGTTAAAACCTAATATTATTGCTGTAACAGAGGGGGACCCCTACAAACACCACAAGGAAGCACAGGCAAAAGAGATAGGCGCAACAGTAGTTGAGATTCCTAAAATTCACACCCCATCTACATCACAACTGGCCAAGCTGATAGGACTTGAGTAAAATAGCAGTATGCACCGCAATATCAAGCTTCTTGCTATACATAACTTTTTGTGTGATTTTATCCTGTTTGCTCCAATTGCTATCATTTATTTTAAACAAGTATCGGGTTCGTATGCTTTGGGAATGAGTATATTTGCCATTACCCAAATCTCGTCTGCGCTCTTTGAAGTTCCGACAGGGATATACTCGGACATGATTGGCCGCAAGAAGACAATCGTACTGGGTTCACTGGCATTTTTTGCTGGATTTCTATTTTATGCAATTGGTGGCTCATATTGGATGCTCGTCCTGGGAGCAATTTTAGAAGGACTGGCAAGATCATTTTTTAGTGGCAATAATAATGCACTTCTTTACGACACACTGTGTGAAAAAAAGAAACTCGATGAGTATTCACACTATTTAGGAAAAACAGACTCGCTCTTTCAGCTTGCCTTATCCATATCAGCACTCCTGGGAACACTCATCGGCAATTGGCCAATCGTGTGGCTTGTGTGGATTTCAGTTATACCTAAATTTCTTGGACTGATCGTCTCGTTTTTCTTTATTGAGCCAAGAGTGCACACGCAAAAAAGTGGCAACATGTATGCTCATCTCAATGCTGCGATAAAACAGTTTAAAACCAATAAAAAACTTAGATATCTGACAATAGTTTCAGCTATAAAATTTTCACTTGGTGAATCAGGATATCTCTATCGAAGTGCATTCTTTCAAATGGTGTGGCCAGTGTGGGCAATTGGCTTTGCTTATGCACTAAATAACATGTTTGCGTTTATAAGTTTTTATATGAGCGGATTTATCATTAAAAAACTTGGAGCTGCAAAAGCATTATTGTTAGAAATGATGTATGTCAGAACTATAAATATTATCTCCCTACTTTTCCCGACCGTATTTTCACCACTCTGTATGGCAAGCACATCATTTATGTACGGATTTAGTTCCGTGGCACTCAGTTCCTTGACGCAAAAGGAGTTTACACAGGAACAGCGTGCAACGCTCGGATCTTTTG
The DNA here is from genome assembly GCA_964588145.1 of uncultured Gammaproteobacteria bacterium. Classification (GTDB taxonomy): domain Bacteria; phylum Patescibacteriota; class Microgenomatia; order UBA10105; family UBA927; genus CAZPNL01. The sequence continues at coordinate 24,199 of CAZPNL010000009.1, forward strand.
GCTCTCTTCTCAGTTGTATAAGTTTTGGAATAGTGTCTGTACTTGTTGGTATAATTGGTGATATTTTTGGGGTCATACCGGCATTACTAGGAACGAATATATTATCTTTTTCAACGCTCTGGTTTTATAACAAAATTTTTCGAAATAAAGTATCACTATGAATATCTTAGCCATCGAGTCTAGCTGTGATGAAACTGCTGCTGCAGTTGTGAAAGACGGCAAAGAAATCCTTTCAAATGTGGTGGCATCATCTACTCTCATGCATCGCAAATACGGGGGTATCGTCCCAGAGGTAGCAGCACGGGAGCAGGTAAAGTATATTATTCCCGTCATCACAGAAGCACTCTCACCCTTTACGAAACCGAGTCAAAAACCCGTTGATGTGATACGAGAAAATATTGATGCAATAGCTATCACGGTGGGACCGGGGCTGATTGGCTCACTCTTGGTAGGGGTGGAAACGGCCCGTACATTTGCAGCTATTTGCAATAAACCCATCATCCCAGTCAATCATGTACTCGCACATATGTATGCAAATTTTGTCCTGAGCCCAGTCGAAGGACAAAATTTGTCCCGAGTTATATTGAGGGACAGCATTATTGATACAGAAAATCATCAACAATTGGGTAGCCCTTCGACAGGCTCAGGGAATAGTCCATACCCCGACTCTCGAGGCTCGAAGCTCGAAGCTCGAAGCTCGACACTCAGCTCCCCTGCCTTCCCCGCCATCTCCCTCGTCGTCTCAGGGGGACACACGGAACTGTATCTCATGACTTCACCCAAAGAACTCACGTGGCTGGGTGGCACACTGGACGACGCCGCTGGTGAGGCGTTTGATAAATCTGCAAGACTCTTGGGATTTGGACACGGAGGCGGAATCGCAATTCAAAATGCTGCCACAGGCTACAAGCTACCGGCTACTGGCTACCATCCTTTTCTCCCACGCCCTTTGATGCATGACGATTCGCTCAATTTTTCGTTTTCAGGCCTCAAGACTGCGGTCATGCGAGACTATCAAAAATACAAAGAAAAATACGTCATGCTGAACTCGTTTCAGCATCCAATACAATCAAAAAATAGTAATACCATAGAAATTAATGCTTCAAATCAAGACCTGACCCTGAAACAAGTTCAGGGTGACGATATTCTAGCAAATATGTTTGCCTACGAAATCCAGGAAGCCATCACAGACGTCCTTGTTGCCAAAACGCTCAAGGCAGCAGAAATGTATCAAGCAAAATCTATACTTCTGTCCGGGGGTGTAGCTGCAAATGCTAGATTGCGTGAAAAATTTAAAACGAAACTCGAAACTCGCCTGCCATCCGAAGCTATTGCGAAGGATGGAAACTCGAAACTCGCACTCCTCGCTCCCCCTCCCGCCCTCTGTACAGACAACGCTGTCTATATCGCCAGCTACGCATATTTTCGTGGGGAAGCAGTGGATTGGAGAGAGATTGAGGCCAGACCGGGACTGAGTGTGGAACTATAACTTCTAATAGCTTGCTCTAATAGGCCATTTCTCATACAATAATTACGTGGATAAAGCCTACGAAGCAAAACAGCACGAACAAACTCTCTACCAGATGTGGGAAGCTGGAGGGTATTTTATGCCCCGTGAAAATACTGATGGGAAATACTTCTCAATTGTTTTACCTCCTCCAAATGCCAATGGGGATCTCCATGTAGGACACGCTGTGATGACAGTTGAGGACATGCTCATCCGCTATCACCGGATGCGTGGAGAGTCCACACTTTTTGTCCCTGGAGCTGATCATGCGGGATTTGAGACACAGTTTGTGTTTGAAAAGTTTTTGGCTAAAAAAGATCAGAGTCGTTTTGACTTCCCCCGTGACGAACTCTACAAAATGATCTGGGACTTTGTGCACCAGTACCGTGGCACGATGGAAAATCAGCTCCGCAGGTTGGGATTTTCACTAGATTGGTCACGCAATGTGTTTACCCTTGACCCGGAGGTGGTCAAAACTGTCTACAAAACATTTAAAAAACTCCATGACGATGGTCTAGTTTACCGTGGGGCGAGACTTGTTAATTATTGTACTAAGTGTGGCACGGGCTTTTCTGATCTGGAAGCTAAGCACATTGAGCAAACAGACCCACTCTACTACATGAAATATGGTCCGTTTGTACTGGCTACTGTGCGGCCTGAGACTAAGTTTGGTGATACTGCAGTGGCCGTCAACCCCAAAGACCGTCGCTACAAAAAGTGGGTCGGTAAAGAGATAGAAGTAGAGGGACTTTTGGGAAAATTTACTCTCAGGGTAATTGCTGATAGCGCAATCGATCCAAAATTTGGGACAGGCGTCATAAAAGTTACTCCAGCCCATGATCCTACAGACTATGATATCGGCCAGCGTCACGGTCTGCCTATGAAACAGGTCATAGGATTTAATGGAAAACTCAATGAGTCCACTGGCCCCTATGCAGGACTTCGCATCAAGGCTGCTCGCGCTAAAGTGGTTGAGGATCTCTCAGTCAAAGGACTTATCGACCACATCGATGAAAAATATGTACACACAGTATCTGTGTGCTACAGATGCGGAACAGTGCTTGAGCCACTCCCCATGCAGCAATGGTTTATAAAAGTCAGACCACTAGCAGATGCAGCCAAAAAAGCTGTCAAAGAAAAACAAATCAATTTTGTGCCAAAGCGATTTGAGAAAATCGCCAACATGTGGCTTACGAACTTTCATGACTGGAATATATCTCGCCAAATCGTGTGGGGCATGCGCGTGCCAGCGTGGAAATGTGTAGATTGCGACAGCAAACCAAGAACTGAGAACCAAGAACCCAGAACAGATGTAGATGCTTGGATTGTAACTGAAGGTGAGACCCCATCTGAGTGCCCTGTGTGCCATGGCCATAACCTCGAGCAAGACACAGACACATTTGATACATGGTTTTCTAGTGGACAGTGGCCATTTGCCACATTAAAAGCTACAAGCGTCAAGCGATCAGGAACCGGTGACCAGGGACCAGACACCAGCAGTGATTTTGAAAAGTTTTATCCCCTTTCTGTTATGGAAACGGGCTACGACATCCTTCCTGCGTGGGTATGCAGAATGATGATGCTTGGACTATATGCTACAGGTAAAGTACCGTTTCAAACTGTGTACCTCCATGGTTTAGTAAGAGATGGTAAAGGACAAAAAATGAGTAAGTCCAAAGGCAATGTCATAAATCCCTTAGAAATGGTTGATAGGTATGGAGCCGATGCACTCCGCATGGCACTCGTATATGGCACTGCAGCCGGTAATGATCAAGCCTTATCCGAAGATAAGATACGTGGTATGCGAAATTTTGCCAATAAACTCTGGAACATGGGCAGATTTCTCATGATGAATATCGAGGAATATGAGAAAAATACTGGTAAAGCACTTCCCTTTTATGATGAGCAGATGCATGCTGCGCTTAACAATACGCATGATAAGAGAATTATTGCCGAACTAAATATGCTAGTCGCATCTGTAACTAAGAATTTTGATACATATAGACTCTCTGATGCAGCACAAAAGCTCTATGATTTTGCATGGAAAAAAGTTGCAGATGTACACCTCGAAAAAAATAAAGAAAGATTTAAGGCAGGAGATGAACAGGCGCTGGCAGTACTACGACATGTCTATATCACAATCGTAAAACTCACGCATCCGTTTATGCCATTTGTGACTGAGGCCATTTGGCAGCAAGTGACAAAAAATGTACAAAATCCGCTGATTGTTTCCTCATGGCCGGGAGTTGAAAAAAATCTATAACAACTTTGAATTAAAAATTACCCACAATCTTATCAACTACTTGGCTACTAGCTACCCGTCTCATCCCTACTGACTTGTCTGCACACGGTCACTGCCAAGCCCTGAAGATTGATCAGAAGAATTATTTCCAATTGTAGGCGTTGGTGTAGAAGTACTTGTTACTGTAGGAGTACTTATTGTCGGAGTACTTGAAAGCGTACGTGTCGGAGTGAGCGTAAGAACTGTGGAACCTTGCGTACTATCATAGATTACTGACGCAACAATTTGATCAAAAAGCTTGTTGTCATTTTCCCAGCTTACGATCTGCCCAGCTGGCGCAAAGACACTCATCTCCAGCTCTAAATCATTTGAAAGTGTCAGGATATTTCCCCGGATTTTGCTAAATGTAAAGCCATTCATAGTACTACCAGAAGTATTTCCGACAAATTGTCGCACAGTAAATCCTGCGACCACTTGATCACTCATATCAAATGCTTTCCCACTCGAATCCACAAGTTTGGCACCTTTCGTTATCGGCAAGCCCTGACCCTTGCCGCGTGCTGCAATTGTAAAACGAGACCCACCAGGAAGATACGCCCCCTGTGATGCACAATTATTTCCATCGCAAGACAGAGCAGCAACTGTAGCAGGCAATACAAAATTGAGTCCTGGCACTGCGCTCTTTCCTCCAACCATAAGTACATTTTGGGATATATTCTGCGGAAATTTAGTGGGCACTATACCGCTCTGCGTAGACACTGGCAGCTGATCTTCGGGGACAATTTGTGGTGTTGGTAGAGGAGTGATTTCATCTTTTGCAGCTCCACCTCCTACGGGAAACTGTATCCCATTTGGCATGATTTGACGAAATGCCATACTGGCAAAAATGCCTACACCAAAAAGCACGACAAAAATGAGAATAATTACTATAACATTCACAATAGATTTTGCTGCTTTGACAGGCTTTGGCACAGGCTTTGTGGCTTTTGGCTCTGGCAGCTCTAGCATTTCATGTGGAGCTGATATCTCGGGGGTTTTTAGATTTTGTGTCGTGGTATAAAACTCCGTTCCTGTTACTTTGCGATCTTGTGGATCCACTGGGGTTATCATAGGGGTCTCTTCGTATGCTAGAGGCGCATCACCCGGCTGTGCAGGTCCACCCATACCAGACTCGTCTGAAAAATCTGGAAATTGATCTGATTGGTCACCAGGAGGTATCACACACTCATTGTTCCACGTTTGGATGCGCCGAGTCAATATTTTGAACAAAAATTACTCACAAGCACTCCATACTCCTATATGCTTTTGTCGAGCAATATTTTCTGCAGCTTGGATTTCTGAAACCTTCTGCACATCGGGCGGAAAAACCTTGAGATATGCATATCCATCGGTCACGAGTTTTGCATTGACCAATGTATTTCCTATATAGACATAGCGTAAAAGTCTACCGTACTTATCTATGTTAGATATATCTTGTTCTAGTCGTACTTTTTTTCCAAGCACTAGTGCAGCATTTGCAGCAGTCGCCTCATTGCCAAAACACTCTGCTTTTTTCTTTTCATGGGCTATCTCTGGCGCGTTCATGCCTACATACCGTACGTGTTTGCCACTGGCTAGCACTATAGTATCTCCATCTAAAACTTCAATCACCGTTTGCTCTACACTGTCTTCTGGCTCTGGCAATACATTTGTCACCCTGTAAGTTTTTGAAACCGTTGGAAATACGCCATTTATTTTGGCAATTGCGGATATATATATTGCGACTATAGCAAGTCCCAGCAGAATATATTCAATTCGTTTCATGTGATGGGATTATATACTACCCAATGCGAGAAATAGAAGAAAATAGCCTTAGCCTCGTTCCAGATACCCTTTGTTTTCTGGATCAATGGCAATTGTGTCACCAACTTTTATAAAAAGTGGGACAGTCACAACGAGCCCAGTCTCTACGGTGCAGGTTTTGGTGGCTCCCGTAGCTGTATTGCCTTTGGCACCTTCATCAGCTTCAGTGACTTTGAGCCAAACTTTTTTAGGAAAGCGCATTCCCACTACTGCCTCGCCATGTATGAGAATCTGATATGTATCATTTGGCTTCAGAAACATGACAAAGTCGGTGATGATAGCCTCAGGCACGGAGTATTGTTCATAAGAAAAGTTATCCATGAACACATATCCGTCGCCCTCTTTAAATAGATACTGCATTTCGCGGGTTTCGACTGGTACCTCAACGACATCTTCTCCAGATTTAAATGTGAACTCACTGACCCGACCAGACTTGAGCGACTTAAGTCTCGTACGGACGAAGGCTGACCCTTTCCCTGGATTGACGTGTTGAAACTCCACGATTTGATGTGGTTCATTTTTGAACTCAATAAATATACCTTTTTTGAAATCCCCAGTATTAATTGTTGCCATAAAAACAGAAAAATCGCCCGTTCACATGGATGCGATCTACCTATATATTATACCATTTTTGCGCAAACTGATCTAGTCAGGTAATCTTGCGTTAATCTGCGCCTTAATCCTGCGCTTATCTGCTCTCTCCCAAGAATTCTTCTCTAGCCGGAAAAAAGAGCGTATCTGCGATATCTTTGGCATCAGCAAAGAGCATGATAAGGCGGTCTACTCCAACAGCAATGCCACCTGCTTTCGGTAAACCAAGTTTTAAAGCCTCAATAAAATCCCAATCCACTGGGTGATCGACACGACCTTTCTTTTTGCGTTCAACTACTTCGGACTCAAATCTGGCTTTTTGCTCTCTCCAGTCTGCCAACTCACTAAAGGCGTTCCCAAGCTCTAAACCTTCGATATAAAACTCGAATCTTTCAGCAAAACGTGGGTCTGATTCTTTTTTCTTTGAGAGAGATGCTAAGGCTACTGGATAATCATAATAAATGGTAGGTTTCCCGCGCCCCAAGTGTGGCTCGATCTCGTTGAGAAGTATTTGATTAAAGAGTACTTCCCAATCGTCCTTGTGTGAGACGTTATATCCCTTTTTCTTTGCTACACTGGCTATGGCATCTCGCGTGAGCACTTTCTCGAGTGAAACCCCCACATACTTGTCAAACGATTCGGCGACAGATAGTCTTTCCCAAGGGGTAGATAGATCTATGGTTTTGCCTTGGTAGACGAGCTTTGTTGCAGCACTGGCAACGCTACCTTTTTTGGAACGGGTGAGATATGTATTTATAAAGAGCAATAAATCTTCACAGTCTTCCATAATATCCGTATAATCAGCATCGGTGCGATACCACTCGAGTATCGTAAATTCTGGATTATGCGTATGACTTTTATCCTCTGCATTACGAAATGACTTGGGGAGAGTAAAACAATTTCCTATGCCTGCCACAAGGAGTTTTTTCATAAACGGCTCGGGGGAGGTTGGTAAAAATGCACGCGTGTGTGAGCGATCACGCGACAGAAGAGAGGTCTCAAAAATATCTACATATGACTCTGGGGGTAGCGATGGTACTAGATAGGGAGTCTCGACTTCATGAAAATGTCGGTCAAAGAAAAATCTACGGATTGCGGTAAGCACTTTTTCACGGACAAAATAGCGTTCCCAGAGCTCTGGGTGAGCGCGTAGATTTTGCCAGGTTTTCATAAAGGTATTACTCGATCGTTTCCTCTTCGACATCACCACTCCCGACATCTGCAGCTGCGGGTGCAGAGTCATCACTGACTAGGGCAGGCTCAGGTTTATCACCTATGAAAAACTTGAGACTACCTGTGATTTGGTCATGGAGCTTTTTGAGATCTTCATTATTTGCAGGTGTCTCTATCCAATAAAGTAATCCATCAAAATATGCTGCTGTTATGATCTTGTTGTCAGGATCAGGAAGCATGAGTTTTTTGGCAGGTTCTCCACCCAGTGTGGTATCTACAGCAAGTGCTCCTGCGTAATCTGGCTCTTTAGCCCATGTACTAATATCAGTTATGATTTTGCCGCCTTTTTTAGCCTTTGGTGGATCCTGCGCCCAGATTGTAAGTTTGTCAGTTGACCCCTCTTTTGTAAAATCAATATGTGCGTAATTGATTTCGTCGCTTTCATTTTTGTCAATGGTAAAACCTGACTTTGGATATTCAAACGTGAATCCTGCTTGGTCTTCCCACGTTGCCATTTCCACAGTAGGCGTAGGTGTTGGACTCAGGGCTTGTGCAGATTGTTTTGATGCATCTTTTGACTGAGACAGCACAAAAAATACACCTGTACCCAAAAGAAGAACAATCACAACTACAGCTATGATAAATGGTAATTTTTTCTTCATATGACGCGCTGATATTATAGCATGTATTGCTATTTCTGGTATAATATGAGTATGAATAAAATAAATAAGCTCATATTTGCGATAGCTATATTCTCTCTCCTTGCGATTCTTGTACCACAACACACTGTTTTTGCTGCAAAAGCTCGTGTCAGAACTGCGGCGCCTGTGGCGCGCAAAGCAGCAACAGCACCCGTGACAGGCGGATTTTCTTCTGCCAGGCTGTCACGTGGTACAAACAGTGTCATCCTAACTCTTTCAAATCTTTCAAATATTAAGCGTGTCAATTATTCCCTCTCATACACAAGCAATGGGAAGGATGAAGGCATAGGTGGAAGTATAAATATCAGTGGTCAAGGCTCAGAGTCACGAGACCTATACTTTGGCACCTGTAGCAGTGGAGTATGTACGCCACATAGATATGTTACAAATGCGGTACTGACTGTGACTGCTACATACAACAGTGGGAAAACCGCCACCAAACGCTACAAAATAAGAGTCTAATTCCTCATCAAATTTTGTTAGTGCTTTTCCTTCAAAACTGTTTTTCTCGTGAAAACGAGAATCCAAGTATTAATTAACCCTGTGGATTCTCGATCGGAGTCGAGGATGACAA
>CAZPNL010000010.1:0-32019 GCA_964588145.1 uncultured Gammaproteobacteria bacterium
TCGGGAAGCGCTGCAAGCACTCCATGTGTACCCAGTAGAACAGATTCCCCTATAGAGAGTGCGTGTGCATACACAGTGGGCTTCACTCCATACCGCATACTTCCCAACAAGCGCTCTGCGTCATCACTTTTGGGAAATATTTTTTTTTGCTCTTGAGATCTCAAGTGAATAATCCCCAATTCCCCCACATAACCTATCCACATGTGTGTATTTGTCGCTAATGCAACGAGTAAAGATGCAAATATTCCTGAGGAAAACCCCGTTTCCCGCTTTTTTTGCCACAGAGTTAGGGCAGTGGTGCGAAAAATCCTTTGAAGTAATAATTTTTTATCGTCCCAGTAGTAGCTTTTTTGTCGGATTTGTTGATATGCCCAGATGGCAGTGTGGCATGCCAATCTGGATGCGACAGCAGCATGTGCTCCTACCCCTTGGGCCAGGACGATGCATTCGGTACCAATATTTTCCACACACTCGGGGCTTAAGTCATCCCGCGACAGGACAAATTCTACACACAAACCCTTCTTCGTTTCCCTAGAAAGGGTGGGTATCAACTCAACTGGCTGCCTCATGCCTATTTCCCTACTGCTGCCGTATATCGCTTTTCCACCTCAGCCCAATTTACTATATGCCACCAGGCTTTGATGTAGTCTGCGCGCAGATTTTGATACTTGAGATAGTAGGCATGTTCCCAAACGTCGAGCCCCAATATCGGCGTGCGGCCTTCCATGAGAGGATTGTCTTGATTTACACTATCCTCTATCTTCAACTTTCCACTCCCTATACTCAGCCATGCCCACCCACTGCCAAATCTGCCTACCCCTGCAGCTGCAAACTTTTCTTGAAACGTGACCACATCACCATATGTTTTCAAAATCTCCTCAAGTAATCTTCCCGAAGGTAGGCGCGTTTCTCCTGTGGGATTGGGGCTCATCACAGTCCAAAATAAACTGTGATTGTAGTGGCCACCACCGTTGTTGCGGACTTTTATACGGATAGCTTCAGGAAGTTTGCCCAGATTTTGCAATACTTCTTCGATAGAAGCATCTTTATATGACGACTCCCCTGCCAGCGCATCGTTAAGGTTTTTCACATACGCCGCATGATGCTTGTCGTGATGGATGTGCATCGTTTGTGTATCAATATATGGCTCGAGGGCTTCGTAGGCATATGGGAGATTTGGAAGTGTAAACATGGGTGTGCCTCCTTAGGGTAAACTATCTATTACGCAAGCTCACTATACCCCATGACATCACCTGACGCAATCTATATGCTCTATATAAATATATGTAGCTTGGTCTTCTGGACCCACTCGTTTATACCCAAAAACAGAACTAGATTACTTGTGTTTTTGTGCATATACCCAACTATATCAGTTTTTTCTCCCGCTATAGCGGTCTGCAAACCTGGGTAAGTTGGGTATATAATAGTCTGATGGATGCACAAGAGCAGTCTCTGATACCACCTGAGACTTCCCCGGAGGAACCAACAGTGAGTACAAAAAAAAGAGTATCGTTTGGCTGGCTTCAAAAGATTGTCAAAGGAATCACTGTTCCTTTTCGGCTCGTAGCAAAAGTACTTAGAAAACTTACCCCTAGACCACTCAAGTTTTTACTTCGTCCATTTGTAAGAATATTTAATAAATTTCCACTCCCTATAAGAATACTTTTAATAATTGTGCCCATGGGGGTATTTTGCTACCTCTTTTACGCGTATATCATCGCAGACCTTCCGACCCCAACCAAGCTTGGTGAAATTCCTGTTGCAACCAAAATCTATGACCGGCACGGCGTCCACCTCTATGACATTTACGCAGAGCAAAACAGAGCCCCACTTCCGCTTTCTGAAATTCCCAAGATTGTGCAACAGGCGACACTTTCTATCGAAGATAAAGATTTTTATAAACATGGTGGCGTTAATCCTATAGGTGGCATCCTGCGGGCTGCATACGCCTCTTTGTCTCGAAAAAACCTCCAAGGCGGCTCCACCATCACCCAGCAGCTTGTCAAATCAGCACTTTTAACCCAAGATAGGACCGTCATCCGTAAAATTCGTGAGATCATCCTGGCATCCTGGACAGAAATGGTCTATCCCAAAGACAAGATATTGGAAATGTACCTCAATCAAGTGCCATACGGTGGCACAGCCTGGGGAATAGAGACTGCTGCACAAAAATACTTTGGGAAATCTGTCAAAAATTTGTCTCTGGCTGAGGCAGCACTCTTAGCAGGACTTCCCCAAGCACCCACACTCTACTCGCCTTTTGGCAATTACCCAGAGCTGGGTATCCAGCGCCAAAAACAAGTACTCCACCGCATGGTTGAAGATAAATATATAACCCAAGAACAAGCTGATGCTGCTGCCAAAGAAGAACTTGTGTTTAAAAAGGATACGGAACTCAAAGCACCGCACTTTGTCATGTATGTCAAACAACTTTTGGTGGACAAGTATGGGGAATCTACTGTCGAAAAGGGAGGTCTCAAGGTTACCACAACACTAGACCTCAAACTCCAAGAGTATGCGCAAGCTACAGTAGCATCCGAGGTGGATGATCTCAAATATCTGAGAGTCAGCAATGGAGCAGCACTTATCACAAAGCCAGCTACTGGGGAAATCCTTACCATGGTGGGTTCTGCTGATTACTTTGCAACAGATTCTGGGACTTTCAACGTCACCACAGCTCTTCGTCAGCCAGGATCAAGTATCAAGCCAATCAATTACGCCATTGGAATTGAAAAAAAAATTGTGACGCCCGCGTCCGTATTTTTGGATGTCCCTACCTGCTTTAGCAGTTTTGATCAACCCACCTACTGCCCGAAAAACTATGACGGAAAATTTCATGGAGTTACGCATTTGCGTGCGGCATTGGCCCAGTCTCTCAATATTCCTGCTGTAAAAATGCTGTATCTCAATACTGTTGAAGATATGGTTTCTAGCGCATCGGCGTTTGGACTGAGTACTTTTGTAGACTCCTCAAAATATGGTCTTTCACTTACACTGGGTGGAGGCGAGGTACACATGACAGATATGGCAGAGGCATTTAGCGTGTTTGCCAATGGGGGTATCCGCAAGGATCTGGTGGCCATCCGCAAAGTTGTGGATAAAAATGAAAAGGTGCTTTTTGAATACCAAGATGAAAATTTAGATAAAGAAATCCCGTCAGATTTGTTGCTCAAGGGTCCACGCGTGTTGTCTCGCGAGACTGCGTATCTCATATCAAATATACTGGCTGACAATGGAGCCCGTACTCCTGCGTTTGGTCCCAGCTCAAGCCTTGTGATTCCTAAAAAAACTGTGTCAGTCAAAACTGGCACAACAGATGATCTCCGCGACAACTGGACCATAGGCTATACTCCGCTCATCCTTGTAGCCACATGGGTGGGTAACAATGACAGTAGTCCCATGAACCCAAACCTCGTCTCGGGCGTAACAGGCGCTGCCCCTATATGGAACGCACTCATGAAGCATGCTCTAGAGGATAAACCTGATGTACTTCCCAAAAAGCCTGACAGCATCGTGGGCTTGAGTGTGTGTAATCTCTCTGGTCTCTTGCCCCCCAACAGCGAAGGGGATCCAGGGTGCCCCACCATGTATGAATATTTTATCAAAGGCACGACTCCAACTATGCGTGAAAATCTCAAAAAGGGCATATGGATAGACAAAGAAACTGGAGACATCGCAGCCCCTGGAAAAACAGAAAATGTCGAGGCCAAAGATGTGCATATGCTCTTTGACGGGGTCACCAACTGGTGCCTAGACTGCGTGCGTACTGATCCCAATAAGCCGGTGATTGTGAGGCAGAGGTATTAAAGAGGGTATAGAGTTTAGGGTTTAGAGCTTAGCGAGAGGTTTAGAAGCTTAGTTATTTAGAGGTTTAGACCATAATTTGTGATTTCCGCCACATCGGAGGTGGACTACGCTCGCCACATCGGGATTATCACCATTCGAATCCCTCCTCACTTATGTCAACTCACTAGGCAAGGGGGCTTTTGCTGAGATTATTGCGACCACAAGGTACCCTACTGTCAAAAATTTCCTTTAATCCACGAAGCTGATACCCCTTTTACCCCCCCCAACGTAATTCGTTTTTTAGTCCTCGGTTCTTAGATCTTGGTGCGTAGTTGCACCGCTTTGGCCTTCGATTCCATCAGGCTATAATTTTTCCCTACAAATATAAAAACTTTATAAGCTCTATGTTTTCCCTTCCGTTTTTAGTTCTTTGTTCACCGTTCTAGGTTTATCCTAAACTTGCCCCTTGAGACTGCCCCATAGAATGTGATATATACATGAGGCAGTATGGCGCGTCAGAAAAAGAAAATATCACCACCCGAACTACCCCCAAATCCCACTCCAGCTGAAAAGATGCTTATGGCGGTTTTGCTTGTGCTGCTGCGCATCGGAGACACCGTCCTATTCGTCATCAGGTTTCTATTTAAAATCCTCTTTGTATCCTATACTTTTATCATAGGTGTCTTATCTTTTCTCAAAGACAGCATCCTCTATTCCATCTCACAGATATTTTCACTTCTCGTTAAAAAAATTAAAAATATCAAACCTCCCACATTTCCCACGTTTCACCCCACTCCCAAACCAACCCCAGTAGCGAAAGCATCTAGAACTTCAGTCGACACCTTTATCGTCAAAAAACCTAAGACCTCATGGAGTGCTTGGGATGCCACGAAGTTTTTTTTCTCAGGAGTATTTTTGACTCTTCTGTTTATCCTTCTCCCTTATCAAACATATATTTGGCTTTCAAATTTACCCAATCCCAATCTGCTCTCTCGCAGAGACCTCCAGGTAACAACAAAAATATATGATCGCAATGACGCACTCCTGTATGAAATATACGCTGATCAAAATAGAACTCCGGTCAAATTATCTGACATACCCAGTCACGTAGTGAACGCAACAATAGCTATAGAAGACCGAGAGTTTTACAGTCACCAAGGATTTTCAGTAAAAGGCATGTTTCGGGCGGCTAGAGAGACACTCTTTCATGGCAATATTCAAGGCGGCTCTACCATCACCCAACAGTTGATAAAATCTGCACTTCTATCACCTGATGTACGAATTTCACGAAAAATTAAAGAGATTATTTTAGCTTTCTGGGCAGAACGGCTGTATAGTAAAAATCAAATACTCGAGATGTACCTCAATCAGGTGCCCTATGGAGGTACAGCCTGGGGCATAGAGGCAGCCAGTCAAACTTACTTTGGTAAGCCTTCTAAAAATCTTTCACTTGCAGAAGCATCACTTCTGGCTGGACTGCCTGCTGCTCCATCCGAATACTCACCATTTGGCAATAGCCCACACAAAGCATATGAACGTCAACATCAAGTACTGCAGCGCATGGTCGAGGACAAATACATTACAGCAGATCAAGCAAAAGCAGCACAAGATGAAAAACTCATATTTATCAAACCTCGCGTTCCTATCCGGGCCCCGCACTTTGTCATGTATGTCAAGGAACTCCTCGAGCAGCGCTACGGACCTCGGATGGTCGAGCAAGGCGGACTGCGCATAAAGACCAGCCTAGATGTGACCATCCAAGATAAGGCCGAGGAAATAGTCAAACGCAATATCGATGGACTTACAAATCTCCAAGTTGGTAATGGAGCAGCAGTTGTGACAAATCCCAAAACTGGAGAAATACTGGCTATGGTAGGCAGTCGTGATTATTTTCGTGAAGAATCAGATGGAAATGTCAACGTAACAACCGCCATGCGTCAACCAGGCTCCAGTATAAAAGTAGTCAACTATGCAGCTGCTCTGGAAAACGGATTCACCGCAGCAAGTGTACTTGATGACACACCAGTTATATATAATTCCGCAGGCTCTCCTCCATATGCGCCTGTCAATTATGATGGACGATTCCATGGGCCTACCCCACTGCGATATGCTCTTGGAAATTCATACAATATTCCAGCTGTGCGACTGCTCAATGCTATCGGCATCCAAACAATGATAGATAAGGGCAGACTTATGGGCATCACAAGCTGGACTGATCCGTCACGATACGGCCTCTCCCTCACCCTTGGCGGAGGCGAGGTGACCATGCTTGAGATGGCTAAGGTGTTTGGAACTCTTGCAAATTCTGGAAAACGTGTAGATCTCTTGCCAATTCTGGAAGTGACAGACTATACAGGCAGAACCATAGAGCACAATACCCCTAAGCCTGGAGTGACTGCTCTCAAGCCAGAAACTGCGTGGATTATGAGCAACATGCTTGCAGACAATATCGCACGCACTGCTGCATTTGGTCCAAATTCTAAGCTCGTCATTCCTGGCAAAACCGTATCTGTCAAAACTGGCACTAGCAATGATAAGCGTGACAACTGGACCGTCGGATATACACCTTCAATAGTCACTACTGTGTGGGTAGGCAACAATAACAATAGCCCCATGAACCCATATCTCTCTTCTGGAGTTACTGGCGCCGCACCTATATGGCAAGAGATTATGAATGAACTCTTAGCCAACAGATTAGACGAAGTTCCAGTCCGACCCCCAGGCATTATAGAAGTACCGTGTCACTTTGGGAGAACAGAATACTTCGCATCTGGTAGTGAGCCACGAGAAGGGCGCTGCGCTCCACTACCCACTCCCTCACCTTCTCCGACACCCACCCCTTAATCGTTGGCCTGTGACAAAGCACTGGGCATCACAATGCAAATACGATCCCCAACTCATCCTCACCTAACAGCGTAAATCGTTTATCAGATTTTACTTGATTTATGAGTGCGCTAAAGAAGTTTTTCCCGACATACCCATACTGAGCACCAAAGGTATTTTTGATGACAGTATAAGGATCTGACGTTTGCCCAAAACTCACTTGACGATACAAGGCGTAGAGATTTTGATCATATGAGTACATATATATGGGATCAAACGTCACGATGTATTCGTACTCTGGTGCCATGCCTATCAGAAACTGTGAATCAGACCAGTTGGCATGAAACACCCTGCTGCTTACTTTTGCTTTTTGATGGAGCACCTGCGAAATATAGTCAAAATGCTCAGCATACACCTTATCTGCATAAAGCATTTGTGGGAGGGCTTGGGTCGTTTGCCAGAGACCGTATCCAGCTGTTCCTACTACTATTATTGCTGCGCCAAACACTATACGAATCTTTGTAAATTTTGAAAACGTACGCATACTTTCGACAAATTCGCTTGCCACCACTCCAAGCCAGATGATAAAGACTGGATACAGCTGAGTGAGATTACGCCTGGCGACAAACCCCATCAGCCCCAGAAGCATCACAGCAATACTCCACCCCATTACGTGTTTGGATTTTTTTATACCTCCTACAAAAAACGCATAGGCTACAAAAATAAAACCTCCCACGACTAATGGAAAAAATTCAAGTATTTCCTTGGTACTCAAAGGGAAAAACTCAGCGCCTAATTCAAGCACCCCTGTGCGCGCAGCGTAGATGGGGACAAGTATGCCGTTGAGATAAAAATAAAAGACATTGTTAGGAAAATTTGGATGCAGAAGAAAGCTGAGTGAAAATCCCGCTATTGCCATAAGTGGCGTCTTAAAACGAAATCTACCGTCTACCACCCATCCATACACTGCTAAAGTTAGTGCAAAAAGTGGCATAAACCAAGCTGAGAGATGTGTCATACCGTAGACTAGGCACAACAAAAATACCAGCCATACACGTTCTTTTATCACAAAATATATTCCAACTATTGTAAAGCTTAATGCTATCACCAGTGGCCGAGCCTCCAGCGTATCCCGCACAAATTGTGCAGAGAGAAATAGTACCAACGCCAAAAGACTATAATATTTGTTATTGGTATTTTTGGATACCACAAGTGCCACCGTGATATACAAAACACTTGTAGCCACAACCGCGCCCCATTTAGCACCAGCATTGACTCCTAGTGCAATTACAAAAGGTGCCAGATACATGTGATACATGAAATCTTTATCACTAAACCTGGTCACAAACCAACTAAAGTGCGCCTGTGGTAGACCCGAGACTATCCCCCAGTGATTTGCAGCATCGCGCGCCATCTGCGCATGCAAAAAACCGTCAGCACCTATGATAAGCGACTGACTCCACTGAAGAAGAATGACACCGAGCACTAACACAAAAGAAACAGCTATATATACTGGAGACACCCACCGCATAGAGTAAGTATAACAAGTGTTTGAATAAACAGATGACGATACCTATAAAAGTAAATTAGCCACTGAGTTAATCTAAGAAGCGTGCAGGCTACACGAAATTTTATTTCGTCACAACCACTGTCCCTTGGTCTGATGGAGCATTGTGATTGTGGTATCTCCAGGTGCCTACGTCCTGAAATGTGTACTCATATGAGCCACCTTTTGCCACACTCGTCTTTTGATCAAAAGATGGGAGTATGTCGTGCTTCGGGTGACTGTTTGACGCAATCCACATCTGGAGTGATGAGTCATTTGCAAAAGATACCATTTCCCCTACCTTTACCGTCACGACTGCAGGTTGAAACCCAGAGCTTGAATATGTCACGACGGTGCGTGCTGCTACTCCACCCTTGGTTGTTTCTGTAGGAGTCGTCTCGTCACGGAGAAGTGTCGTATCTGATACTGTAGGAGCGGGGGTTGAAACTGCCTTATTTGAAGGGCTGCCAACTGCACCCTTAGGGAGAATCTTGTTTAGTTGCCCCATAGCGCCACCTGTGCCACCGGTATAGCCCAGAGCAAACCAGCCCGCCAATGCGCCTACTACCAATATCGCAAGACCCACAAATACTTTATTATTCATATATTTTATACCTTTCCTATGTTCGGCCGGGACTCATTTACGACAAGCTTACGACCATCTACATCTTTGAGGTGAAACATCTCAATAGCTTTTTGTGCCTCTGCATCTGTACTCATCTGTACAAATCCAAATCCTCTGGAATTTCCAGAATATCTGTCAGTTATGACTTTTGCTGATATTACATTTCCAATAGCTGTAAAAATTTGACGCAACGCATCATCGTTTACACCGTAAGGAAGATTACCCACAAACAGATTTGTCATATACCTACGAAGT
Organism: uncultured Gammaproteobacteria bacterium; assembly: GCA_964588145.1. GTDB lineage: Bacteria > Patescibacteriota > Microgenomatia > UBA10105 > UBA927 > CAZPNL01. Next base: position 9,036 of record CAZPNL010000010.1, read on the forward strand.
ATAGCACGGAGCGCCCTGGCGGGCAAATTTTAGCCTCAAGACAGCCAGAGTATTACTTTTTCGAGACAGACCACTCGCTCTCTGTCATTCCCGTGAAAACGGGAATCGGATCATCGTCGTGTGTGGATTGTCAGTCAAGCTGAGAATGACGGGGTACGACACTGACCTAAATCATCTAAAGTTTGGACTAATTTGTCCTTATTCGACATATTTGGTGATTTTAGCGGTATCTTTGAGCTTGGTAAACCACTCTTGGACTTTTTCCCCCACCTTTGCATCGACGATAGCTTTACGAGCCTCATCTTTGAGTGCTGCAGGCTCTGTAGCTGTAAGCGTACCAGAGGCAGTAGCGATAAAGTTGTCCACATCCTCATCAGTAATAATTACATCTTTACTGAGTATTTTTTGCACCATAAGCTGTGTTGTAAGTTGTTTGGTAAAATCCTCCTTGCTCACACCTTGAAACTTGAGCAAGTCATCTATAGATGTTGTGCCACCAAGATTTTTGACAATCTCAGTCTCTTTGGCTGCAAGCTCTTCTTTGGAGACGGTGACATTTGCTTTTTTAGCTGCATCTGCAATCAGTGATTCACTGATCATACCCTCTAGTGTCTGCTTACCATAGCGAGACATGAGCGCACTATCTAGATTCCAACGAAATATTGGACTCCCGTTTACTGTGGCAACCACGAGCATACCGCGACGAAACGCAAGCACCCCCACCAAAACAACGCCAACAACTATAATCCCCCAGAGGGTTTTGGAGGCATACCATTCTGTTGATGTACTTGAGTGTGAAAATGCTGGGGCTTTTGTTTCCTCCTCAAATGTCATGACGTCTTCGATTTTTTCCTCAACTGGTTTTGCAACTGACGCGCGTTTTGCTGACTTTTTACTAGATTTTTTGGCGGCTTTTCGTGTTGGCATATTACTCCTTTATATAAAAATTATGTCTGGCGTGTACTATGAACCTAAGTGGATCTTGTGACAACGCTTAGAGGCAGCACGAGACGTTTACCTCGTGTTAAATCTTATCGGCTTACACTATCACAGACTACGCTCAAAAAGCAAGAGGAAGGGAAATCGGAGAACGCAGAACACAATGACCAGAACTCAAAGAGAGCAAGAGAGATAATAGATAAGAGATAAGAGAGTTTAGGGTTTAGAGTTTAGGGTTTAGAGATTAGTAGATCGAGTTTCGAGCTTCGGGAATCGAGAGTCGAAATGGGCAGATTATTCCCTGAGAGAAATCAGTCAGAATGGTGAAGTCGAAGAGAAGCAATAGCTTATTGTTTTGAGATTTGGCTTGGAGAAATAATTTTTGTTCGAGCAACGTCGTGAACTAAAAATATTTGTCATAGACGTACTTCTCGACTCTCCCGCTGTGGCGGGATCGCTCGAAGAAGAAATTGAAAAAATGTCAGATCCTGATTCGCCAGCTGTCGAAAAATTCAGGATGACGATTTTCCTGCGATTTGTTTGTAATTTGAAATTTGGAACTTGTTTTGAATTTGTTATTTGGAATTTGTGATTTTTACACGTATCCACTAAACTTCTCAAACTCCACTCTCTCTTTGGGTACGCCCATGTCTGTAAGGATTTGTGTCGTAGCCATGACAAACTCGTGTGGTCCACATATATAATATGTAGGATTTATTGCCTCTGATGAAATACGTTTTAATAAGGCTTCGTCTATCCGCCCCACTCTCCCCTGCCAATTGTGATCATCAACAGGTTGCGTTACTGTGTATACAATTCTTAAGGGAATTTTAGTCGCTGCACCATCTAACACTTTTTGAAATGTAAGCTCATCTGGCGTCTTGGCACTATATATAAGTACCATCTTGCCAATTGCACCAGAATCTACTGCGCTTCGAATCATGCTCATATACGGCGTTATCCCTATGCCTGCTGCGATCATGACATGGGTAAGCCCAGGTTCTTTTTTCATCACAAACAGCCCACCGGGGCTGCGAGCCTCGACGCCCTGCCCAACCTCAAGCTTAAATAGTGCCCGCTTAAATGAGCTTTGCCCCAACCTTGTGGCTATTGTGACCACGTCTGGATGCACGCTGGATGAACAGATAGTAAAGGACCTGACAATGCCACGAATATCTGGCGTGTCGTGCTTGAGCATGATATTTATATGTTGACCTGGCTCAAAGGACAATGGTTCACTGGGGGAGAACACAAACGACCACACATCTTTTGACTCTTGGTGCTTTGAAACAAGTGTTAGCATCATACTGGAGTTATAGCATGAGCAGCACTACCCCAGCAAACATGAGGAGTGTAGCACCTAGTCTGGCTGAGGCGTCTTTTTCACCGAGCATAAATCGTGCAAATATGACAGAAAAAATCATGCTTGTACGAAAAACTGCTGTGGCAGGACCCAGCGGTGCCTGAGAAAAAGCTTGATAGGCAGTCAACTGTATAACAGCCGATGTAGCACCCAAAATAGCAATCAGCTTGAAGTTTTTAACATATGAGACTATCGGATGTTTATCACTTTTCCATCCTACAGCCATGATTCCAAGACCAGTAAGGGTGGAAATTCCAAACATGAGCGCAAGAGGATTGTTATTTTGTGTAGAAAGCACAGCTGTTTTTTCAAATGTGGGAGAAATTGCCCACAATATATAGGCAAAAAGAACCAGTTGTACATTTCGTTTTTTTATGAGCAACGCCAAGCTCTCAAACTGTGACTTCCCTTTTTTCTTTTCTAGAAACATCGTGCCAACTACAATACACAATACCCCAAGAATATCTAATACCTTGGGATGTTCGCCTAGCGTAAGAATACTTATTGCCATTGTCAGCGCAGGATTTATAGCTGCAAATGGCGCTAAAAATGATACATCCTCCTTACTATTTACATAAAAAAAGATACTATGACCGATCACATTGAGAACTGAAGTGCCCAGCAGTGCCCACCAAAAATTTGGACCAATTGAGCCTATCGGCATCAGGGGAATTAAAAATAGTAAAAACGGTATAGCACCCAAAAATATTGTTGATCCAGCAAGAACTGGTGACATACGACTCACAATTTTTTTGATAAAAACTGCCTGAAAAGATACTGTGATTGAAGCGATAAGTCCGTAAATTATCCACATAGATAGTTTATATAGAGCTTTGAGTTTAGAGCTTAGAGTTTAGAATATAACTCGTGACGGCTTGAATCAAAAGCTTTTTTAACTACAAAAGAATATTGTACGAGGAGAGCTGATAGGCTGGCAAGATATCACCTAGACACGTGAGGCTGGACACACACTGCAGAGCGGACACTGATCACATTTGGGACCAACGGCCTTACAAAGAGCTCGTCCATGATCGATGAGCCGCATACTAATATTTTTCCATTGATCTTTTGGTATAACCGCAATGAGCTCGGATTCCACCCTCACAGCATCTGCATCTTTGACAAAATCAGGAAGAGATTGACCATTTTTCTCAAATATAATTACACTCTTTCCTCCTATATTCCCTCTTGATACAAGACCCAACCTCTGACTAATGCGCAGCACATGCGTATCAACGACGATGCCTACATATATATTATATATAGTACTCAGGATGACGTTTGCGGTTTTCCGTGCCACTCCCTTGAGAGTCAACAACTCCTCCATGCTCTGTGGGACTTGGCCTCCAAATTTTTCCAGTATTGTTTTTGCGTTGGCTAGGATAAACTTGGCTTTATTTTTGTAAAATATGATACTACTGAGGTCTTTTTCAAACTCAGCAGGATCTGCAAGCACGTATGCATCAAGCGTAGGGTATTTTGTAAACAACTTTTGTGTGCATTTGTTGACAGCCACATCTGTACATTGGGCCGAGAGGATAACGGCCACGAGTAATTCCCAGGCTGAGGAGTATGTCAGTGCCACCTTGGCATGTGGGTAAGTTTGTTGTAGCAATGACAAGACTTTGGCGCGTCTCTCCTCATCCCCCATTCCAACACTTTTCATATGAGGCCACAATACTATATATTGGATGCAGGGGCAACTGATTAAAAGGTTGTAGATTGTTCATTTGTTAAACTATTGTACTGTTCAAAGACACACAAAGCCTTGTCATAAAAAAATATAATTACGAAAATACAGTAAATACGTATGTTATTTCCGCATAATTCCCGAAATATCTCCGCAAGAGTTACTCGTTTTGCTATAGGTCTAATTGCTATATCTGCTAGCCTCTTTGTCCTCTTTTTAAATCACCAAGAGCAAACAAATAACCCTCAGCAATTCCTGACAGAGCGCTTGGATATCCTCACAAATCTTTCATCAGCTGCTTCACATGATACGTTTGCCAAAGCTCTCTGGTTTTCTGGTAACCAAACACTAGCAAAGGCTGAATTAGCACTCAAAGATCACAAAGACCCTACAGTGCTAGGTACACATATAAGTGCTATTCCGCTTCCACAAGAATGGCTCAAGGACAATGCTGACAGAAGCACACAAATATCCAAGCTTGAAGAGCTGCTGAAGCAAAAACCCACTTATAGAGACGGATATCTCCAGCTTGCTCTCCTCTATTATGACAATGATAACTTAAAGAAGGCTAAAGAGATTGCTCAAAAAGCGCTGTTTCTCGATCCCCAAAGTGTGGGGGCCAAAGACATCCTCGATGCGATCGCGCAGGCGGAGAAAATGTAATTTTATGTAGTTTTTGGCTGTTTATAAAACGCGATATACTCATGCATCAGCATGTCGTTTCGTAAGAAAAAATATGCAGGCTTGAGAAATCTTGGAAATGTACCAAACTGGGAAAGATGACTGAGTATTGCTCGTACTTTACCCCTCATTTCCCCAAACGACAATGAGATTTTTACCTCCGGTGCAATAGGTGCAATGACTTCCTTTGTGGCCATTGAGCGTGATGGTGGAAATATAAACCTCGGAGTAACTGTCGCAAAGCAAATCTGAGCTTGTTTTGGATGAGCCCGCAGAATGCCCCGAGTAAGAGCAATATGATCTGGGTGACCATATATACCATCTGGTTCAAGGCAAAATATATGCGTGGGTTGAAACTTTTGTGTTTCGCTTTTGAGAAAACGAATAATCTTGGATATATTTTTTTCTAATCTCCCGTCGGGATATTTTTCTATCCTCACGTCTTTTATTCCCAAAACTGCTGCTGCTTTTTGCATTTCTTTGTACCTTGCGTTTGGCAAACTCTCATCCGGGGACAAAGAAAATCTGTTTGTACTCGCCTCTCCCCTGGTCATGACAATTAGCTTCGTCACAATGCCTACCGCTGATAACTTCTGCAAAACGCCACTCAAAAATACAGCCTCATCATCTGGATGAGGCATGACCACAAGGACTCTGCTGTTTTTTGTCATTCCTATTTCCGACAGATTGCGTATAGTTTTCATAAGATACGAAGATTATAGATGTATAGAAGTAAAATACGAAATGTTTAAGGAATCACTTCTCAAACAAACCGAACGCCGACCGAAAAGGACGTGCCTAAGGATGGTAAATGGAAAATGGTGAATAGTAATGGGCAAAAGATGAAGAGGAGATAACCAAAGGCAATAATATATATATTTACTCACAAATAAATAACTTGTGTGACTAAATATTATTATGCTATCTATCAATTGTACCAATAACCCAACTCAGCAACACACTACGCTCAAAGAAATTATATCAATACAAAAAAACCGATTCCCCATAAACAGCATATCGTAGCCGAAACGAAGCGCAGTACGTGCTTGCGAGTTCTATTATATTACTCTTTCTTCTCTTCCGCAGCTGGAGCGGCCTCTGGGGTAGCTGGGACTGTTTCGCCTTCAGCTGGAGCCTTTGGTGTCTCGACTTCTTCTTTGGTAAGTTCCCCAATCTTTACGACTACTTGTTCAGCATCGGTAAGGATAGAGACATCACTTGAAAGCTTGATGGATCCAACCGTAATTTCACTGCCAACTTCAGTAAGAAGTGAAACATCAACTTGGATATGATCTGGAAGATGATCTGGTAATGCCTCTACTTCGATCTCATCAGTAACATTGACTAATACTCCGAGATTTTGAGCTATTGCTGGAGACTCACCTGTAAACTCTACTGGGATATTTGCTTTCACTTTTTCTTTGAGATTGACTTGACGAAATTCAACATGGAGAAATTCGCCTCGCACTGGATCTCTTTGTACATTGGACACGAGCACTGGGCGTACCTCTTTCCCTACAGTTAAATCTGTCAGTCCAGTCTCCCCTACTTCGCCTAGGAGCTTTGTAAATATCTTTGTGTCAACTGTGACAGATACACTTGGTATTCCCTTGCCATACACAGTGGCTGGTAATTGACCTGCTGCACGAAGCTGCTTTACTTTGTGACCTACAACTGTGCGAGGTTGAGCTGTGAGTTGATGACGTTTCATAAATAGTTATTTTGCCTCGGGCGGAACAAATTCCATATCCAGGTCAAAATCCTTGTATAGGCTTGTATTGTAGCGGTTTATAGCAGTATTTGCAACGACAGACGTGGTAGTGGGACCAATTTTGCCATTTTTGACCGTATTTTGCACTCCCCAAGACATGGGGTATTCAACAGATATTGCGGTAGGATACTCAGGGACACCAGCCTGCTTTTGCACAAACATCTGATATCTCCAGGGCTTCGTGCCTATTACGCCCCTATTTCGTGAATAAGAAATGGCAATCTGCTCATCGGCTGCGGTGGTAATGTCTATGGCAATTGCCATAACTAAGTATTCTTCTGGCCCATCTACCAATTCTGCATATGGCATACGTGGCAAACCTTCGCCTATGCGAGTAGTGATAGGTTTACCTCCTACAGCGATTTGACTTATACGTGCGTCTTTGGGTAAATATACACGAAGATAATTTGTGTAAGCTCCCCCACCCCCAATGGCCGCCACTGAGGTATTGTGATATGTAAGCACAAGGCTGTACTTTATCTCTCCATTTTCGTCCATAAGAATATCTAGCGACTTTTCTGGTTTGACGAAAAAATTTACTTTGTTTATACCCACGTTTGCATCTACGATTCCCACATAGTCATAAAAGCAAAATTTATTGTCTGCTCGATTTACACACGAGGTTTGATTTGGCCATGCACCTGACCAACTGCTTGCAGTAGATAACGTAAACAATTCTGGGTTGGAAAAATACAGTTGGATATCTTTTTTCTCCAGACTCTCCAAAATAACTGAAATGAGTTTTGCATTTAGTTTTTCATCAGCAGACGATATTTTTGAAAGTATTGTATTTGCTACATCTCCCAAAAAATCTTTTTTTTGTGTAGAGCCAGGGAAAAAATCAGTTTTCGTATAATAAAATGATTTAGAAAAAAAATTTTCCGCAGTAATGGTATCTTTATAGTCTGTCAGTTCAATGGGGCCAGTTTGTTTGAGAATGTCTAATAAGAGCTGCATAGTTACACCTACAACTCCATCTACTTTTTCGTTTGTGATTTTTTCGTAAAACCACTGCGCCTTTTGGCCGCTGGTACGAAAATCAGGATCCCAATTGCTGTCGCGTAAATACCAATGTTCTTGCTTGAGTATTTCTGCTATTGGTTTGGGTGGATCTACATGTCCCTTGAGTTGTCCGTCATACACGTACACATCTTGGACGGTAAACTCTTGCACTTTGCCACTATTTAACACGAGCTTTCCAACGCTACCGATAAAACCACCAGAGGGTCGAAGTTCAGCATTGTTTTGTAGCAATATGAGAAATGTTTTAGGTGAATCAAACCCTGCCACATAGGGATACATGGCAAGCATATTTTGTCCACTTTCTAACTTTCTCCGTAGTGAGGCAAGGTTGGCAGACACACCTGAAACAAGATTTTTTATACCACCTATAGAAAACGGAAAATCTCCACTAGCCACAAGCTTGTCTGTCTGCCCACTCACCTCGGCTATTTTTGTATCCAAGAATGATACCTCACTGCGTAGCTTGTCTATATATACAGCTGGAGTTTGCGATGAATCTGTGGCCTTGGCTCCCGAGAGTGATCCCAGTGCTAATCTGCCTGCACTTTTTCCTAACTGACTAACACGAACAGCGCTTGATCCCACTGATCCTAAAGATTCAACTACATACAATATGGTTTCTTGTGTTCTTATTACACTAGTACCACCAAGCATATCTATCCCCGGAGAGACAACACCTAATCCAGAACGAAGTAATTTTACTATTGCTGTACCTACTCCTATAGATCGTTCCCCCCACAATATATTGCCATCTGCTAGAAGTTTTGCTCCATACCCTATCGCAAACAGGCTTACAAAGAGCATAAAAACATAAAGCACCACAGTAAGTACAATGCCAAAAATAGTTTTAAGCACCATCTGCAAAGCTTTCTCAGAACGAGAGATGGGAATAAATATATGTGTATTTTTTGGTCGGATAGGCACCCCAAGTTTAGTATGTGCCGCCTGAGGAAACTTCTTGGGCACAGAGTTTAATTTTTTTTGAATTGCGTTTGGCTTTGAAAAAAAGCGTGTCAAAATTGAATCTTTTCGCTTGCTTGGTGTTTGGTTTTGCAGACTTTCACTGGCTGGTGATTTGTGCTGAACGATATTGTCAACTTTTGTGGATGTGGATATTTCTGTGGGTGTATTATTTAGTTGATTTTGTAGTATATGCGGTCCCTTCTCCAGAGAAACATCTTCATTTCGAAGTACCAAAAACCTATCTTTACTTGTAAAGAAAAAGGTAAAAATATCCGAAACGATACGTGAGGAAAGCTTTCCCCTTTCTAGGAGGGCCACTTTTATATATTTTTCTGGAAATTCCCGCTGTATATCAGACACTGCACCATCCCAGAGCAATAGAATCGTTTTATCTGCAACACAAGGATGCTGCGCGAGAGTAGTTTTCACATAGGAGCAGGTGCCCATGAGAACATAGTAGTTAGCTTGTGAAATTCCTGGGGGTCCCGCAATAACATCCACCCCACCACCCGAAAGAAATTCCCGCACCTCCTGAATGTCCTCAGAGTTTGGTGCGTCCACACGGGCTATTATCACATCACTAGTTAAACCAATGCTGGAATTTTCTGGAGCAGGGTTCATATTTTTCACAATCCTTACTGGCCTCATTATGGCAAAAACAAGAGCCGAAAACAACGGAAGCCAAAGCTCATCTGCGGCAATAATAATAAGATAGAGACATGAGCAGGCGGGACAACGGGAAACCGAGGACTTAACACTAGAAACAATGAACCAAAGACTACGAAAAGAGCACGTCTAGAGCAGGCAGGGCAACCAGGGACCAGAGACCGGGGACCAGGAGTTGTAAGCGTCAAGCATCAGACATCAGGGGTCAGGTGTCTAGTTGATAGAGATTAGTGACCAGAGGCCTGGAGGCGTAGCTAGAGCGTATAAAGAATCTTACGTCAGGAGTTAGGCAACCAGTATCAAGAGTGTCAAAGGTTGCAAAAGTATGAATAGCATTAAGCACTTGATGTCCTTATAAAAAATCTCGTAGCCCAATAATAACTCCGCAAACAACGTACTATTGAAGCAATGAATCAATATGGCAAAACCTCCTCAGACCTCGAATCTCGAGGCAAGATTCTCATTTTTTTCCTCAAACGTTAATCCGCCAGCTGGCGGACAAACGACCAACGACATAAACAAAGCCGCAAAACCCCTAAGCCTCTTTGTTATCCCTAAACTCCCCCCACCCTTGCGCACCATTGGTTCCATATATAATAGTAGGCTACAATATACATATGTTTTCCATCTCAAAGCATCCAATTATAAGAACAGTTGCCTGGAACACTGGCTTTCAGGTGGTTGGTAAGGCAATAAGTAGTGTCGCAGGACTACTTGTAACCCTAATAATTGCAACTACATATGGCCCAAGTGGATATGGTGATTTTGTCAAAATCACCACATTTGTGTCGTTTTTTTATCTCTTGGCAGATTTTGGGATAAATGCAATAGCCCTCAAAAAATGGGAAAGAATCTCAGACCCCCCCACTTCACCCATTTATCAGACACTTGTTGGATTGCGGATCTTACTGGGAACTTCGCTTGTCATAGTAGCAAATACAATCGTTTTTTTGCTACCAACAGGTGACAATCAGGGATATACACATCTTGTAAAAGTTGGCATTTTACTCCTCTCCCCTGCTATCCTGGCACAGGGACTGATTACCACAGCAAATGCGTATTTTCAACGAAAACTTCGTTATGATTATGCTACAAGGGGGCTATTGGTTGGGTCCATCATATCAGTACCTGCGCTTTGGCTTCTTTCGAGGCTATGGCCTACACCCTCTGGTATCATAGCTGTTACTTCAGTTGTGGGTATGAGCTATATAGTAACTGCCGCCTATGGCATGATTGTGGCTACGGGCAAAAACAAAAAGTTTTTAGTAGATTTTCAGCCATTACACATGAAATCGCTTTTTACCGCCGCTATCCCATTTGGTTTGACGCTCCTATTTAATACGTTATATTTTCGCATAGACAGTGTCATCATGACGCTTTATAGGAGTACTGAAGAGGTTGGTATATATGGCTATGTATATAAATTTTTCGAAGTGCCGCTTGTGGTTCCCACTTTTTTTATGAATGCAGTCTATCCCCTTCTTCTTACTGCTAAGAAGGATGCGTTTCAAAAGCTTGCTACAAAGTCCCTCCTACTCCTTACAACAGCATCTCTTTTTATTACTGCAGGTCTTTGGATTTGTGCCCCATTTCTAGCAATCGTGCGCACAGAGTTTGCAGCAGGCATCAATCTCTATCGCATCCTTATCCTAGGACTCCCCTTTTTCTTCATCTCTAGCCTGCTCATGTGGATACTGGTAGCACGCGGCAGACAAAAGACGCTGCTGGGTATATATGGAACCTCAATGCTGCTGGCAATTATATGTAATTACATTTTTGTACCAACTTATGGGGCTTTGGCTGCATCCTGGATTACTGTGCTGGGTGAGCTTTTTGTAGTTGTACTCCTGGGTATTGCAATTATCTCTGACAGAACGCAAAATGAATAAATATCGTGAAATATAAATCGTGAAATAAATTATTTATGAAAAAATTGACGGTATATACAGACGGTGGAGCTAGGGGAAATCCAGGTCCAGCAGCAACAGGGGTGGTCATAAAAGTAGGAGACACCGCAATTGAAGAAAAAGGGACAAAGATTGGCATTGCAACAAATAATGTAGCGGAATATTCCGCAATTGTAACAGCATTAGAATATTGCAAAAGCGCAGGACTCAAAACCGGGGATAGGGTAGAGTGTTTTTTAGATTCACTCTTAGTCGTTCAACAGATGAAGGGCGTCTATAAAATAAATGACCCCACACTCAGAAAGCTCTATACAAAAGCAAAAATGCTAGAAAAAGATCTCTCTGGGGTAGTTATAAGTTATACACACGTAAGGAGAGAGCTCAACAAAAGAGCTGATGAGCTCGTAAATCAAGCGCTAGATGCAAGTTAGTGTATATGTTTTGACTTTTTTAAGCACATTTTTTCTACTGATCGTGCCTCATTAAGAGCAGTGACAAACAAAATACAACACAAAAGTCTCCCTTGTTGTGATGTGATGAAATAGTGATCAAAAAGCCCCAACACCAAAACGGCAATGAATGAAATTGTAACATAGGGGAGTGGATGATACATTGCTCCTTTTGGCTGTAATTGAGTAAGCACTTGCATACCAGATGCCAATCGTTTCACGATGAGAAGCAGCGCATAACCCGCGAACATAAAACCAACTATCCCACATTCTACAAAAATTAACATATACAAATTGTGCACGGGTTGCAAAAAAAACATCGATCTGGCTGATTGATATTCTGGCAAAAGCACTATGGAATTTAACCAACCCACCCCCACAATGGGGGACTGAAGCCAGATGGTGAAAGCTGAAACATACAGCTGTATCCGGTCCATTATGCTTTGCGTTTTTAGGAGTAGGGCTAGATAAACTAAAGCGCCCACAAGTAGGACTATAAATATATATAGTAGGGGAGAGTGCGCTATTTTTTTGTAACCACGTGCGTAATATAGAAACATCATTGATAAACTAAGCGCAAGCCAGGCGCTTAATGAAAGCGATACTAACACTGCCAAGACTGTAAGCCCAAGTGAAATTGTTAAAATATTGTGTAAAACTATTGAGTTTTTCTGTTTACGCAACCATATCACGAGTGGAATCGTAGTCACCAAATATCCTGCCATGACATTTGGGTGAGAAAATGTGGCATATGGACGCAAATATTCAAAGCAAATGGATCCGACACCACAGATTTCTTGTCTGGCAATGTTTGCAGTAGAAATAGTAAAGTGCCGTTCACCCAAGAGATATAAAATTCCATCCAAGCTTCCTTTGTGCCAAACCTGCATCAAGGCTATACCAGAGGAAAAGAACGCAGAAATAGAGAGTGTTAAAATTGAAGTTTTTACATCTGGTCGACTATTGTAAATATAGAAACCTAATACACTTAGAAGTGCAAATCGTCCCCACAACATGGTAGACACATATGGGTTTGCACTCATGCGAATGTTTGACACAAAGTATGTGATAGCTATAAGTATTTCCAAAGCATGTGAAGCGAAAAATGACCAAACAGCACATGCCAATGATTTTATCGTGGAACCATACCCTAGTTGCATAATTTTTTCCACAATGTGTGTTACAAAAATCGCAATAACTACTATGTCTGTAAAATAAAGGGTGGGGGAGAGGTAATCAATCTTTCTACCCAACACAAAACTCCACTCTGGCCAAAAATGCGCTGCTAATTGAGTCGGAAGCAACACCAACAGTAGATAATATAATTTTTTATGTGTACCCTGGAGATTCATTAGTCAGATTATACAGCAGGGGAGTGGAAGGGGAACCGTTACATTGCTAAACTATTAAACAATTATTTTTTTAGATTGCTTAACTATCTGTTTCTTTGAGCAATTAAGTCTGGGTGTTTATTAATAAATGCAGGATGTGTGAGTATTAAATTCTCACCGAGAACCTAAGAGGCTTCACGCGAAACAAATCAAGCATCAAGAACCATGGGGCTATAGACTGTCTGGCGTTTCGCATTAATCATCAAGCGTCAAATTGGTAGGCGATAGAAAACATATCGCTTGAGTTTGTTTACCCTAAAACTAATATGCTGAGTAAGACGGATGGATGGCGTTTGCAAATTACCACTCCTGACTAGACAGTTCTTCAGCGGAAGAACAGACGAGATCAAACCTCAGCATAAGGCCAATATTTAATCTCTCTAAAGATGCTTGCTTTAGTCAACTTTTGACCTGCTGCTAACGGTGTCATCCTCGACTTGATCGAGGATCTGATGTGAACCATATGGATTTTTGTTCTCACGAGAATGACAATATGGGACAGCTGAAGTCACAGGTTTTCACCCTCTACTTGATTGAGGATCTGATGTGAACCATATGGATTCTCGTTTTCACGAGAATGACAATATGGGACAGCTGAAGTCACAGGTTGTCATCCTCGACTTGATCGAGGATCTGATGTGAACCATATGGATTCTCGTTTTCACGAGAATGACAATACAAAATAGTTCACTTCACAGGAGTATCATCCTAGACTCCTTTCGGAGATCAAAATATGTCCTAGCTATTGTTCTTTTCAACGCTAAATGAGAATCAGCTAGAAGAACCGTAGCCAGTTTCGAACATGAGCAGAGATTAAGAGTTAATCTGTTTTTAGATATTAAGATTTTTGTGTCGTAAATAATAACAGAAACCTTATTTTAATTTTATGAAGCAATCACCTAGGAGAGACCTGGAGAAATTGTGGTATAATTCCACGTGAAAAATAAAGTGTCAGCTTTTTGAGGCTAAAATAGATAGGCTCTCAGATGGCTTTACATGGCCGCTTTGTGCGCAGGCACCCTATTTACTGCTTAAGTTTGACGACAAGCGTACGGTCCATGCCTTCACCCACAGACTCTGTCTCAACTCTGTCATCACCTGAAAGTGTCATGTGGACCACTCTGCGATCTGAGGCTGAGAGGCGGGGGAGGTCTACAGGTCTACCCGTGGCAAGCACACGCTCTGCTGCGTTTTGTGCCATGCGCATAAGGGTTTCTTCTCTTTTTTCGCGGTAATCACCAACATTTACATACACCTTTACCCACTCACCAATCTTGCGAGCAATAACAGATCCCATCACAATCTGAAGACTCTCAAGAGTGCGACCGTGATGCCCTATCAAAAGCCCTGTCTCCTCGCTTGCGATGTGTACACGAAACGCATTGGTTTCATCTACCACAACAGACACGTCTCCTGTGATTCCGAGTTTTTCGAGAAGTTCTTGCGCTGCTGTTTGTACTGATTCTATTTTTTTGGGATCCATATGTATCTCCTTCCAAGTAAACGCGTGTTTACTCTTTACAAGTAACGACCGACTCGTTTCTCATAAACAACAAACAGTTTGTGTGTGTTCTTCTTGTGTCGTGCTCATCGTATCTTTACATTTTTTTAAAGTAGCACCTCACATATATCTCAGGAACACCTGATTCCTGGGTCAAACGTTAGGCTTTTTCCACTAGTTGTTTTTTGTTCTCGCTATCCTCATGCTCTTTGTTTACTAAAAGCTGCTGCATCATACCAAAAAGACCAAATATATTCCAGTAAAGAGCAAGGCCAATTGGAAAATTAAACGCAAAATAGCCAAACATGAGAGGAGAGATGATAGCCATCTGTTTTTGCATTTCCATGGCCATATCTTCTGGAGGAGTATCTTTTGTGTCTGTTTTTTTGATTTTCTTATCACTGGGTGATATTTGTGCCTGAGTTTTTGCTGGTGGCAGCATCATTTTGGTTTGATACCACTGTAGACCAGCAGTTACAACTGGTATCAGTAGCAGCCACCATCCAACCGTTTGCCATTGACTTGGTAGAGTGCCTAAGCTTAAACCAAAGAATGTTTCGTCAAATTTTTGTATGCTAAGTGCTGGGTGATAGAGGATGCTGTTGATTTGGCCCAATAGGGTAGTCATATCAACTGCACCATTTGCAGCCGGTGCGCCCCCTGTAGCGCCCAAAATACTTGAAAATACATTATATAAAGCTATTAAAACAGGCAATTGCACAAGACTTGGAAGGCATCCGGCGGCTGGATTGATACCCTCATCTTTGTACAGCTGCATTTGAGCCTGCTGTTGAGCGGTTTTGTCGTCTTTGTGTTTGGCTGCAATAGCATCAAGCTTTGGCTTGAGCGCTTGCATTTTTTTTGCAGATCGAAGCTGCGCCATGACCAAAGGAAACAACAATATACGCATAGAGATCGTCATGCCTATGACTGCAAAGCCGAGCGGACCTGGCACGTGGAGATACTCAAATAGTTTATAAAATGCTACAAGTGTATTTGTGATAGGCCAGACGAGAAGCTGGTTCCAAAGATTTACATTGTTCATAAATAAATTGTTATATTGTTCAATTGTTACCTTGTTTAAACACTAAATAACAAAACAGTTTACCTTTTGTATTGCCAAACTGCTCAAAGCGACACATCAATCATGGTCTTTATTGTGAATTTTAGGGAATTTTGAACAAAACCCGATACTCACGTTCTCTATGCCTAATCCATCTCATTTTTCGGGAACCGGATCGTATCCTCCTGGGTGAAACGGGTGACAACGGAGAATCCTTTGCGCTCCTAGAATAAGTCCTCGTATTATACCATAGCGCTCTGTGGCCTCATAAGTATATTGACTACAGGTTGGGCTAAATCTACATGCTTGCGTGCCAAAAAGTCTATGTGGGATGCCCGTATCCATTGATAAATATTTTTGGTACCAACGGATAATCCAGAGGAAAAGCTTCTTCATATATTATGTATGCAACAGGTGGGCTTTAAACAAAACCTCTTCGAGCTGTTTTTGAACATCTGTCTGTGCAAGATTTTTCCAATCTGCCGATCGGGCAATAAGGGCGATGTCTAACTTTTTTGACAATTGGGGTAATATTTTTTTCATCGATTCGCGCAGGAGCCGCTTAGCCCTATTGCGCATAACCGCCCTCTTATCTACTCGTAAACCAGCAATGCACACAAAGCGCGAAATGGGGGCATTACTAAAAAGATATGTTACCTGAAATAGGGGGGCGTGTAATCGCAAACCCGTCCTGGTGAGAGTTGAAATACTATAGGATAGTAATGTGTTTTTCGTACGCTTCATTGCTAATATTGTAGCAGGGTGGTCAAAAATGGGATATGAGATGGGAGATCAGGGCTTAGAAGTACGTTATGCAACTTGGGAGCTTAGAGGATTTTGGTATGCGACAGATTCTTCAGTTAGAATCTTTTTTGCTTGAGTTGAGCCTAAGACGATCGAAGATAAAAACAGAGAATAGAGAATAGGAGATCAGACGCTGAGTTTTTTGCGACCTGTGGCCCGACGTCTTTTGAGCACATCACGTCCCCCTGGGGTTTTCATGCGCTCACGAAAACCATGGGTCTTTTTGTGCTTGCCTTTTTTGGGTTGAAAAACGCGTTTTGGCATATCTATGGATATTTTACCAGATTTTGGGCGGTATCTCAATATGGAGGAAGCACGTGGGGCGAGAAAGAGGCTTAGAGGATTAGTTATTTAGAAGTTTTAATATATTTCGTTTGTCGTTTGATGTTTGTCCACCAACTGGCAGGGTTGAGGCATAAAGAAATTTACAATAAGCAACGCAGCACGTGCCTCTTTGCTCCCACGCTGCTTGGAAATTTCACAAAAACAAGTGACTATATAACAATTGAATAGTTTTCCCCTACGGCGCCACCTCTTCCCAGGTGATAGGGAAGTCCATCATTTCTTCGGGCATATTCATGAGGAGATTGGGGTCATACTCAAACACCTCCGAGGCCATACTTGTGCTGAGTGTTTCCCCGATGTTTCGCTTTAACACAATATTTCCACCAGATATAAATATTCCTTTGGCATAAAATTGGGGTGAGGTGGGGGAGTCCCCTGTGTACATGTTTTCCCCTGCGATAAATACCCCCTGAATCGGACTTGTGGCCGATGAGGGGTTTTGTGTGAAATCAATGTCACGCCTTGTGATAAATGCGATAAAACCCCCAGGTGAAACCCGTACGCCGCCGGTTGCACCAATGTGCACATTTCCACCTGAGCCTGCGTTTTCATCAATGAGCATGATAATTTTTTTGCCTGCAGGCACACTCCAGAGCGAATCAATATTCACATCACCCCTTGTATAAAAAACACAGGTTGCACCCGCACAGCTTGGCATCATGCCAGATGGTGTAATGACGCTTTTTTGCGACGTCAATTTTTGATAAAAACTTGCAAATAAATCAATTGAGCCAACCAGGGAAGAGGTGCGCACTAAATAGTTTGCAGATTGAGCTACATATTGATGCCCAAGGCTGCTCCCAGCCTGAAAATCTGCAGACGATTTGTAAACCACAACTCCCGAGGTGCCATTTTTTCCACTTGCGAGATTTAAATTAAAAACTCTAGGTTCCTCAGTGTCAGCGTCATAGATGGGTGATTTAATGCTGTCCCCAGAATATACATCGCCACCCTTGGTTTGAAACCAGGCGTCGGCGTTTGGACGAAATACCACATACCACGTGATGGTTTTTCCAGGTTCCAAAACGGCAGACTCGCCCTGCCGAAGCACTCCGTCCAAAACATAACATGCTTTTACAGGCTGAAATCCAAGCGGTGCTGTAGCTCTTACGCCATATTCTCGCCCAACTATGGATATGTTTTCCCACGCATGCACACTGTTTGCGCCAACCTGCAGATTGCCGCTGGCGGGACTTATGGCAAATGATGCTCCCGGCAGGGGGTCTGCACCCACGATACTTGAACAATCTGGGTTTAATGATATCAACTGCACTGGCTTTATCACTATTTTTCCAGGCGGAGGGGTGGGGGTTGGGGTGGGGGTTGGATCAATAATGATATAACTTGTGCTTTTTTGACACACAGGTGAACAGTTGGCCAAATTGCTGGGGTCACCATTGCAACTGCGCCAAAAGTGTGACCATTGATATGTGCCCTGGCTTGTGGCGGTGCAGGTTTTGGTGCCCCAAAATGCGCCTGTGCAATTTACGCCCCCACTCCATGAATCATCAATATACAAACTCCCCTCGCTTCCAGAGGCAACATATTGCACAGTGTTCCCTTTTTGCACAGCCTGCGGAGTCACCGACATATTCAGAGCGCCAGGGTTACAGCTGGGGGGCTGGTTTGGACAATCCCCAGAATACCACACCATATACCCCAAAAGTTGACAGTCAGGAGCCCATTGGCCAGCGCCGCCGCCTGCTGCGCGACAATTTTTATCAAAAACGTCTATTTGGTATGTTTTGCCACACTGGGCACCTGAAAAATTTTGGGTATTTTCCCATGTGCTCTCGCCTCCCAGGTTTGTACAATCATCCACTCGTCCGTCACAAGTCCACTTGACTACGCCGTTATTTGATCCCGCGCAAGACCCTTGCCCAGGATCACAATTTGCCACGCAGGCGTACTGATCTGCAGCAGTGCCCGATCCACATAGATTGGTGTACTCACCACCCCCATACGCTATCCCTGCGTTTGCTGGGGTGGGGCATACCAACAATAAAATTGTAAACACTATGATGGAGATAGGTGTTTTCATGGTTTTTTGAGGGCTGTACGAAGCGCACTGTTTGTTAACGCTGGCTTAGCATCAAGTCTGCCTAAGTAGACGAGTGTTTTTTTACCAGAACCTGGCTCTACGATATATGTCACAACAACGCCTTTGGACGTCGTAGCCAGCTCGGGGGGCAAGGCTCGTCCATCCACCGCCAATACAAGAGACGAGTCTATGGATATGTCCATGTTTGTTGGCGCCGACAAACCAGCGTTGGCAGTCTCAATCACAAGGGATTTGTTGTCTCTTTTTATAATTTTCCCAGTAATCGTGTGTTTTTGTGCCTTGGAAATATCTACTGGGGTTTTTGTTTTGCTAGATGCAAGCCATACATAGCAAAAAGAAAGGAGTACAAGCAATACTCCAATACTCAAAAGTATGACTGCCTGCGGATTTTTCATCTTTATGACTATTATGGCGAGTGGAGCAGCGTGGTGTCAATTTTATATTTATAGCAAACCGGAGTATCTCGTGTTTCTACACCCGCAAGCTGTTTAGCCGGGTAAATATACCAATGGGGGCAGCCTAGTGCCACTCCGCGCCAGCGGACCTGGCCAATACATGGGTGCCAGTGCAAACAAGTGTTATGTGCGATTGTAACAATGGAACAATCTAACAAGGTGGCAATGTAGCAATTCTGTCATTATGGCGCAGCCTCTTCCCAGGAGTAGGGGAGGTCCATCATCTCGTCTGGCATAGCCATGAGAAGGTTGGGGTCGTACTGAAAAATCTCGCTGGGGGTTGTAAAGCTTAGGTCAGCGTCAATTGAGCGCTTCAACAAGATGTCTGAACCAGCGACAAAAATACCCTTTCCATAGAAAGGCACAAGGCTTGGGTTGGTGCCAGTAGTGATGTTTTCACCTGCAACAAATACTCCTGTCACGGCTGGGGTTACAAGAGTTGAATTAAGACCGTCAAAACTAATGCTTCTTTTTACTACAAACGCTAAAAACCCTCCAGGTGCAACAACAATAGGTGAGCTTATATTGAGGTTGCCATCAGAAGAACTACTGTTTGTGTCGTCAATTAAAATAATTATTTTTTGGCCCACACCTACGTTCCACGCATTTACAATATCAAATGGTCCTTTGGTTGAAAAAATGCATAATCCGGTTGTACACGAGGCGGGCGACGCGGGCCTGCTGTTTGAGGTTGTGTGGGTTGCAAGCTTTTGAAAATACGACCCAAACATGTTTACTCCAGAGCTAAGAGTTTGCCTTATGGGCCAAATATTTAATTGTGATGCCTTCTCAGGCCCCGCCCCCGGAGCAAACCCTATGGGGAGGTTAAAATTATAAGAGGATCTATAGTAGACCATGCCAGCAGCAGGAAGGGTGACACCAGGAGGATTCATGTTAAAAAACTGGGGAGTTGCGCTGGTGCCAATTGTAGAACCCACAGTCCCACCAGAATATACATCGCCACCCACCGTACGATACCAAGACCTCCCTCCAAACCAGTAATTGATGTTAAATGATAGTGTTTCACCGTCATTAAGAAGGTTTACAAAAGAATTATGCGGACTGTTTGATATATTGGACCATCCCGTAATGTTGTCAAGTACAAACCCTGGGGGTGGTCTAACCGAGATGGTGTATGTTTTGTTGGCGATCACATTTGTCCATACATGAGTACCCACTGCTAGTTGAGTTTTTGTTGCGCCTAATGATTCCGCCGTGGCACCGTTTTCATCTTTAAGCTCGATTTGGGGCACATCCATCCTAAATTCTGAGGCTCCAAATTCTTTTGGAGCATTCCATATTACAGCCTCTATGCTGCCAATTGGCCTGCGCACGGTGATTGCTATACAGTCGGTTCCTGTTCCGGCGCACACAGGGTTGGGCTTGACTGTGGTCCTTGTTAGGTTTGTGGCGGGATCGTTACAGTTATAATAGTTTTTTAATGGGTCCAGGGGTGATGGTTTGCACCACCAGTTGTTGCTATCGCCACAATAGGGGTTGCCTGTGCACCGCGCATAGGTGATTCCTTGGCCTTTTTCTGCGTTACAGACCACATAATAGTTGCCCACTTCGGGAAAAGTCATGCTTATGGGTTGCGTAAAGCTTCCGTTTTCTGGGCCACTGATGAGACCGTATGATTGTGACCCACCAGTGCACGGCTCATAGCTGGATTGCCAACAGCCGATGGCTGTTGCCCCTGTCCCGGTGGGGGTTTTATCCCTGTGAATTGTGACGTTTTTGGCATTTGTTCCTGTTACAGAAAGGTTTATGCTGCTGCCTTGGGTTACGTTGGTTGTGGTGGTTGATATGGAACAGTTGGGGATCTTGTCTTCACAGTTCATAATCTTCGGTGAGTTGGTGAGCTTCGCCCACAGGGTGGGGTCGTCAAAGTCTTGTGCTTCAACATAATAATTTACGTTTTCATTGTGTGCAATAAGCGGCCACATGTCGATGGAAAACGCGCATGTCCCCATATCACAAACCTCGTTTGGTCGATATAGGTCAGGTCTGTATGTAGATGCCAAAACGGGGCCGGCGATAACCGCTCCAGTATCTGCGTTTCTTACGCGAACATATATGTCTATGTTTCTATTTGTTGGGTCGGTAGCCCAGCCAGCTGCCACGCACCCCGCCACGCCCACAGTGCCGGCGTTTATGTCATGATGTCCCTCTGGTGGAACGTTGGTGTTGTCTGGGTCATCTGGCTCACACCCACATGCGCGGGTGTTTTCGGTGTCGCTGCTGCAATATCCCGCTCCATCAATACAGCGTTTGTTTATCGCAAAATAATTATTAGCACAATTTTCTGCTGTGGTGCACCACGAGCAACTGTTGTGGTGCCATCTGGGTGGGCAGCCCGTGTCGTCAATGCCGGGTATGGGGGTGGTGGTGGGTACGGGCGCAGAAGTGCAACTGTCAACCCGTATACAGTCGTTACATGTGCCACCTCCACATCCCGCACACTGTAGGCCTTCATATACGCTGCAGGTGCAGCCGGGTGGGCAATATGAGGATGCGCTTTTATATGCACCGCATTGTGATGCGGTACCACAGGCATACCCACCCTGTTTGGTACACCAGCTACCAGCCCCGGTGCAGTCTGAACAGCCGGCTGGATAAAAACCTTGTGCATGCGCCTTGTGGGGCGCCACAAACACAACCAGCGCAGCCAGCGCAAACAGGAATAGGGTTGTTTTTATATGATGTGACATGTGTCTACTCCACGACCACTCTACATTTTACAATGTCTATGTCTCGCTTGCCTGTGGTTTGTGCTAAATAATTATATGCCCCAGGGGTGTCAAACCGCTTAACATATGTATTTTTGTTGTATAAAAAAGGACTTGCCCACGAATCTTGGTCTTTGTCAATGTTACTAATTTTCCCGGTAAAGTTTTTCCACACAAGAGCATCTCCTTGTTTAATTTTCGCCTCCAGGGGCATGCAGGATCCGGTTTTGTCATCGACTGACACTTCGTGGGTCTTGGTGCCAATATCAATTAGGTCTCCATATTTATCTCCGGTTGTGCCCTGGACGCTCCAGTGCATGCCAGAAAAAAGCCACTTTCCCTTGTGGTAGATGAAAGAAACGCCACCGGTGCCGCTGGTGATTCGTTTGGATTTTGTCGTATAAGAGAGCTCAACCCGCGTTGGCCATTTTACGGTTTTTACTTTTAAAATTTTTTTTGCTTTCGTGTCGTGGACATAAAAATACTCAGAAGAGTAGGTGGCCTGGTTGTCTGCTTTGACCGCACCCGGGACGAGCTCGTCGATTTCTGGTGAAAAAAACAGCACAGAATAGGGACCGTGAAGCCTAAACGCCTCTTCGCCTGACATACCCAGGAGCTCATATAGCATAATTCCGTCTACTGTGTCTCCTTTTATGCTGTGCTGGTGTTCCATGTGCCAAACCATGTCAGGCGCTGCAAGCTGCTGAAATTGGTCGTAGTCGTGAGTGACTGCCGCGACAAAAAGCTGTTCGTAAATCGCATGCAGCTCTTTTGCTTGGGGGAGTGGTGGGTCTATCATGGGGGCGATAGCGGCGCTGGACCACGGGTCTATTTCAACTATGAGGTCTTTGGGCACTGGGAGCAGTTTTTTTTGTGGCACTAGTAGCGTCAGGGGTGTTTTGCCCCGCAGGGCAGTCCCTTCTTTTGTGTGATAAAAAAATACATACCCACCTGTGCAAAGCAGCGCGAGTATGGTGAGCGTGATCATGCCGGTCTTTTTTGAGATCATTGTTTTTGGTTTGCTCCTGTTACCAATGTAGTGTATGTGACACACTCTTTCAATATCTCTGTTGACAGCGTGGGCTCGTGGGTCGTACTATTGTGGAAAAGTTATCCACCTTCGGTTTTTTCTGCCAAATTTTAATTTCAGCGCGACCAATTATGGACCCACAAAAACTTTGG
>CAZPNL010000011.1:0-7748 GCA_964588145.1 uncultured Gammaproteobacteria bacterium
AAGTCCCGCAGTCATATGCCCCAAGGCATTTAAGAGCTTACCTATTTCAATTTTCTTGTTAAGCACTGCCACAAATCTTTTGGAATTTTCATCAGGGAGTTCCATGGTGTGCATCATATCACGTGAATAATTAGGTACAAAAGTATCTCTTGCTCTATTTATGACAACATTCTATAGTAAGACTAAGATTATGTCTCCAATTATATCCATCTATCTAGGTATCATGATCTACGCATTTTTGCGTTGTATATTCATGGGCTTTTACGTCATCGAGCAAAATCAGCGTGGGGTAAAGGTGATTTTTGGCAAAGCCGTCCGCAACGGGAGCGCTCAGACACTCGATCTTCCCGAATTTTCAGATACCCTCAAAAACGATGAACCAGAACGCTACAACTATCCACAGCTGCAGATCATCCCTCCAGGAGGTCCGTACTTTAAATTTCCTTGGGAAAAAATCATCAAAGTAAATGTCGCCACGCAGCTTGTGGATATTGCATATGACCCTGAAAATCCCTATGCAAATGACAACAACACAGCACTAGAAGCAGTGACCAAAGACCAGCTCAACATCAAGCTCAAGGGTCAGATCCGCTATACAGTATCTGAGCGCAATCTCTATGCATTTCTCTTTGGCGTCCGCACTCCTATCGCTCATGTGATGGGGTATTTTATTTCCATCCTGCGTGAACGTGTAGCAAACTTTGAAGCACCAAAGTCAAAAGCCGCACAAACATCTCTGATGACCTCCTATGGTACATCCATAAATGACCTTCGCAAAAATCTCGGTGCTTTTAATGCATTTATGGAAGAAGAGTGTAGCTCATCTGCTGCCAGATATGGCATAGGACTTGATGCAGCACTTATTACTGCCATAGATCCGCCAGATGAGGTAGAATCAGCACTTGCTGCTATAAATACTGCACACAATCACGTGTCCTCAAAGATCAGTTTGGCACAGGCATCTGCAGATCAAAAGATCGTCCAGTCTCACAAGGCTGTGGAAATCTCCACTCTCCAGGCCAAGGCTGAGGTGCAAGTCATACAAGAAATGGCCACCCAGCTTTTACACATCAAAAAAGCAGGCGCCATGACACTGCCAGCATACATACGCAACGTGCGATTGTCACTTTTATCAAAAGCCAAGCGTATCATCTATCAGGCCTAATATATGGAAATTATCGCAACAGTCATATTTTGTTTTATAGCAGAGGCAGTGCTGCTGAAGCTAGCACAAGTTCTCGGGTTTTATGCCATAGTAGGCGAGAGGCAAGCCAAGGTATTTGTCCTTTTTGGAGAAATTGTGGCAGTTTTGGACAAGCCTGGACTTCACTTCCTTTGGCCGATCATGGGCTGGAAAGCTCTAGTGGTAGGGTGGTTTGGAAATGTATACACGAGAGACTTGCGACTCGATCAGCAGTACAACCGCAGTATCCCAGTCAACACAGAGGAAGGCACACCTATGGGTATCGGTGTATGGTTTGAGATGTTTATCACTGATCCTGTAGCACATATTTTTAAAAATGTAGATCCAGAGGGGTCACTGACTGCCAACGTCAAAAATGCCACCATCAAGTCTCTGAGCAATCTTCCGCTTGCACAAATGCTTGTCAATCGTCATCAGATGTCAAAGGTCGTGCGTGATGAGGTGTCTCCAGAGTCGACTGAGTGGGGATACAAACTAGGATCAGTCTATGTCCGCAAGGTGCATTTCCGCGACGCAAATATGATTCGTCAGATCGAAGAAAAAGTTGTCAATCAGCTGCGTCAGGTGACATCAGCCATAGAGCAAGATGGTCAAAATCAGGTCAACGTCATAGCCAGCAAGGCAGACCAAGAGGCCAGTATCGAGTTTGCCAAAGCCGCCACAGTCAGGCCTCAGATTATCAGCAGTGCGCTACAGACGATCTCCAAAGATCCAGAGGTGCTCTCATCACTGTTTCAAATCCTTGAGACCCAGCGTATGACCGATGGCAATGCTGAGCTTACACTTCTGCCCAAAGAAAGTGGCAGTCTGCTCCCACAGCTTTTGGCTGCAGCTAAAGATCAAAAATAAGCGTTCAATTAAATCGTGATGCCTTCCGCGCCGTTGACGCCATAGACTCTAGACTCCTCCAATTGTATATTTCTTAGATTAAAGTATATACATCTTTGTCTTGATATAATAAGAAATATGGCCATAAATCCATCCTATGATAAATTGCAAAAACTTATAGATGAGGCAGATACTCTGATGGCATCTGGTAAGTACGATGAGGCTGAGCCTCTCATGCTTGTGGTATTAAAGTATGACAAACAAAACGTCGAAGCACTGTATTATCTAGGTGAAATTTACTGTAAGCAAGGACAATTTGAGCAATCTGTCCATATACTTCGTATGGCCTACAAACTTGCGCCACATAATTGGCAAATAGTAGAGCTATTGGGTTGGGCTCTCTGTATGAACCATCAGCTTGACGAAGCCAGAGTCTATATGGAAAAAGCTTACACAATCCATCCAACTGACATTCGGCTTCTTTGTGATTTTGCGGTTGTGGAAATGAATGCGAACGATTTTACTGCTGCCTCAAAGTATCTACAAGAGGCTATCGCCATTGCTCCAGATGACGAAATGGTTTTGGATGTCAAACAGGCATTTGAAAGCATGAGTGTAGCCATGGAAAAGCACTCTACAAACGAGAAATTGATAAACTAGTTGATCACTCAGGTCCTACTGTGCCCTTGACAACAGACCCAAAAAGGACTATACTATAGGGTAATACGCAGGCTCAGAATCAAACGATAAGATTCTCAATATTGTTTTTGGGGTACACCCTAAAAACAGCAGAGAATCGTATAGATTTTTAGGGTTTACCTTAAAAAGTTAGGATTTGAGAACATTTTTTTGGGGTTTACCCTGAAAAATACCAAAGGGAAATAGCGAAAGTATTTTTAGGGGACGAATTGAATCGACAGTCCGATGCTCTTTAACACTGCAGGTCGACCTTTGATGGGTGGTCGTAAAACAACTTTCAAAAATATAAATGCTGAAACAATTAGCGAAAAGCTAACAGCAGCCCATAGGCACACAAGACTAGCATTTGCTTCTATGTTCAATGGAAGTTTTGCTACACTTGCTGCTTAAAGGCCATATGGAGTGCATATTCTCGGTGATGCCTCCTTATGTAAACCCAATCGAGATACAGCTTGTGGGGTCTGTCGTTCCTTGCAAGTCACGAACAATTCGACTTGGTAGAGACTATCCTGTCTAGTGGTTCCAGTCTCTGCGACATCAATAAATAGACTACACCTGTAGATGTGCTAAAAGTTTCGCTCTGGACGAGAGTTCACTACTCTCCGTCTCCACTCTTCGTCCCGATTAATATCGGGACTACGAGGTGGCACGGCCACTCATAAACAGACTGACTACAATATCAGTATAGAAGAGTGTCCCAAACGGAGTTCCGATTCTTCGGAACGAAGTGGGACATTCTAGACGCGTGATACAAAAGAATTGTAGTCTTTATAAAAATATACTGCCCAGTATATTTTATATGTATTACACATATATTCTTAGAATTCATCCAAAGGAATTTTATATTGGATTTTCAACCGATTTGAAAACACGTATTTCCGAGCATAAAAATCGTAGAGTACTTCATACAAAATATTATTCCTTATTTTCTTTAGAATTTTATGCGGCATTTGTAAGTAAAAAGAAAGCATTAGATTTTGAAAAATATCTTAAAACTAATTCAGGTTTTGCCTTTCGCAACAAACGTTTCATCAATAAATAACCTCATGCACCTCCTAGACCTCATATTTCCCAAACTCTGTGTCGCCTGTGGGCGAGTGGGGAAATATATATGTACTGAGTGTCGGAAGCAAATAAAAACGCTTTCCCCAGCAGATACTATCTGTCCTGTATGCCAAATGGGATCGATGGACGGATACACGCATGTCTCTTGTAGAGGAAAGGGGACACCAGAGGGATTAACGAGCTTTTTCCGCTACGAAGGCCCGATACGGCGTGCTATAAAAACGATCAAATACCGCATGAGCTTTGATGTATGTAAGGAGCTCATCTCGATAGTTCCCCCAACGTCGTACAATATGATTCCTACATACGACCCGCACAAATGTGTGCTCATTCCAATACCATTACATGTGACACGAATTCGGGACCGAGGCTTCAATCAAGCCCAAATTTTGGGATCTTTGGTTGCAGCTCATTTACAAGTCAAAATCCGTCCAGATGTCATCATCCGTGCCAAACATACGGATCCACAAGTTGCCATGCCAAGTAGATCAGAACGCATCACCAATATGGACGGAGTCTTTGCTGTGGCGCCAAATGCGAAACTAGGAGGAATTGAGTCGGTAATACTCTTTGACGATGTCTACACGACAGGTGCCACTCTGCTGAGTGCCACAAAGGTGTTGAGAAAAGAGTTTGGAGTCAAGGTGTGGCTCTTGAGTCTGGCGAGATAGTAGCTTAATCTGAATCAAATGGCAGCGGAAAACAAAATGATACTCTAGCATTTTTAAATTCACCATCTGGATTAGCGTTTATAAAAGTAAAAGGATCCTGAATTCCCCACCCTATGTATTCAAAAATTTCTGCAAACGTCGTAGTTCCAATGTGAGATCCAGAATAAGGAGAAGATGAGAGCACTCGTTTGCCAGAATTAAAATCTTCAAGAACATCCTCACGAATTCCTGGACCATTATCTGTGCATGTGATTCGTAAATAAGGAGTACCTGTTGAGTTTACTACTTGATTGATATCAATTGTCAAGATTAATCCTTCTGGAGGTTTTTGAACCAATGGGTCACGAGCGATTTTGTCTAGATTATCAAAAATATTTGCTAGAGTTTGAGTAGTCAAGTAAGGAACCCCAAATGCAGTTAAGTTAGTTAGAATGCTTTTATCAAAGTTGAGATTTAAAGTAAAACTACTATAAAGTTCAGGAACTGCATCTAGTAATTTTTCTATTTCATAACCAATATGCACCACTTGAAGCTCTCTGTGTAAAGCATCAATAGCTCTTATAGCATTTAGTTGCTCTTCATCTCTAAAGCTAAGTTTTTCAATTGTATCGTAAGTTTCTTCAGTAGTTCGAATGCCCATGCGGGCAAGTGTGACTGCTGCTCTTCTTGATGAAAGTAGATTAGTTAAGTCATGCAATACTGCCCTCTTTATGCTACTTTTAAATATTTCCCACGCGGCATCCAATCTGCCTGTGAAATCGTCTTTATAAGATGACTCAGTGAGTAATCTATAAAGAGTATTATTTCCAATCATATGGTCGACAACTCCTGCAAGGACCTTCGAGTCTTCAATTTTCTCAAACCCAGTTTGAAATATTGTTTTTCCCATAGGAACTGCAACTTTATATTTGGGGTGTTTTATATCTTTATTTGTGTATGCTCCTGATTTTAAGAAATGTGCTTTAGAAACATTAATGATTGTTTTACCATCTACAACATTTACATCAAAAAATTCTGTATTTTCATAACTCGCTAATGCAGTTAAAGATGCTTTTTGACCATCGGTCAATTGATCACGGTCATTTTTTCGAGGTCTATATATAGTAAGTTCGATAGTATGATCTTTTTCTTCCCAGGAGACTGCAGCGTTATAAGTAGCACACATACCAATCACTGATAGTTGAGTAGGGTCACCAGTGGTTCTAAAAAGTTCCCACGCCTCAGAAGTTTGTTGGAGAGTAAGGCTTTTAACAACATTCAGTTGTCTGTCCTTCCATGGATGTAGACTAAATATCACATGACCAGTGCCAATATATCGTAAATTTCTTGTCTCTGATTTGCATTCAATTTTAGCTGCGCTTGCGATTGATGCAAAGCTAAAATTTTCTTTTGGTACTTTAGGATATAATAAATCTTCATCGATAATTTCCCTGGCATCAAATGCTTTAGCATAGTCTTTGGGATGAATATATTGCTTGGGCATTATGCCATCAGGTCCAGCATGTTCACGAAGTATTTCATCAATTTCCTTGATTGGCAACAGGTCAAGGTCAACAACTGATTCCGTATGTAATCTCTCCAGCTCTTTTGCAGTCATATTTAAAATTTAAACTAATAATTATTTATATCTTTGTAAATCGATGCCCTACCATATTTCAGGACATGGGCCCCAGTGTTGTTTGACTTGGGCGGACCTTGTCTCGCCGAAGCTTCGACGTAGCTCGCCTACGCTCATCTTGGCGGATTGCATCTCGCCGAAGCCGAGCCATATCCCGCCTACGTCCCGCCATGGCGGGACTTCGGCGAGGCGAAGGCGGAGAGTACAGGATTCGAACCTGCGTGAGCCATATTCTGACTCAAGGGATTAGCAATCCCTCGCATTTAACCACTCTGCCAACTCTCCATTGTTTCAATTCCCGAAACACATGCTTCTGGGACAATCCCTCGCCGAGTCCCGTTTATACGGGATTGTTACGTTTGACGTGATCAAACTCGGCAATAAGCATGTAACTCCTGTCCGCCCGTGGCGGAACTCTGCCAACTCTCCAAGTGTAACAACCATGAACCTAGAACCAAGAACTTAGAACGTCTAGGGCAAGCAACTTTGAACTGTGAACTTAGTACCAAGAACGTCTAGTGCAAGCAACTTTGAACTGTGAACTTAGTACCAAGAGCGTCTAGCGCAAAGAACTTTGAACTGTGAACTTAGTACCAAGAACGTCTAGCGCAACGAACTGAGAACATAGAACTAAGGTCTAAGTACGTCTAGGGCAAGCAACTATGTACTAAGGAGCAAAAGCTCTGATCTTTTGATAATTGCTGCTAGGACTATCTATTATAGCGTATTGGTTCTGATATTGTCCTTGGGATTGCCTCGAACTGAAATTCAGGGTATTCTATATGCATGGCAGACAAGCTCAAAGTTGGATGGTTTTCGTTTTCCTGTTGTGAGGATTCTACTATCATGTTTACAGAGTTGCTCAACGACCACTGGCGTGAGTGGAAAAAACTGATAGATTTCAAATCTGCACTTGTACTCCAGCGCAAAGAGGATTTTTCTGATCTAGATGTAGCATTTGTCGAGGGCGCTATCACAAGTGACGAACAAGCGGAAAAATTGCAAAAGATTCGCGCCATTTCAAAAAAACTTGTGGCCATCGGTCAGTGTGCTTGTAGTGGTATGCCATCAGCTCAGCGCAATAGTTTTAGTCCAGAGCAAAAAGCAGAGATAGAAGCCTTACTTACGCAATTTAAATATGCTCCAGTGGTCAAAAAAGTTTCAGACGTCGTCACAGTAGATGCATCAGTCAATGGCTGTCCCATGAATGAAGCAAAATTTCTAGAGGTCCTTAGTGCAGCACTGGTGGAATTTGGAGTGGTACAGGCGAAGTAAGAGAGAGAAGAGTTTAGAGTTTAGGGATTAGTAAGAAGCTTAGTTATTTAGTAGCTTAGCAATAGGAGTTTCGCTTGCCGGCCGTAGCTTTAGCGAAGGCTGGAGTTTCGAGAATCGAGTTTCGGAATAGGTAGATTATTCCCTGAGCGAACCCAGTCAGACTGGGGTAGTCGAAGGGTTTGAAGAAAATAATTAAAAATTTAACAATGAGTTAAATTCGTCTGATCCTGAAATAAATTCAGGATGACGAATCTAAAAACACGTCATGCTGAACTTGTTTCAGCATCAGTGAAGTCAATTATTAAATTGAGAATGTATCATAAAAATGGTCAGATCCTGAAACCAGTTCAGGATGACGATATTCAATAAATTATTATTGTGAATTGGT
>CAZPNL010000011.1:7848-9457 GCA_964588145.1 uncultured Gammaproteobacteria bacterium
TTTTGACATTGTGATTTATATAGTATTTAAATCGTATGCATACATTTGATCTAAACATAAACGAAGTTTCCAAAATTGAAGGCAAAGCCTCTGTGACTGTAAAGGTCAAAGACGATAAGGTTGAGGAATGTACATTTGCCATCACCGAGTTTAAACGATTTTATACCTTAGCGCTTCGTGGCAAGGATGTGACGGCGCTCCCGCAACTCTCATGCCGCATCTGTGGCACATGCAGCAATGCCCATTTACTTTGCGCTATCAAAGCTGCAGAGCATGCACTGGGGGTGACTCCAACACCACAGACCCAGACTCTTCGAGAGTTGGTAAATTACGGTTTGCTCATCCGTGATCACGCACTGCACTGCTATGTCTTTGCACTGCCAGATATACTAGGTATCGACAACTTTTTGGAGCTGGACGAAAATAAACCAGAGGAGCACCAGATTCTCGATGACTGTTTTGCCATCAAGGCTGCTGGTAACAATCTCGGCAAAGCCATAGGCGGCAGAAGTGTGCATGCTCCGTATCCTACGGTAGGAGCGTTTAGCAAGCTTCCAGATAAAGCAGAATTTCCCAAACTTATAGAGGAACTCGAGTCAGTGCGACCTGCAGTACTACGACTTATTGACCGTTTTCTCAAATGTGATTTTCACTTGCCACTAGACTGCGAGTATGCAGCAGTGTTGGACGACCGATTTACACTTCTGGGTGGGGAAATTGTCGACAGTCGAGGTGGGAGATACCCAGCAGACGAATTTGGAGCCAAACTTACAAAGGTCACACTACCCTACTCTCAGGCATCTGGCTACAAGTATCTAGATGGCATGTTTCTTGTGGGATCAATCGCCAGACTCAATGTCGGGAAAGACAAATTGCACGAGAGGACTAGGAAAGATGCAGCAGAGGCTGTGGAGAAATTTCCGTCAAACAATATCTATCACAACAATCTGGCTCAAGCTATTGAGATATTACACTCTATTGATTCATCAATCGATATCCTCAAAACTCTCGATATCAAACCCGAGCCATATACGCCTGTGCTCAAAAAAGCGGGAACAGGGATAGGAGTTATCGAAGCACCTAGAGGCACACTCTGGTACAAGCTGACGCTGGATGAAAAGGGTATCATTACAGACATCCAAATCATTGTGCCTACAGGACTCAATCAATTAGAAATAGGAGGGAGTCTCAAAAAGCATCTTGAGAATAATTTGGACAAAGATCACGAGGCACTCTCACTTGATATGGAACGCATCGTACGCGCATACGATCCATGTATGAGTTGCGCCAGTCACTTTCTCAAAATAAAGTGGAAAAAGTAGGAGAGTTTTTAAAGTAAAAAGTGAGAAAGTTTATAAAGTGTATAGAGCTTTAAATTCACAATACACAATACACAATTCACAATACACAATTTCCAATAATTGGTTTGGTAATTCTTGAGATTTGAGAATAGGATATTGTGGATTGTATTTATTGCCTGAGCCGAGTGAAGGCCTAGTATTATTACCCTTCGACTCGCTCGCGCTCGCTCAGGGAATAATAAGCACAACATATTGCCTGAGCTTGTAAACCCCGCTTCAAAATAGATATATAATGCGGGGCGAAGGCC
>CAZPNL010000011.1:9557-19371 GCA_964588145.1 uncultured Gammaproteobacteria bacterium
TGCCTGAGCTTGTAAACCCCGCTTCAAAATAGATATATAATGCGGGGCGAAGGCCTATTTAGTGAATTATTGCCTGAGCCGAGTGAAGGCCTAGTATTATTACCCTTCGACTCGCTCGCGCTCGCTCAGGGAATAATAAGCACAACATATTGCCTGAGCTTGTAAACCCCGCTTCAAAATAGATATATAATGCGGGGCGAAGGCCAAATAAATTGATTATTAAGTAAGAATGGGGATATCAAATTTTTTTCCAAACTCCTGAAATTAATTTTTCTTTCTTGATACGAGTCCAACCTTTAATTTGTTTTTCACGAAGCCTTGCTTGTTCGATACTCTCAAATTCTTCAAAATAGACAAGTTTTTTGACTCCATGCTTACTTGTGTAAACGCTTCCTAATCCAGTAAAGTGTTGATCATATCTCAATTCTATGCACCATGTCATACCAACGTAATAGCTATTATCAAGACATTCTATGATATATACAAACCATTTATATTTTTTCATAATCAAAATTATAATTTTTGATTATAGCATTTTAAATTTAGAGTCTTTATATTGTGACCCTTCGACTACCCCAGTCTGACTGGGTTCGCTCAGGGAATAACCAGCCCAGCTTATTGCCTGAGCTTGTCGAAGGCCTAGTATTGTTGCCCTTCGACTCCGTCCCGCCAAGGCGGGACTCCGCTCAGGGAATAAGCTGCACAACTTATAGCCTGAGCCTGTCGTAGGCCCAATATGAGTACTCTTTATTTACACTTTTTCAGAGACTATTTGTCTAATAATTGCTGCTATTTTTTCTTTTACTACATCATTATCCGTATCCTCAGGCACTCCAATAATCGTCAGTTTTTTAACTCTCCCAAGTTTTTGGAGGATCGATAGATGCATCGTCAGATCATAATCATGTACAGAGACTCTGGGTGAGAGTGCAAAATCAGACAGGGAAGTATAGACAGTTACATCCGTGATGCCAAGAATGACATCTATAAGGATGAGATGGTCATACGATTTGTCGGGAAGTTCTTCTGTAGGGTCATAATGGACAAATGATATATCAGGAAATGCCGACTGAAGATATACAAATAGGTTCACAGCTCCCCTATCCTGTGGCTCCAGGGGATTGCCGAGAATGAAAATCACAGGTAAGTAGCTAGTAGCTTGTAGCTTGTGGGAAATATTTTTTGTTTTCATGAATTTATGAGTGTCAGTGCCAGGTTTGTAAAATACTTCAAGTTTGTGAGTTGTGTGGGAGTGAGCGCGTCACAGACGACGCCCCAGTGGTAGGAGACAATAGAGTCAATAGTGAGCTGAGACCGGCGACCAGTTGCCAGCAATGAATGATTATCATTATGACTCGTGTGTTGTGCAAGCAACAACTTTCTTTGCATGCGAGGACCAAATGAAAGAATATCTTTTTCAAACACCAATGGATGTGTTTCCACTAGTACCGTATCTGCTTCAATTTTTACAACTTTCCCCCAATTAATGATGCAAGCATCCATGGACTGGATCGTGTGCTCAGTATGAGTATTTCCAGTACGTTGCCAGATAGCCATCACATGAAAGTTATGATGTGGCAGAGGAAGTCTGCTTACCTGATCATAGAGCGCAGTACGCACGGGGCTTTTTAATTTTTTATGGAGTCCGAGCGTGTCATCTAGGTGGGAGATAAGCGAAGTATTTTTAATGTGTTTGAGATACGAGTTTCCGATCCAGTAGGCCATGACTACTTTTGGATCAAATGGGTCCTTGATGTTATTTTCGCCAGCAATCAGCTGCAGGTATGGGTAAAACGTCGCAAACTGGGTAAGGAGCTCAATAGTGCCTTTGTCTGTTTGTCCAGATTTAGTATAAGCTGCAAAATCAGTTTGTCGTTCAGGTCCACACAGATGCAGTCTGTTTGGGGGAAAAGCGTATCTACACGCAATCTTCAGGCCAGTGTCGTTCATGCAGCTATTATACCGTTTGTGGTGCTTGTGTAGGAGCTTTCTGCCTGGCAAACCAGAGGATAAGGCCGACGCCTACAAGTGACGTGGCAGCCTGGATGATTTGCACATTTGGCATCCTATGTGTCAGGAAAACTGCTGACAATATATTTGTGATTGGGGTTGCCAGTATGAGTACACACGTTACCATGGTGACAGGAGCTTTTTTAAGTGCTACGACCAGAGAGGAGACATATGCCGTGAGAAACAGTATGCTTCCGACAGATAACCAGAGCTGCTCAGTTGTAACCTGAGTAAGGAGTGGGAGCTTACCGGTCCCAGCAGCCACGGCTATGAGTATGACAGACCCCAAAAACATCCGTGCCCACGCCACAAGCTGGACATCTATGGTTTTGAGAGCACTTTTCATGATGATATATTCAACTGACCAGAGGAGTGTGGCAAAAAGTATGAGCACCTCTCCCCTATTTCCACTAAATCCCGTGAAGCCTCCCAAAAACAAATTGCTCCAGGCTATAGCCACAAATCCGACAATTTGCCAAATATTGAGTTTTTCCTTGAGAAATGGGATGGCCATAAAAGCAACCCAGATAAATAACGATTTTTGTATGAGTGTGGCATTGGTAGCAGGGATAAGCCGGAGTCCCTCAAAAAAAAGTACAAAGGGGATGCTGCCACCGATAACTGCTATTGCCACAAGCTTAATCCAATCTTTTTTGCTCAGTCTGAACAAGTTGTGCAGCTTACCACGAGAAGATAGAAATAGAGTGAGCAGTATAGCCACGCCGCCATTTTTGATGATGTTAAAGATGAGTGGGTCGACACCCTTAACAACTACAATTTTATTGTAATAGATGGAGAAGCCACTGATGATGGCAGTCAGGAGTGAAAACAATATGCCTTTTTTGAGTGAGCTGTTCATATAATTTCGCATCCAATTATTGTCATTGCCAGTGCCGACAGAGTTGGTACGAAGCAGTCTACACAGGGGATGCCTTCGTAATCAAATTCATTTAATAGAATAACAAATATTACGCTCAAATGAAAGGTGAGTGTGAATAGTTGATATGAATTATAAAATGATTGAGGCTAAAGTCATACGTATGTCATTCTCGACCTGATCGAGAATCAGTCAAATTGACTTTAGCACGGATTTACGCGTTCCTGTCTGCAGGTTAGGCTCGCCAAAAAGACGGGATTCAGAATCTACATATTTAATAAATCTGATGCTGAAACGAGCCTGCCTTATCGGCAGACAGGTTCAGCATGACGTATTTTTAAATTCGTCATCCTGAATTTAGTTCAGGATCAGGTCATTAAAATCTGATGCGAAACCATGTTCAGTATGGCGTATACGGAATATGGTTCAGGAATAGGAGGGAGATCTTTACAAATGATAGCTTCTAAAGCTTAAATCTATTCAGGTTGTTGGGTATGTAACTCCTTTATCAGACGTCGCACATTCTGTCCCTCTTCATGAGAAAGTGTGTCAACGATAACGTTTCCTATGATTCGTACATATTCTCCAGAATGGGGTACCACTCCCCTCTTTATACGAATTTTTTGACCATCATCAAGAGTAGCAAATGATTTTGTAGTGGAAATAACTTTGAGTGGAATAGAAAAACACATGGCAATTATTATATTTCAATTATATTTAGAAGAATTCTTTATAATAATATTTTAGCGACCACACACACTTTTTACATCACCATAAAACACAAGGCTTTGATTTGGGATGCACAGGGCAGCTTTAACAGGAGCCAAAGTGTCACTAGCAGCAGTGGGAGCTTTGATAAATCTACTAACTGCTGACTGGAGTAGATTTTCGATCGGACTTTGTCTGGGCTTTAAACGCACCACCTGATAATCGCGTCCAAGCTTTGCAGCTTCTGCTAGCCTCCCGTATGCATCTTCACGATTGGCAGTACCGTCGATGAGTTTGTAGTTTTGGGCTGTATCATTGTCATAGACGTATGCCCCGATTTGGTTTCTGATGGTGTCTGCTGGTATGCCACGCTTTTTTGCCACAAAGTTTACGAATGCAGTGTAGTTGTTGTCCGCACCTCTCTGCATGATAGCCAGTTCCTCTGTCGTAGGTTTACGAAAAGGATTGCCTATATCTTTGCCTTTGCCCGCTGATACGATATATTCGGTTATGCCGTTTTTTGTTGTTACTCCGCCTCCAAATAGACCTCCATCTATAGAAGTTACAAAATCATAATATAAAAATTCACCATTGATGACGCCTATGCTACCTATGGTACTGCCAAAATCCGCATAGATTTTTTCAGCACTAGCAGCCACCCAGTATGCGCCAGATGCAGCCAGTCCAGATATATGCGCGTAGACTGGTTTTTTATCCTTTTCCATATACGCAACGCCCTCAGCAACAGCGTTTGATCCCACGATGGTTCCTCCAGGGGAGTCGATATCAAAAACTACAGCCTTTATGGCGTCATCAAAAGAAGCTTCATATAGTTGCCGCTTTATGTCTTGGCCATACGTGTTGTCTGTTGGGAAAAAATCCGAAGCTGACGGGCTATGATCATTTATGATAACCCCAACGATAGGGATGACAAGGATTTTATTTTCACTCGATGACTTGCCTGTGACATACTCAGTTTTGAGTCCTGCAGTATCAGAAGAGTTTCCGGCAACAAGCACAAGGATAAAAAAGAAAAACAAAAATCCAGGCACAGATGCTACTCCCAGTATTGTACTCGTGACTACGACTGTGCGAATAAAGACCTTGAAGATGTATTTAAAAAACGAGTCATTTGGGTGCATGAATATAGTATACAAACGTGACAGAAATATTGATATGAGTGATTTGGAAGACAATATATGTGCATACGTTAATTATCAATCATACTCTGCAGGTATGAGAATTATAATAATAGTATAATATTGTGAGTAAAATATATTCTTTAAGTACTTATAGAGAAAATTTTAAACAAATATATGAGAAAACTGATCATCTGGAACGTCATAACTCTTGACGGATATTTTGAGGGAGAAAAGCCCTGGGATTTATCCTTTCACGAACTCGTCTGGGGACCTGAGCTAGAAGCGCTGAGTCTTTCTCAACTTGAGGAGGCAGACATGCTTGTATTTGGCAAAGATACTTATGTCGGTATGGCCAGCTACTGGCAGAGTGCACAGGAAGAAGGGAATATTGCTGATCTCATGAATAGTATGCCAAAAGTTGTGTGTACTACGTCGCTTATGAAGGCAGAATGGCACAATACGAGTATCATCCGAAATGCAGTTAGTGAGTTGAAATCCATGAAAGAAAAAGGCGAGAATCCCATGTACATTTTTGGGAGTGGAAAACTTTCACAATCACTATTGCAAGCAGGAATGATAGATGAAATCCGCATCTGTATAGCACCAGTATTATTGGGTCGAGGGACACGATTATTTGCGGGTGATACAGTTCAACACCAACTAAAACTTCTGGAATCAAGACCACTATTAAATGGTGGTGTAGTTTTGAGGTATACAATGCAAAATATAATTTCAACTTCATAAGTACGATGAGAAAGTAAATTATTGCTCATCTTTGCGAGGCTTAAAAAACAGTTCTAAACAAATAGGTCCTAGAAAAAATTCTCGAAGTAGTTGATTGGGAGTGGTAAAAGATTATTTATATTGTATGTGGCAACTCTGTGTACGAAAAATCAAATAGAAATATATTAATAAAGATGTTTGTGGGAGTCATTGGTAAAAAATCTCAGAAGGTGTATAAATTATTTTTTAGATTTTTTCCCAGTGAGGATAAGGGTGTCTGAAGGATCGTTGTGCGTACCTCCACTGCCTACGTGCTTGTCACTAATTTTTGTACCATTTTTTAGAACACTGACAAGTGCCATAGCGTGACCTCGACCTAGTCCGTATGTATCCTTCAGCCAGTCAATGATAGCTCCTGCCTTGGTGCCAGGAGTATCAAAGCCTCTTGCCTTGGCTTCATCGATAAGAGCAAGAGGAGTTTTTCCAGTTTTTTCCTCAATAGCATCCAGATACGCTTGAAATGACATAGTCAAATTGTATACAACTTCAACTGCGGAGTCCAGAGTATCTAAACAGGTGCTCTAAAGAAGTTTTTACGATATATTTCGTATAAACTTACACCAATATATCGGATACACAAACAGATTTAAAAAGAGTATCGTCAGAAACCACAGTTCTCTTCGTTTGATACGGGTATTTTTCAGTGCATGCCGACAATAATAAAATATGAGAAAGAAATGGAGAATTGATATGAAGATGAATAAATATCCCAACATAGGATAATTGTCTAGAATGATATCTACTATATACGTTTGTGAATATATTCCATAGATATTCCCAAAAAAGAAAAAGATAAAGGTAGGCAGGGGAAGAAAGGTTGAAATAGCTAAAAGAATTCTAGGAAATGGAGATTTCATTTGCGATGTAAAGCGCTAGAAATAAATATGTCTTAATTTATTGCGTATTAGAAATTTCTATGAAAGCTTTGTTATTAAAATTGCTTCACCAAACGTAATGATAAGGACAATGATTGCACTGTGCTAATGCCGCGCGTGTAATATGCCCGGTGTAGTCCTTGGCGTACTTTGCGGAGAGGGCGAGATTCGAACTCGCGAAGAGCTTGCGCCCTTAGCGGTTTTCAAGACCGCCGCACTAGACCAACTATGCGACCTCTCCAATTTGTATATTATATCGTAAATATCTTGATTTGGTTATATGAAAGCATTCATCGAAATAATGTAAAATATAGTTGCTATGAAAAAAAGTCTTGTATCCATAGTCCTCTCTACCCTCTGGATCACGATCTCAGAGTTTTTGCGAAATGAAATACTATTTAAAAATTATTGGGTAGGACATTTTCAGAGTCTGGGACTCAAGTTTGAGACGCTACCAGTCAATGGAATATTGTGGATGGCGTGGAGCGGGTTGCTAGCTCTGGTTCTTGCAAAATTGTTGACAAAGTTTCCATTTCGCGAGTCCGTTTTGACAGTTTGGCTCATGGCATTTGTGATGATGTGGATGACGATTTTTAATCTTCAGGTTTTGCCCCTTACTCTCTTGGTAGCAGCTGTGCCGTTAAGTTTAATAGAAGTTATTGTGGCAGCGCTTATAGTAGCAAAGGGACAGAAATAAATTTTATACTGTACTTTTTACACCATACTTTCTGTACAACAGTATCCCTCCATACCATATCGCATATATACCAATATTTATAAACGTAAACCATTTACACCAAAAAATTGTGCTAGGAAATATGATCATAGGCCTGATACATGGCAGGTTGAGTATTATATATAATATGTACGCACCTACGGGTATCGGCCAGCCGTCTAGGTTGAGTTTTTTATTGAGATCCTGTATTTTACTTTTCATAAAAAACAGAAGTGCCAAGAGAGACAACACCTCCGCCAGATACGCTGGCCAGTAGATGCATTTTTCACACGGAGGATTCTCTATCTGTACACCTGCTACCTCAGCATTGGAGTCAGTCAAGAGTGGCGTTGGCTCCTCAGAAGCTATGCCCAATACGGAGCCAATAGTTTTGGTTACCTGCGAAAAAAATGATGGGGTACCGCTGTCACCACTTGTGCCTCCACTGGAGCCTCCTCCAGAACTTTGTGACGAATTGTTTGGTGAACTACTAGAATTTGCTTGCGTGCCACTGGTGGGATTTGCGGTAGACAGCGTCGGACTATTTGTGGGAGAGACACAGCGGTTGAGATTGTCTAGGGGACAGGGGTCTACTCCATCCTTTTGTCCATCCCCATCTGAGTCTGGATTGAAAGGATCCGTGCGTATGGTGGTTTCGGTGGTATCGGGGAGGCCATCGTTATCATCATCAGGGTCAGTCGTATTTGGGATACCATCTCCGTCATTGTCACGATCGATAAAAGCCTCATTGGAAAGTACCGTCACTTCAGAGCCAAGCGTAGGCGGGCAAGCTTGGGCGTTCACTTCTGTAAACACACGTATGCGTACCGGCAGGGTACCCGAGAGGGCAAACGTACCATCAAAAAACTGTTCAACACTGGCCCCTGGCCGTAAGCTCACAGTTTCATCACTTCCAAATTGATGCGAATCATTTGTCGGTCCGTATTCGACTCGCACTATGCGTGTAGCATCTGTGCTTCCGGCGTTACGAAGTGGCACGTACATGCGGTTGGCCACATTTACTATGGGAGGAGTTTTGCTAAAAGTGATCGCGCCCGATAGCTCCAGATCAGCTGCATAAATGGTTGAAAAAGGATGAAGTGTAAATGCAAAGAGGCAGAGGAGAGTAAAAAAATAAAAGTTAAATAGTCTGGTGCACATACTATCAAGCTACTCCTCCCTCCTACAATTTGCAAATCTATAAATATGCTATGCATAATACAAATAGATATGGAGGTATATGAAAAAAATTACAACATTTCTTTTTTCACTGTGGATGTATTTTTCGCTTGCAACGCCAGCAATGGCTGCATGCACTGTAAATGGTGAAGATGTCCCGTGTGACCAATTTTTTAATCAGTATGGCCCACTATTTATAGGGATAATGGTACTTTGTGTACTTGTAGCTATAGTAGCTTCAGGATTTTGGATTTGGATGCTGATTGACTGTATCAAAAGAGACTTTAGTGACAAGACTATGTGGATACTGCTTCTGGTATTTACTGGCGGGTTGGGTGCAATCCTCTACTATTTTCTCGTCAAAAACAAAAAAGCCTAATACTGGTTGCTCTCTTTTTTGACGTGTAGTCTATAATAAGGACACAAGGAAAAAGAATATGGATATCAAAGTAGCTGATCAGCGTATATTGCTTCTCAAAGAAACCCTCACGCCTGAGGAAGCCAAAGAGCTTGCATGGAAACGCAAAGTAGATGCCTTTGGTGCCATAAACAAAATGGCGAGTTTTCTTTCCAAGCCCAAAGATGAAGAGTTTGAACTCACCTACAGCGAGCACCGGTACCAACCCTTTTGGCATGTGGTGGCAAATGCCCACTACGTCTACGACCGCAACGTCGACTATCAGATAGCTACCACCTCTACAGAAGTGAAAGCTGTCACGGTGCAAGACAAAAAGTTTGAAGTCACCAATAGTCACATTCACGTGCGAGTCACAGAACACTGTGTGCAAGATGAGTCAGAAGAAGTCATAGTGGAGGGTCTCACCGATCAGGCTAATCCTCAGCTCAAAAGTTACATCACAGCAGCAGCCACAGATGTTACAGGCAAGCTCGACGAGTCACTCTCCAAGGGCGCGATAGTTGTGCCCCCAAAGACTCGTATCTCAGGACTCATGCGGGATGCTCTGGGCAAAATGATTCATGGTATCCAAGCTGATCAGATATTTGAAGAAAACGTAAAAGTTTCACGAGTAGATTTGTATTATCGCCCTATATACGCATTCCAATACAATTGGAAAACAAAAAGCAAAGATGCGATTGTGGAAGTTGATGGAGTCACTGGTGCTGTCCAAGCAGGATCCCGTACATTTCAAGAATATTTTGGTAAGGTGCTTGATACAGATTTCCTCTTTGACGTGGGAGCTGATGCCGCTGGTATGGTGCTGCCAGGAGGCAGTATTGCAGTAAAGATGGTAAAAAAGTTTGTGGATACCAAGAAGAAATGACGATCGTTTTGTCCTTTGGATCGTCATCCCGAGTGTATCTCGGGATTCATGGGAATTTGATGTGTTCTGTCAGAGGCTTACTTGTGAAACATTGAGAAGGCATGTTCACTATAACAATTGCGTATAATTTTCTATATAATTAATGAAACCCATGAGAAATCCATCAGAATCAGAAATTATCGATACAGAGTATCGAAAGCCTATCCAGCAGGAAGTGCTTTTGGAGTGGATGTCTCCATCTC
>CAZPNL010000011.1:19471-29104 GCA_964588145.1 uncultured Gammaproteobacteria bacterium
AGGTTCGATTCCTGTCGGGGGTACTAGGGGAGAGTTTAGAGTTTAGAGTTTAGAGGCTTAGTTATTTAGTAGCTTAGTAAATTTTGTTGGTCGCTTGAGGTGACCTCGTTGTCATTGCGAGGAACAGAATAGGCATGTAGAGGTGACGAAGCAATCTACACTGAGTAATATATCTTCTTTATTCAATAATTTCATTCTGGCGAATTTCAGTTCGATTAAAGAGATCTTTCATCATATTATGTAAATGAATACAGTTCGAGAGTTCCAAAAATCGTCAAATTATCCAAAATCCCTCCAAAAAGTTCTCTCCCTGACAGTTCGCGAGTATTTATACCCAAAAAACTCAGGTTTGCATCTAGTTTTTTGAGTATATATCCATCTAATCAGATTTTTCGATCTAAAGAGCTGCAAATCTGAGTAAGATGGATATATGCTAAAATTGCGATAGGATAAAGCGATCAGTCTTATGACTTTTGACATTCGTCTTTAGTCTTTTGTCTTTTGTTGGTGAGGTGCCGGAGCGGTTAAAGTGTATTGATCTCGAATCCCGCACAGAGCGGAGGGTTGGCTTAAGTTCC
Organism: uncultured Gammaproteobacteria bacterium; assembly: GCA_964588145.1. Classification (GTDB taxonomy): domain Bacteria; phylum Patescibacteriota; class Microgenomatia; order UBA10105; family UBA927; genus CAZPNL01. Next base: position 20,050 of record CAZPNL010000011.1, read on the forward strand.
GCCTACTGCGGACAGGGGCTAAAAGCGGGACGTCAAACCACGTCTGACGTGGTCAAACGTCCCAGCCAAGTATGACTTGGCGACGGTTTCAAAATGGAAAGGTGCCGGAGTGGTTAAACGGCCAGGTCTCGAAAACCTTGGAGGTCGAAAGGCCTACGCGAGTTCAAATCTCGCCCTTTCCGCACGCAGTCAGGCAAATCTATATCCAGTCGTATGACTGGGTTTACCCCGTCCTCGTGACGGGGCTGTGCCCTCCGCCGATCAAACCACGTCTGACGTGGTAAAACTCGGCAGACACGTTTGACGTGTCGATCTGATGCGGGCATTTACTCCGAAACCGAAGGTATTCGGAGAATCTCTGTCTGGAACGTCATAGTTCAGAGTCTGTAGGTAGTTTATTCTTCATCATGCGTGAGTGGGGAATATACAATATGTATCAAAACGTAATTCATTTAATTTTGAATACCTAAGAGTATTTTGATATGGAAAATCTATCAAAAGTCTTACTGCTCATATATAAACATTTTTCAACTCTAGCTGTATCTCGAAATATATTAGATATTCATTCTGACAAAATTATCACTCCCGTTGGTGATGCTATAAAATTGTTTTCAATTCACACATCACCACTGGGTAATATAGAAATAAATTTTTCAAATGTATCCAGACTAATTACACATTTGCATACATCTCTTATTCGTATCAATCACATAGGATTTTGTTACAAAGTGGACTCAATTGGAGATGAGCGAAATAGACTTTCGGCATTAGTTGCTCATACTAAATTTCATTTGTATGAGGAGCCGTCAAATGACACGAGTGCCTGGCTATTTGTCGGCGACACGAGTGACTGGCAGTCTGCGATGCTTGAATTTCTACCAGTAGAAAAAACAAATGATCCATATGGAGATTACTGGTTGCCACACATACAAATTGATATTGATACAACACTACCAGCTAATGAAATAGAAAAAGTTGTAACAGAAGTATATGGAACATCCATTAAGCTTTATCCAATCACAATTGATGGCATTATATATATCATGAGACTACCGCTTGGAAGAGTTGATGGTGTAAATATATTTTTGGATATAGCGACAAACGCGAGAAATGTAAAGTATCATAGACAAAATATTTTGAAACAAATTATCTAATTAAGCGTGATTTTCTGCCACATAAAAATCATTGCTTCCCCAGTATTGAACCAGATCATCAGTAACTGGTATCGCATTTGTCCACATCACTTGAAACATACCCGTCATGCTTTGAGCATAGGTGTGGCTGTTGATGATCATCCCCCAGCACTCTGTCTCCTCAACAGATACCACCATCACTCGGTTGCCTATGATTGCGATACGTGTTTTGAGATCAAATAGTGGGTGCTCTCCCTGAATTTATTAATCAGTTTATAAATACATTGTGAAAGAATAGGCTAGATAAATAAGATGCTTATTGAATTTGGTAAAAAAATAGTCATATACTGAACTATTACATGAAAAAATTGTTTACATGAAGCTAAAAAAACGTCACAGTTTATCATCACGCAAAAAGAGTGACTCCATATGGAATCGATCGCTCCACAAAAATATACCTAAATTGCATGGTTTGAGTGCGCTTCTGCTATTCATGTTTATTATCGTCGTAGTGATTATTTTTCAATTGGCAGGTAAAATTCCTGGAAATATATTAGGATTGACAGACGAAACAAGTCTTTATTTTCCTACGAGCGTTGATGTTGAATCAGGCATACCCTTTGATGTGCCCGTGATGCTTACTGCAATAAATTCTACAGTTGGTGTTGATCTAGTAGCAAAATTTGATCCAACTCAGTTCCAACTACTAGAAGTGCTACCACAGGCGTCAACGAGTGTATTTGGGACATTTGCTCCCCTAAATAACGTTGGATCTTTTGATTCAGCTCTGGTTGCATCTCGAGCCAATAGTAATGGTACTGTGTTATTTAGTGCACTAGCTATAGATAAAGCATCAGGAAATTTCCAGTTGCCATTTGCAGGTCAACTCAGTCGTACTGGTCCATTGGCGCTCTTGAGATTCAAATCACTTCAGACAGCTTCAGGGACAATATCCATGGCCTACAGTCCAAACAGTACAACGGAAAGCAATGTTGTTAGCGTTGATACAGGGAAAGATATACTTATTAATGTCGTACCAGTCAAAGTGACTGTCAGAGCGCCAGTAACTCCCACCAATACTCCTACACCGAGTACTACAATTGCCCCGACTATGACACCTGCTAAAACAATTACCCCAACCCCCACGAGGTTGCCCGGCTCGACACCCACGGTAGCACATACACCCACAAGTACGCCAAAGCCAATAAATACATCAATTCCCACTGTAGGCGCTACACCCACGCCAATTACACCTCCTCCCGGTGGTGGCGTGGTGGCATATTCCGTTAAATCCTCAAGTGATGATGTCAATCAAGATGGAGACGCCATATTTGATACGTCATCGGGCACTATTTGGTTGGGTAGTGGGGCAGCTACGGGGAAAAGCTTATTAGGGTTACGATTTCAAAATGTAACTATACCAAAAAATTCTCAAATTTCGAGTGCACGACTAAAATTCTATGTGCCAACTAGCGGTTGGATAAACCTGAGGGTACAACTAGCTGCAGAAAAAAGCGGAAATAGTAATTCTTTTTCTACATCCAGTAAGCCTGCATCTAGAGTATTGACTACTTCAAAAGTGTCACATCAATCTAATGTAAACTGGGCTGCAGGTAGTACAATATTATTTGACGAAATGAAGTCTGTTGTGCAGGAGGTCGTCAATCAGGGAACTTGGAATAGTGGAAATGCCATGAGTATACTTGTCAAAAATACGTCAGGTGTTGCATGGTCCAGAAAATTCGTTACCAGTTATGATGGAAATCCTGAAAAATCGCCTCAACTAGTCATTTCTTATATACCTCCATCTGGTCAGACTATTCCTGTGCCTACAGCAACGCTTACTCCTACACTCGTGCCTGTGTCAACCTTGCCAGGCGCTGCTCAAACGAGCACGCCAAAGCCAACAAGTACTCAAACGCCTACGTATACACCAACTCCTAAGCCTACAAATACACATACTCCGTCACCAACTACAAAGCCAACTTCGATCAATACTCCTACACCAACGACGAATATTGTCTCAGTAATCTCAAATCCTTCATTTGAATCTGGAGGTCTCTCTGGATGGAAAACAGGATATTCTATACAGGTTTCATCAGATGCGCAAAGTGGAGGAGTAGGCGCACGTATCAGCGAAAATTCTGATTATATATCACAGAATATACGCACAAATCTTGTTGCAGGAAAAGCATATACATTTTCAGTATATGTAAAAGTTCTTACCATTGGAAATTCCTGGGGAAAGCCCTCGCTGCGTATCGGAAAATTTGAAGATATGGGTACGCAAGAGTACGGAATTAGCGAAGCTGTAAATTCAACATCAGCAGGATGGCAAAAATTATCTATAACAAAAACATTTAGTAGCTCAGAGTTGTCTAATAATGTATTTATAGGAATTAAACATTTTGGATTTACTGGTATTACAGTAGTTGACAATTTTTCAGCGACAGCAAAATAATATATATGAATCCATTAACTCAATTTCTCTCTTTTGTTACAGTGTCAGTTGTCACTATTGGTGCCGCTATTTTTCAGGGGCCTGCACAGATTGAAAATGTAGTTTCGCCTCAAGCTCCACATCAGCAATTTAAAAAAATAGAATGGAGCTTTAGTCTAAATAGATCTTACCCAAATCCATACTATTACTATGACTCTGATGACAACAGCTATCCATCGAGCATGTCTTGGGCAGGTATAGACGGAGTGAGTGTAGATCTAAATATAGTTTCTCCAGCTGGCCGCACATTTAAGGTGCCAGGCTTTTGGATGGAAGATTATGTTAGGCTTCGTGACGCGAGCGTGGGTCAAGTCACGGGTAAAAAAAGCAATGGAAATTGGGTTATACGATTTAGTCCTGAAGAGGTTGGAACGTATACTTACTATATTACTGCGCAAGACAAGGGTGGCACTGCTAGATATCCTTCGAGCGGCACACAGAGTCTGACAGTGTCTGGCTCATCTGAAAAAGGATTTATACGAGTCAGTTCAGAGGATACTCGTTTTCTGGCCTATAGCAATGGGGAACCATATGTGCCAATAGCGGCAGGTAAACAATGGTGGAGTAGCATAGGAAGATCCTATGAATATGACGACGCGTTAAAGATATTTGGTGAGAATGGTGTCAATCTATTTCGCATGTGGGATCATGCAGATTTTAAAACCGCCATTGAGGGCGCCCAGCCGGTCTGGATGCGCGAAGGTACTACTGACGGTCGAGCAGTGAGCATAGCTATTGGTCCAAATAGTGCTAATGTTCGCTCAGGGTTGCGTTCTGCATCGCCAGTAAACGGAAAAGGCTGGTATCAGCGTCTTTCTATATCAGAACGCACGAAGCCACACAAGCTAAGTGTTTGGATAAAAACAAATGGTTCAACCGCGCCAGCAATAATATCGGTCAATTCAGGAGTATTTTTTGGTAGTGGTACTGTATTAGGTCAGGTTTCTGCTCCAGCCGGATCGAGCGATTGGAAGGAATATTCCATTACAGTAAATGCCTCATCAACAGCGCTATTGCCTCAGATACTCACGTTGAACATGCGCTATGCTGGTGGAACTCAAGCAGTATTTTTAGATGATCTGTTTTTTGGACCAGTAGATGCTTCTGGAAATGTCACCTACTCTGCAGTATCAGATGGTGATTTTGAGCGTCATTTTGCAAAAGATAACGAAAACAATGATCCCAATAGTAATGCAGCACTGCCTCGCCCGATGGGAACGTATATCAACCAATGGGCAGCGATTGAAATAGACAAAATAGTCGAAAGTGCAGAAGCAAACGGCGTAGCAATACAATTATGTTCTTGTTCGGGTCCATGGTTTACATGGCCAGAAAATGCTGATGCTCTAGATTATGCCCAAAAATGGGTGCTCAAAAGCTGGCAAAGAAATTATAGGTATCGTATTGCCAGGTGGGGTTACTCGCCTGCGGTTTTTAGTTGGGAGCTTTACAATGAGCACTACAAGGGTAGCACTGCTGGTACTGAGCTAGCTTTCTATAAGAATTTGGCGACATACCTGCGCTCAACTGATCCATATCGTCATCTCTTTACTACGTCAAATGGTTCTCAATCTTTTTATACAGATTGGTTTAGCTCAGACGCATTTGACATATCAAATTACCATGATTATATGATGATCAGTCGTTATCCTGCTTCACTTACCAATGATGAGGCAAATTTTGTATACACATTTGCGTGGTGTCTAAGGACAGGCTCACTTTGTAATAGTCTTGGAATAGCAGGTATGAGTGCTTGGGCTGGCAATCCAAAACCGGTAGTCTGGGGTGAGATTGGTGTAGGTACATCCACCTGGGATCAGCCAAATGTTTCTGGCACCGCAGGTGAGGGTGGCAGAAGAGCGCTTCACAATACCATGTGGGCTGGTTTGTTTTCTCCTATTGGCACTACTCCAATTGATTGGTATATAGATGCACAAGATGCATATGTAAATACCTATAAATATGCAGAGCGAAAGCACGCATCAACATTTTTTAGTTCAATTGCCTATGATAAAGCACGGTTTACTTTTTTTATGACACAAGCCGATCAGCCTGTTGGTTATGCTGGTGAATATGTAACGGTGTCAAATACAAAGCATCGCGTATATGCCATGCGAAGTCAGGATAAAGCAGATGCATATCTTTGGGTGCAGAATCGTGACTATACGTGGGCAAATTACGCATCAAGTCCAGTAGCTGCCAGTGGCACAGTAACGCTTGGAGGTCTTACAAGTGGAGGTGTGTATAATATTGCGTTTTTTGATCCATATACAGGGAGTGTATATAATTCAGCGCAAGCAACTGCAGCAAATGGGTCTATCACTTTGACTGTCAATTCCTTAGTAAAAGATATTGCGATCCGAATAGAATCGCCAGGTGGTAATCCTGTCGCAACTCCCACGCTTATACCTACTACCACATCAGCACCTACTTCAACACATACTCCCATTCCTCAGCCGACGATACCTGAGGGCAACGGTGATGCAAATGCTGATGGAGTAGTCAATCAATTAGATGTAAATGTGCTCATCGGGTCTTGGTTTTCACCTAATGGTGGAAATGCTGATCAGAATCGTGATGGTATTGTAAATTCGTTAGATCTTGTCATGGTATATCGGGCTATGTATCCTCCCGCTAGTACGCCGACTCTCGTGCCAACACTGACAGTAACCGGATCCCCCACGATAGCTCCTACAAACACAACTGCACCAATTTCCACAAATACTCCCACATCTGCTGTTGTCCCAACCAAAGTACCTACTGCAACTCCAACAGTTTTTAGAACGCCTACTTCTACGATTGTCCCCACGCAAACAGGAACACCTACTATTGTTCCTTCAAGAACACCGACACCGACACCTCTTGCATCATGTCAGCTCACTACAGCAGGGTGGAATGTCTCGATGGCTGCCGAAGGACAAAATGTTACGCTCACAATCAATGGGAGCAATTGTATAGGTCAGCAGATAAATCTGGCAATTTATGAAGATGATCCATTTCCAGATGCGGACGATCCATCGGTAAGCCCTCCCTCACCACAAGTGCTTACTTTTAGTGGAAACACCCTGTCTTCTACATGGAAAGTTGAGAGACAGTGTGATGCCTTATTCTGTTTGGGTGGTGATCCAGAATACTACTTTATAGCAAGCATAGTATCAAATCCATCAATTTCCGTGCAAAGTGCCCTATTGATATCTCAAGTTTCTAGTGCAGGGGGTGGCGCTACACCTACGCCCACACCTGTTGTGTCTTCTGCACCTTCAGAATGGACACAGCATGCATATAGCGCGCAGCGGACAAGCTATACGCCACAAGAAGTGCCTACTCCTTGGCGTTGGAAATGGAGCTGGAATGGGCCTGATGCAAATGGCGCTGTGGTTGCGGGGAAAACGACGCTTCCTAGAGGGGTACAGCCGGTAACTGGAGGCGGGAGAGTGTATGTAGCTGCAGGCAGCAGAGGGGTATTTGCTCTAGGTCAGTCAGATGCCAACGGCGATAGGCAAGCAGATGTTATATGGAATGCTTCAAATATCGGCACAGTAAATTCAACAGTCGCATATGCTATTGATGCCAATAACGTACAGAGCATATTTGCGCTCAATACTGTTGGAGTCTTGTATAAGCTCAACGCGACAACGGGGGTAGTGCTTGGTTCATTTGATGTAGGTGCAACCAGTGCACTTCCTCTCCCGCCAGCAATTCAGGGTGCTACTGTCTACGTTGGTATGGGTACAAATATGTACGCACTCAATATGACAAATCTCACTGTCTTGTGGTCTTATGCAACAGGATCGACAATTCAAACACCACCTGCAGTCAGCTCTGTACATGGGATTGCGGTAGTTGCAACTGCAGACCTCTCCGTCCATGCAGTAAATAGTGCAAATGGTGTACGCAGATGGCGCGTCAAGCCTACGAGTCGAAGCCAGGGTGCTGCCAGTACAGAATACTCGTATGGTTGGCCAGTTATTGCTGATGGCACAGGATTGGTGCTAGTCAAACTTCGACTTGATTGGGATACACTGTTTCAACCCTGGAGCCCATGGCCAACGACTAATAGCGACATCAAGACAGGCCTGCAAAATCAGCCAAATTATCAAGCGCAATTTGCTATGAAGGTGAGTGATGGACAGGTGCCATTTATTTCAAACGCAGGTCACGGTGGATGGGGTGACGGAGGATATTTGCCGATGGGGCCACAGCCCGTTGTCAAACGTTTTGATACTGGTGAAGAGGTTGTTTACACAGTTATTCGAGGTGATTCACGCTTTGACGGGAGATGGGACTCGCATTATGGTGAAATGTCCCTCACCACTGGCGATGTCCGTTGGATCCAGTATGGCAATTATGGTTGGCCGACAAATAGTAATCATGATAGTCATCCTACAGATGAGCAGCCTCAGATAACTATGGCAGGTACTCATCTGCTTGGAGGCCACTGGGCTATGTCTGACGCGTTAAAAATTACAAATCGAAGTGCCTCCTATGGTAGTTATGCAAACCCAATTCTAAGCAGTCCATTGCAACACATAGTATCTACAACAACTGCTGAAGGTTGTCCACGGGCAACACCAGTAATTTCGCATTATTGTAATGGTGCCACGATTATGCTTGTTCCACCAGATGAATATCGTGCAGTGCCAAACAATGGATTTTATATTTACTGGAATGCTGGTAAAATTTATGATCGATATTGGACAGAATATGCCTCATATGTTGTCAGCGCAAATTTGGTACTCTATCGTTCAGGGGACGGTGCTATCATTGCATTTGAAAACGGAAGCGCAACAACTGGACGAGTGTCTCCGCAGATCGCGAATGTGAAAACAGAATCAAATGTTCTATCTGCGATACAAGTGACCAAGTCCATAACAGCCAAGTATATTTTTAACAATGGTAAACAGGTGTTGATTGGTGCAGCGTATCCCCACCAAGGGAGATTTAAAGTTTTGGTTGAAAAGAAAGATTGGCAAAAAGTATTTGGTGCAAATACAATCAAGCTTGGGAGAAACTCATTGCCTACCCTCATTGAAGGTGCTCAAGTCACGGTATCAGGTACGCAGAGTTGGTATCAAGGAGATGAGGTAATCTACGTCACAGATAAAGCACAACTGATTGTGCGATAGGAATATTCCGTTTAGTAATTCGAGCCATTAAAAGTAAAGCTACAAATCAATCTGCTCTCAAGATGTGATTTTTATTGTCGTAGGAACAAATATAGTTGTCTTAGGGCAAGTCTGCAAGAATAATATTTGACGACAACTGTATTTAGCATTTTGGGAGTATTGTCGCTTGGGCTTATTCCAATGAGTATCTATATCAAAAAATTTCTATAAAGGAGGAGTCATGAAAAATGCATTAGTGACAGGTGTGAGTCGGGGGCTTGGGCTTTCGATTGCCAAGCAATTGCAAGCAGATGGAT
>CAZPNL010000012.1:0-29058 GCA_964588145.1 uncultured Gammaproteobacteria bacterium
GCTTCTTAGCGCACGGGTAACAGGAGTTTCATCTACCAACTGAGTGCACTTGTTCCCTGGAGGCTTGCATCAGATCTGCAGAAGTACAAATACTGTCGCAAATATCACGACAGCCTGTACCAGACCAGCAATAGCATCCAATAGATAATGTTGATGCGTGAAAAGAACGCTCAGGAAATTTATCACTGCAAGAAGTATCCATGCGATCAAAAAGTGAGGAACATAGAGACACAACCAGGCCAAATAGAGTGTTACAAGTGAAACATGCGCACTAGGGAATGAATTGCTATTGCCATACCGGTTGCCATAATTTTTGACTATCTTTCCCCATATTGGCAACTGAGAAATTTGCACTTTGTCAGATGCGTGTATTTTACAAGGATACAGCATCCAAATGATAAAACTAGAAATTAGATTGATCATAAGACTGAGCCAAAGTGGTCTATAAAAGTTATGTGAGATGAAGTATCCAAATAAAAATGGACCAAGAGTAATCAAAAGTAGAGAGAGCGCATACGGAATATAAAAAAGCGTCACATGAGGTAGTGCTTCATCCCACGCCATTCTGACAGAGTGTTGGGGTTTTTTGTTCCTTAGGTATAAATTAAGCGGAAAATAGCACAAATTAACCAATGACAGTGCTGCTGCATAGGGCAGATTTGCCGCAAAGTATTCCATAATATAAGTACGCTCTTAAATTAGTGTAAACAAATTGTCTGATACTTATCCCTGATTTTCAATAAGGGCATTATACTCAAGGATGAGTGCTACATCAGCAGATGACAGCGGTTGTTCTTCCCGCATGCGAGAATAAATTTTTTGGAGGATGGTGCGTTGTTTTTCTAGTGCCAGTTTTTTTTCTTCCGTATACAATGTATTTTTAAATGCCTGCCCGATGAGCCAGTCTATCGGATCCAGTCGCGCGCTCACGTCTGCCAACAGGAGTCTGTATTGTTCTTTTTCTTTGTCAGTATAGCCAAGGTATTCATTACGACCCGCAGGGATTGCAAACAGCTGCACCACTACATTGACATACCACTGTTGGTAGGGGCCTGTGGCAAGTCCCACTCCCGTGTCCATCAGGTCTGGATTTTGCAGATTTATACGGTGGAGCGTACTGTGCATAAATCCATTAACAAAATCAGCGCCAGAGTTGCCTCCCATCCCGATATTTTCTGATGCATATATATAGTTGTAGCCAACCTTAGGAAACACAGTATCAAGCTGCAGGTGCTCAATCGGATCATAATGGGAAAAATTTTGGTATTTCATGATCACATCAGCCCGCATCTGAGCTGCTTTCATGAGGCTTGCATGGATGCGGAGGGGTTTGGCAGATACTTTTTCGCGTTCTTTATTTATTTCTGTTATAACATCAACTGGGTTAAATACCTGCGCTCCCAGTACCGAACTTGAAAAAGGAGTGATCGTGAGCGGCTCAGGCAGATACGTTTTAGGGATCGGTGGGAGCGCAAGCTTTGTGAGCGGCTTTTCAAGTCTGGTCTGTGCAGTTAGTTTATGGATAAGCCCTAGTATTGTCAGCACAATCACTAGACTTACAACAACAGCTGGTAGAGCTTGAGGAGTGGTGCGAACTTCTTTTGTTTTTTTTCTTCTCATGTATATATCCTAGCAGACTAGCGTATGCAAAATAGCGATCCGACAAAGGTGAGTTCCTCAAGTTTAAATGTGCCATCATAAAAAGCCGATGCAGACCCCCCATCAAGGTTGATGGCATCGGATAGGAGTATTCCAGTTTTAGACTGAAACTGCGTAAGCGCCTGGGGCATGTCAGTGAGCGTAGGACCTTTGTAGGGATTTTGTGGATCAAAAAATGACAAAAAGTACACTGTGTTTTGCCTGGTTAATCCCGCCACAGAACGTCTGCTTGGCTCATCGGTGACCATTTTTATACGTTTTTCCTCTCCATTGGCATAGAGGATTGGACCAGTCTGAACTGCAGCCACTAGTTGCGTGTCTGGAGGCTCTGGAGAGATGCTATAGTTACCAGCTTCGTCTAACGCAAACACACCATTCATGGTTTGATTTGGTGCATAGGCACTTTTTTTGCTGCTTTGGCTGACAAATAAACCTATGGGCGTATGCTCTTTGGTGTAAAACCCTGCATTGATGGCTTTGAGGCATGCGTTCGTTTCTACGAGGGCAGTTGAAGTTTTAGCTTCACTATAATTTGGGAGGAGCACTAGGCTCTCTTTTTTATCTATGCTAAACCAACTAACACGGATTGTGGCGACAGTGAGGGAGATATCAATAAAGTTCTTTGGAGTTGGGGCTACTGTTTGTGGAGGGGATATATTTGTAACGGGATGACCAAGCGGTTGTGGCTGGGTGGTGTCACGTGCTGATGCCAGTATCCATCCAGTAGCCAATATTGCTATGAGTATGAGGTATTTCATGGTATTGTTCCTACATAATATAGTAGCAAAGTGTGGGCAAATATTTGTGCGCAAGTTTTAGCCTCAAGGTGTATGCATACAATTTTGAAACTGGTGTATTGACAGTCTGGATATAACGGGTATAATTAACACTAGCTGAATAGCCACAAAGGCGAACGTTCATTGTTCGCTTTTTTCTGTCGTCCGCATATTTCGTATTTTTGAGAGAATTTATAAAAATGGCAAAAGACAGTATTATTACACGTGAGCAATGGGGTCAGACGCTTACCGCAATCCCCCCTATTGATCTGACACTTGTTCAACGCGAATCCTATCAGTGGTTCCTCGAACATGGTATTCGTGAGCTCCTCGCAGAAGTATCTCCTATTGTTGATTTTACCGGCAAAAATTGGGAACTGACATTTGGCGATTACTTTTTTGGCAAAGCCAGACTCAATCCACAAGTGGCACTCGAAAAAGGCCTGACCTACGACATGCCGCTCAAAGTCACAGCAACATTGACTAACAAACAAACAGGCCATCACGTCACCCAAGAGGTTTTTCTCGGTGATATTCCTACCATGACCGAGCACGGGACATTCGTCGTCAATGGTATTGAACGCTGTGTCGTCAATCAACTCGTCCGTTCCCCAGGTATTTATTTCACGGGGCAAGTTGATGCATCAACAGGTCGTACATTTTATAGTGCAGAGATTCGTCCTATGCACGGCAGCTGGCTTGAGTTTATCATGACCCGCAATGATGTGCTTATGGTACGCATCGATCGCCGTCGCAAATTTGTCGCATCTACATTTCTACGTGCTCTCGGATATTCTACCAATGAGTCTATCGCACGACTTTTTGAAGATGTAGACAACAACGGCGAACACAAGTATTTGGCAGCCACACTTGCAAAAGACACCACCACCTCACAAGTTGAGGCTGTACTGGAGCTCTACCGAAAGCTTCGCCCTGGAGAGCCAATAGTTCTGGAAAACGCCCAAGAGCTTTTGAAGACGACATTTTTTGATTATCGTAGATATTCCTTGGAGCGCGTCGGCCGCTACAAGATGAACAAAAAGCTTGGCCTCAATATCGAAAACGTCAAAGAAAACTGGGTACTTACAAAAGAAGATATCATTGGCGCTATCAAACAGCTTATCAACCTTGCAAACAAAAAAGGTGATGTAGACGATATAGATCACCTAGGCAATCGCCGCGTTCGTCGCGTAGGAGAGCTCGTCGCCTCCAATGCATTTCGTGTAGGTTTGCTTCGCCTGGAGCGCTCAGTACGCGAAAAGATGAGTCTTGCAGGTCCAGCAGCAGAGGATTTGACACCATCACAGCTTGTGAACGCTAGGCCTATGATTGCCTCAGTCAATGACTTTTTCCGCACTAGTCAGCTTTCTACGATCCTTGATCAAACCAATCCTTTGAGTGAGGTAGACAACCTTCGCCGTCTGACAGTTATGGGTATTGGTGGTATTAGTCGCGAACGCGCGTCATTTTCTATCCGTGACATCAATGCATCGCAGTATGGTCGCATTTGCTGCGTGCGGAGTCCTGAGGGTCCAAATATCGGACTCGTTACCTATTTATCACTCTATTCACAAATCAATGAATACGGATTTTTGGAAACTCCATACCGCAAGATAGTCAAAGAAACCAAAGGCGATGTGACACGTATGAGAGTTACAAATGACGTTGTTTATGTATCAGCAGATGATGAACAATATCATTATGTTACGCATGCAGGTATTGAGATTGATCAAGATGGGTATATTGTTGCCGAACGTATTCCAATTCGGTACAAAGGGGAATTTTTAGAAGGTGATGCACATTTGGTCGAATACATTGATGTGGCACCACGCCAAGTTGTCGGTGCTCCTGCATCCCTCATTCCATATCTTGCACATGACGAGGCCAACCGCGCGCTCATGGGTACACACATGCAATGTCAGGCTGTACCGCTGATCGCTCCTCAAAGTCCGGTCATTGGTACAGGCATGGAAGCAGCAGTATCTGAGGCCATGGGTCGTGTCATCCGTGCAGTTGAAGACGGTACGATCACTTTTGCAGATGCCACGAGTGTCACGATTGATTACAAAACACTTGGCAAACAGACATATGCTGTCGAAAAGTTTAAGCGCTCAGCTCAGTCTACCAGTTACAACCAGCATGTGCTTGTAACAACTGGCCAAGGAGTGAAGAGAGGTCAAGTGCTGATTGACGGGCCTTCCAGTGAAGCTGGAGAGCTCGCACTTGGATCAAACCTCATGATTGCTTATATGAGTTTTGATGGTCTCGGCTATGAGGACGCAATTGTAATTTCTGATCGCCTCGTTCGTGATGATGTCCTTACTTCTATTACTATCGAAGAGCATGATTGTAGTGTTGTTGACACCAAGCTTGGTGCAGAAGAAACCACTCGAGATATTCCAAATGTAGGCGAGGAAGCACTCCGTAATCTTGATGAAAACGGTATCGTTGTCGTTGGTGCAGAGGTTGGTCCAAATGACATCTTGGTAGGAAAAATCGCACCAAAAGGTGAGACTGAACTTACAGCAGAAGAGCGACTGCTCCGGGCAATCTTTGGAGAGAAAGCCCGCGAAGTCCGCGATACCAGTCTGCGTACACCACATGGAGAGCGCGGTACAGTCATCGAAGTAAAAATTCTTGATCGTGAAAATGGAGATGAGCTAGAGCCTGGCACAAATCGCAAGATTATCGTCAAAGTCGCCCAAATCCGCAAAGTGGTGGTGGGAGACAAGCTTGCAGGTCGCCATGGAAACAAAGGTGTTATTAGCAAAATCGTTCCAGCCCAAGACATGCCATATATGGCTGATGGGACTCCAGTAGATATCATCATTTCACCACTCTCTGTGTTGTCTCGTATGAATTTAGGACAGCTGATGGAAACGCATTTGGGACTGGCTGCACAAAAACTTGGCAAAAAGATTGGTCTTCCAGTATTTGAACATGTAGCCGAAGACCGCATGATTGCCCTTATGGAACAAGCTGATGTCCCTGTGTCAGGCAAGAGCACCCTCTATGATGGTCGCACCGGAGAAGCATTTTCAGAGCCAATTGTGGTGGGTATCGGTTACGTGATGAAGCTTATCCACATGGTGGAAGACAAGACCCACGCTCGCTCAACCGGACCATACTCTCTTGTTACCCAACAGCCTCTGGGAGGCAAAGCTCAAATGGGAGGTCAAAGACTCGGAGAAATGGAAGTTTGGGCACTTGAGTCTCACCGAGCTGCAAACGTACTGCAAGAAATGTTGACGATCAAGTCAGATGACGTGGTAGGTCGTGCCAAGGCATTTGAAGCTATCGTTAAAGGAGTACCAATTCCAGCCTCTACAGTGCCAGAGTCATTCAAGGTACTTGTCAAGGAGTTGCAAGCATTAGGTCTCAACGTCATTCCGACAGGCGTTGTGACTGCAAGGCCTGGAGTAGTTGCAGATGATGTACCTGTCACACCAGCCCCAGTTACACCACCTATTACAGATGATGCGGCAGTCATTACTGATCCAGATGAGGCAGATGAGGAGCAAATTGCAAAGGTAGCAATAGAATTAGCAGAAGCCAGTGGTGAAGAATCAGTAGAGGAGCAAGTAAGTTAAGCGTTTTTGTATTGTTGATATAGAAGTTCGTTAAAGGAGGGGTGGACAGAATCGTTCGGAGTTAATTGATAAAAAACATTTTGTTTCATAACCTATATGGATAAAAAAGGAAATTTCGCTCATATTATAGATTTTTCAGGGCTCAAAGTCATAGTCGCAAGTCCCGATGACATCAAAAATTGGTCATATGGAGAAGTGACAAAGCCTGAGACTATCAATTATCGTACCCTCAAACCAGAAAAAGATGGACTTTTTGACGAGCGCATCTTTGGACCTACCAAAGACTGGGAATGTTACTGCGGCAAATACAAGCGCATCCGCTACCGAGGTATCATATGCGACAAGTGCGGTGTGGAAGTCACACAAAGCAAAGTACGTCGCGAGCGCATGGGTCATATCAGTTTGGCAGTGCCAGTGGCACACGTATGGTTTTTCAAAGGTGCACCGTCCAAGCTTTCACTCCTTTTGGATGTCAGTCCACGAGCTCTCGAGGGAGTTATCTATTTTGCACAGTACCTTGTGACTCGTGTTGACGATGAAAAGAAAAAAGAAGTGCTCGCAAATCTCGAGCAAGCAGGAGATAACCGAGCTGCAGAGGTAGAAAAACAATACAAAGAGCTTCGTGCCAAAAAGATTGAAGATTTCAAACAACACAGAGTAGATCTTGCTGACCGTATTAAAGCAAAAGAAGCTCGCGATATGGCCATAGGTGAGCTAGAGCTCAAAGAGCGTCAAGAGCTGGCTATGACCGAGGACCAAGAAAACAAAGAAAAAGAAAAAGTCAAAGAGGTATCGGAGTCACTTGTGGCTATTGTAAAGGGCATTAAGCCACTTACCGTCATCAGTGAAGATGAATATCTGAGACTACTTGAGTACGATGCCGTCGCATGTTTTGATGTGGCGATGGGTGCTGAGGCACTTCTTTCTGTTGTGAAAAAACTTGATCTGGACAAAATGGCAGCAGACCTCCGTGTTGAGGTTTCAGAAACCACAGGGCAACGCCATATCAAAGTTACCAAGAGACTACGTGTCGTAGACGGACTACGTAAAGCTAAGGTTAATCCAGAATGGCTCATCATGAAAACGCTTCCTGTCATTCCTCCAGATTTGCGCCCTATGGTGCAGCTGACAGGTGGACGATTTGCTACCAGTGATTTGAATGATTTGTATCGTCGTGTCATAAATCGCAACAATCGTCTCAGTCACCTTATGGATCTTGGGGCTCCAGAGATAATATTGCGAAATGAAAAGCGTATGCTTCAGGAAGCAGTTGATAGTCTTATCGATGCAACACAACGCCCATCATCTCGAGCAGTTATTGCTCCTTTGCGATCTCTTTCTGATATGTTGCGCGGCAAGCAGGGTCGTTTCCGACAAAACTTGCTTGGCAAGCGCGTTGACTATTCTGGTCGTTCTGTTATCGTCGTAGGACCAGAGCTCAACCTTACCCAATGCGGACTTCCCAAGGAAATGGCACTTGAGATGTTTAAGCCTTTTGTGCTGCGTGAATTGATTGTTCGTGGGATTGCTCCAAACGTCAAAAATGCCAAAAATGTACTCGAGCGCCGTACACCAGAAGTTTTTGATATTTTGGAAGAGATCACCAAAAATCATCCAGTACTCCTCAATCGCGCACCTACGTTGCACAAACTGGGTATGCAAGCATTTTATCCTATCCTTATCGAAGGCTCAGCCATTCGCATTCATCCATGTGTTTGTGCAGGCTACAATGCAGACTTTGATGGAGATCAGATGGCTGTACACATACCTCTTTCAGACAAGAGTCAGTTTGAAGCAGTACATCTCATGCTTCCAACGCACAATTTGCTCAAGCCCGCGGATGGTTCACCGATCACTGTGCCAAACAAAGAAATGGTGCTGGGTTGTTACTATCTGACCACAGTTGAAGCGTTGCCCGAAGGGACTGATGTAGCCGACTTGGCATGGTTTAGTGATGAGCATGATGCTATTTCCGCCTATCAGGCGGGACGCGTAGGGCTTCGTAAGCAGATTAATGTTCGTATAGATGGTGAAAAGATTGTCACGAGTGTAGGACGAATACTCTTTAACGAGATATTGCCCTCTGAGCTTCGGTATATCAATTCACCTGTAAAAGCTGCGACCGTAAAGCAATTGATCACAAAAGCCCTTAATCATTACGAAAAAGAGGATGTTGTCAAGCTTATTGACTCTATCAAAAACATTGGTTTTATGGGTGCGACTATCTGTGGCGGATTGTCTGTATCTGTGTTTGACTGTGAAATGGTTTCAGACAAAGCAGATATCGTCCGCGATGCCGAAGGCAAAGTAGCTGAAGTAGATCAAAACTATCAGATGGGTCTTATCACAATCGAAGAAAAACGAAGACTTTCAAACGAGATTTGGATTGAAGTCACAGAGCGTATCGCAGACAAGACCTGGCAACAGCTTGCAGCCAGTAATCCAGTCAAAATGATTATCGATTCTGGAGGTGCTCGTGCCAGTAAAGATCAGCTCAAACAGCTTTCCGCTATCAAGGGACTCGTGGTAGATCCACTTGGAAAAATCGTGGAGCTTCCAACAAAGAGTAACTATCGTGAAGGGCTATCGATCTTTGAATACGTCACAAGTACTCGTGGCTCACGCAAGGGCTTGACTGACTCAGCTCTCAAAACCGCTGATGCAGGCTACCTGACACGACGTTTAGTAGACGTTTCTCATGACGCGATCATTCGTATCGAAGACTGCGGTGACACAAACGGACTTGAGATACATAGGGCAGAAGATCGACAAACAGCATTTAGTACACGTCTGTATGGCCGATTTGCCGCCCAAGATATCATTGCACCACAAAGCGCCAAAGTACTCTGTGCAGCTGGTCAGTATATCGACGAAGATATGATCAAGCTTATTGATGAACATGCAGTGGAAGTAGCAGTCGTGCGTTCGCCACTTTCTTGCACAGCCAGAGTTGGGCTCTGCCAGAAATGTTATGGTAAAGATTTTGCTACCAATAAACTTGTGGATCTTGGTACTCCAGTTGGAGTCATCGCAGCCCAGTCTATTGGAGAGCCTGGTACACAGTTGACGATGCGTGTGCGCCATGCTGGAGGTATCGTGGGCTTAGACGTGACGCAAGGGCTTCCTCGTGTCGAGGAGTTATTTGAGGCACGTACACCGAGAAATCTTTCGCCTCTGGCTGAGATTGCCGGTACAGTTGAGATTGCTGAAGAGGACGAAGGTGGATGGCTCGTGCGTGTCCGCAATACATCCATGAAGCCTGTTGATGAGCGTGAATATGCCATACCCAAAACCATGGAGCTCAAGGTAAAAGAAGGCGATATGGTTGGTGCAGGCACCCAGCTGGCTGGTGGAAATTTGGATTTGAAAGAAGTTTTAGCAATACGAGGGCTGCGTGGAGCACAAACCTATCTCATCATGGAGATACAGCGTGTGTACGAGTCACAAGGTATTCCAATCCATGACAAGCACTTTGAGGTGATTATTCGCAAGATGAGTGACAAGGTTCGTATCGACACATCAGGTGATACGACACTTTTGCCAGGTGAGATTTTGGACAAAGCAATCTTTGAAGGTGAAAATGCTAAAGCTCTTGCAAGCGGTGGTGAGCCAGCAAGTGCACAGATTATTATGCTTGGTATTACCAGGTCATCTCTGTTTACCGAGTCATGGTTATCAGCAGCCTCGTTCCAAGAGACAACCAATGTGCTTACAGATGCTGCAATTGGTGGTAAAGAAGATAGGTTGCTAGGACTGAAAGAAAACGTTATAATCGGACGACTGATCCCAGTAGCTGCAGAGCGAGCAGGAGAGTTAAACTAACGGTATGCCAACTATCAACCAACTTATTAGACAAGGTCGCAAGGTAAAGTCAAAAAAGGTTAAGGCTACAGCCCTACGCAAATTTTTTAATGCAAAAGATCGCGTAACCAAGGGGCTGGCTGCACCATTCAAGCGTGGAGTTATTACCCTTGTGAAGACCATGACACCAAAAAAGCCAAACTCAGCTCTCCGCAAGGTGGCTCGTGTGAGACTTTCCAATAAACAAGAAGTGACAGCTTATATTCCTGGTATTGGCCACGAGTTGGCTGAGCACGGCATAGTGCTCGTCCGTGGTGGTCGTGTGCCAGATTTACCAGGTGTAAAATATCACATTGTACGTGGTAAATATGACGCAAGTGGCGTTGTTACACGCAAACAGGGTCGCAGTCGATATGGGTCAAAGAGAGATACAAGTGCAGCACCAAAAGCCGCAGCTGCAAATTAAACTAAGGAATATATATGCCTAGAGCAGGACGCATCAATAAACCATTACCACTTCCTGATCCAGTCTATGGAAACAGGACCATTACTCGGATGATCAACCGTGTCATGGAGCGAGGTAAAAAAAGACTTGCCGAAAGATTAGTTTATGACGCGTTAGATATTATTAAAGAAAGTGGCGAAGACCCTATAAAAGTACTTGAAAATAGTATCCAAACCGTAGGACCCAAGATGGAAGTCCGACCACGTCGTGTGGGCGGCGCATCATATCAGGTTCCCATGGAAGTACGTGGTGACCGCAGGGTGGCACTGGCTATCCGCTGGATTACTGCATTTGCCAAAAAAAGATCAAACAAAGAGTTTCGTTCTTACTCAGCCAAGCTTGCTGCTGAGATCGTAGACGGAGCCAAAGGGGTCGGTGAAGCTATCAAAAAGCGCGATACCGTCCACCGTATGGCTGAAGCCAACAAAGCCTTTGCTCACTTCAGGTGGTAAGCTGCTGTATAGTTTAGGCACTGCTTATATTCTTGCAATCTAGAATCTTTAATCCTTTTAAGGATGTTTTTTAGCTAGCAATTTCTCGTCGTTTGCGCTGTCATCCCCGACCTGCCTCGACGGCAATGCGGGCCTGATCGGTGATCCAGATTGGTTTCCGTTTTCCTGCCTGCCGGCAGGCAGACGCGGGAACGACAGATATCTTGGAGCTAACCGCGAGGTGATTCACTGCTGGTAATCTTCAAACCTATATAGTTAGGTGTTTGTATAATCTATGGATGAAAACTATCACTGATAGGGTATATAATGTTTGATATGAAACCAAATGCAAAAAAATCCTCTCCCAAGAAGACACAAACCGTTAAACCGGTTGTCGAAAAACCAGTAGAACTCACGCAGGAAGAAAAAGACATGCGTGAAGCGGATGTTGAGACTGATATGCTGGGAAAGATTGTAGCAATTGTGCTCATTGTCATTTTTGCAGCATGGATTGCAGTTATTACTCCTGCCATCATCAATTACTTTAGGGGATATCCGTAATGAAATTTCGCCTGCCTCTTTTGAAACTATATATCATTACGTTAGTGGTATTTTTGGCCATAGACTTTGTGTGGCTTGGTGCGATTGCAAACTCACTGTACTTTACAGCACTTTCTCACTTGACGAGTCCTGAACCAAATCTGCTGGCTGCATTTTTATTTTACCTCCTGTATGTATTAGGTGTTATAGTTTTTGCAGTACTGCCATACACAAAAGAAAAAACCTGGAAAAAGTCAGCGATGTATGGTGCATTTTTTGGATTGTGTGCGTATGCCACATATGATTTGACAAACTTTGCCACACTTCGAGACTGGCCTGTACATATAGTCATCATCGATCTTTTGTGGGGATCAGTGCTTACCGGGGTTGTATCTGGTGTCGCCTACAAATTGGCCCGTCACTTTAGGGTATGAAAAAGCAAAAAACGAAATCAAAAGGAAAAAGCACAAATAACTGGAAATTGATAGCGCTCTGTATAGCTATTTGTGAGGCAGCTGGAATAGCAGGATCAATTTTTACCGCAAATGCTATCCCTACGTGGTATAAAGATCTCATTAAACCAGATTTTGCCCCTCCAAATTGGCTGTTTGGACCTGTGTGGACTTTTCTTTATGCCTGCATGGGGATTACGCTTTCTAGTATTTGGAAATATAAACACGGCGACGAGCGTACGAAGTCGCTTGTGTTTTTTATCGCTCAGCTTGTGGTAAATGTCGCATGGTCAATCGTCTTTTTTGGTATGCGAAACATTTCTTTGGGGCTGTATGTGATTTTGTCCATGTGGGGACTGATTGTGATGACTATATGGTATACACGAAAAATTGATAAAGAAGCTGCGTATTTACTCGTGCCCTATCTCATGTGGGTCACCTTTGCGTCACTGATCAACTACGAATTGTATTTGCTTAACTAAACTACTTTTCACTTCCGAGACGAAGCACTTTCCACAAGCCGATGATAGTATAGCTTGCTCCAATGATAATCATTACAGATTTTCCCCAAAGAGTATCGATCAATTCTTCAAGTAAACCAGACAGTGATGTAAATCCGACAAATGAAGCAGTTACTGCTGAAAACATGATTGATACGCCAAAAATGAGTTTGAGTGAATTTTCTATTCGTTCTGCAAAAAGGTACGCTGGTCGAACCTTCACAAGAGTTCCATCGACCCGCGTAGATTTGTATACTTTAGGGGTCGAATGTTTATGGTGAACAAGGAGCTCAAATGTATCCTCAAAGACATCAGAAATCTCATCAATAAACTCTTCAAAAAAGTGAAATTTCATATAGCTTTATTTTACATCACCTAGGGAGCAATCCTTCTTAGGATATTATATATAAGATATATAGATGTGCCAATTGCTCCACATATAAAAATGGCCTGTAGTATCCTTTGTGAAGAAAATATATATACTTCAGAAAGCTTTGGATGTAAAAGATCTTTGTCTATGCCAATAATCGTTTGAGCGCGATCGAGTAAAAATGTGTACGTTAAATTAATTGTAAATTTATCCGCAAGCGCGTCAAATATTTTATATTCGTTGGGTTGTTTGTTGTGCTCCAAAGTAGCGTAGACAGTTGAGGTGTTTCCAGTATTTGTATAACGAAGATGCAGTAATTTTGCTTTAAAAAGGGTTGTTTTTGATTTAGAAATGAGAATATATTCAACGATGACAAGCGCTGCAAATCCCCAGAACAGAAGACTCATGAGTAAAACAAAAATATTTTGTTGTGTATCTGCGATATATGCACTATTTCCCAAAAAAATACACAATGCAAATTTTGAGATTGCATCAAATCGATATATCTTTTGTGTGAATAGATCCAGTTTACGAGAGGCAATCATGCTAATTGCGTGATTAAGCGAGTTTTTTAGCGAGTTCCTCAGCCCATGCTTTGACAGTCTCGTTGTTTTCCGGGTGGTAGAAAAATCCATCTACCTTCAGAGACGTATGCACGAGACTGCCACCGAGTTTTTTTACAAACTCCTCGAGGTGATCGACACAACCGCAAAACTTCGTGTAGGAGGAATCACCAAGGCCAAGAACAGCAAATTTTTTGCCTTCAAATTTTTTTCCATCAAATTGTTTGAAGAGCTCAAGAAAATCTTCGTGTGGCATGCCTTCTTCGCTGCCAAAATCCCAACTGGGGGAGGCAAGAAGTACAAAATCATGAGACTCAAAGTCAGCAGGCACCGACTCACGAGCCATTTTGTAGGTGAGTGTGTGACCAGCAGCTGTGAGTGCATCGACTGCTATTTGAGAAGCGGCTTGTGTACCGCCTGAATTGGTTGCGTAACTAACGAGAATTTTCATATATTCATATAATACTCGCCGAAGTCCGCTAATGCAAGGATACGGCACGCGCCTGAGACGGGCAGGAGTAGGAGGTTTTGGTGAAAGCAAGATGTATAAACTGGATATATGAAAAGTTATGAAATTTATAATGAGTGATTTATAATTTCATTGTATTTTACACAACTTCACAATGGAAAATTGTTCAAGATAAATATAAATTCTCAGTTGTACAATAGACATATGAGAGATGCTATTATTTCCCATTTTCAGCGTGCAGATCCTATACTCTACCAAACTATACAGTTTTTAGATTTAACGAAGCTTGAGCTTGAAACAAATGATGATTATTTCGTGAACTTGATATCTTCAGTTGTCAATCAGCAGTTGAGCGAAAAAGCAGGAAGCACTATTTGGAATAGATTTACATCACTTGCCGCAGACGAATCTGTGACTGCTGACTTTGTAGATGCACTAGCAATCAAACAGATCAGAAGTGTAGGTATTTCAAAATCAAAAGCATTATATATTAAAAATATTGCGCTGGCGGCAAAACAAGGTGTATTACAAGATCTAAAGAACAAAAGCGATGATGAGGTGAAAAATATACTTACTCGTATCAAAGGCGTAGGCCCGTGGACGGCAGAAATGTTTCTCATGTTTAGTCTAGGGCGACAGGATATTTTTTCCTTTGGTGATATTGGACTACAAAATGC
Source organism: uncultured Gammaproteobacteria bacterium (assembly GCA_964588145.1). Lineage (GTDB taxonomy): Bacteria > Patescibacteriota > Microgenomatia > UBA10105 > UBA927 > CAZPNL01. The sequence continues at coordinate 14,334 of CAZPNL010000012.1, forward strand.
TGTGCAGAAATTATACGGACTGTCCTGTAAACCAGACAAAGATTCTCTAAAAAAGCGAAGTGACAGCTGGAGACCATATCGCACGTATGCATGTCGAGTGTTGTGGATCTATCTAGATACATGTGAGAACTGATGTATATGAATTTTAAACTTCCAGACAGTCGTAAAATACTTAACAGTGCATTTATCCTTCTTACGATTGCCTTTCTCGTATCTGTTGCAAATATTATTTCGAGTAATATCGTAATCCCGTTTGTAAAAATTGTAGTGCCAGAGGTGTTACGAGGGTATGGAGTAGGTGGAGACAATATAAATATTGCAGGTACGGGATCAATGTACCCCACGTTTCCCAAAGGCAAAAGTACTACAGATGTTTCTCGAGCCAAAGAGATTGTTGCCTGGTCTAGTATGCGCAGGTATCCGGGGGGAATTATTTTTTTTGGAACAAGATATTTTGGATATGAACTGATGCACGGTGACATCATCTCATTCTCAAACAAACTCACGCGCGAAATCTCTATGAAGCAATATGGGCAAGAAGCAGGGTTTGTGAAGCGCATAGTGGGGTTGCCAGGTGATAAAGTGGAAATTAAAAATGGTTTCGTCTATCGTAATGGTGCACAGTTAAAGGAGTCATATACTGCGCGCGCACAATCAACATTTGGTGGAAGTACTCTGCGTGATTGTAGTCCAACAGTAGTGCCACAAGGGTCGGTATTTGTCTTAGGTGACAATCGAACCGCAAGCTCTGATTCGCGCGACACACTGGGGTTTGTGTCCATAGTAGATATCGATCATGTGCTCTCATTGGATAAACAGGTTCCCTACTCCAAACTCTGGCGCGACGCCAGCGGAGATGACAAACTTGTGAGTCAACCCACGCTCGATGGCAAGAAATACATGGACCTATTAAACACCAAACGTGATGAGGCTGGTCTATTACCACTGAAGTGGAACAATAAACTTTCTGATTCAGCAACAGCTAGAGGAACTAAAATGCTTGCAACAAATGACTTATCTTTTGAGGCCACCAAGAGTGGGTACACGATGCTTGCCGCTATGAATGCAGCTGGGTACTACAATATTACATGGGGAGAGGCGCCAACCGTCGGCTACTATACAGAGCAAGAACTGATAGACAATAGTTTTAATTTTCCTGATTCAAAAAAATTTCTACTCGAAAAGGATTTTCAAGATGTAGGTGTCGCTGCAGTAAATGGCAATCTCAATGGGTGTCCTGCACAAATAGTCATCCAGCATTTTGGAGGATACCTCCCGCCCAATTATCCTGCAGATACCGTGGAAAATTGGACAAAGGCACGTGATAATCTCAAAAGTGTTCGCCCCAGTTGGGAAAAACTCAAAACATACACATCTTTTTATGATCAAAATAGAGCTGATATTGATAAATTATTAACCTTACTAGAGATACGATTGAGAAATATCGAAGCGATCGTATCTCGAATGGAAAAAAATCAGTGGCTGACTGCTGAGGAAAAACAATACACCTCAAAAGATAAAGAAATTGCACAAGAGCAAGACGCCTTAGCAAACAAAATAAACGCCAAAGCCAAGCAATGAGAAAGATAAACTCACATATCGGAGCACATGTCACTACTGCCGGAGGGCTCATAAATGGAGTCATAAAAGCCAATGATATCGGAGCTGGATGTATACAGGTTTTCTCCAGTAGTCCCCAGTCATGGAAGCGGAGACAGATCATGCGGTCTGACATAGATGCATTTATAGCTAAAAAAATAGAGTATAAGATTAGGAAGGTCTATATTCACGCACCCTATCTAGTGAATTTGGCTACCGCAAACAGAATGTTGCTCAAGCAATCTATTCAAACCCTTACGTATGAGCTGCAATTTTGTCATGATATTGGGGCATATGGAGTAATTGTTCATGTGGGTTCGGGAGCAGGTGGATGGGGAGCGTGGAGTGATCAAATATACACAGCAATTGAACAAATTTTATCAACTACACCAGAAGATACTATTTTTATAGTAGAAAATAGTGCAGGTAGAGAGGGAAGTATAGCCCGAACTATAGAAGAATGTGGGGATATAGCCAAAAAAATACCAGATCGACGGCTGCAGTTTTGTATTGATACCCAACATGCATTTGCCGCAGGATACAACATATGCGATCCCATTTGTGCGCAAGAATTAGCAAACGATATAGATACCCATATAGGCATCAACCGTCTTGCAGTATTTCATGTCAATGACTCAAAAACAGCGTGTGGTAGTGCTCGTGACAGACATGAAAATATAGGTGAGGGAAAAATTGGTACTAAGGGACTAGCTGTTTTTCTCAAAAATTCGCTATTTAATAATATAGATATGGTGCTAGAGACTCCAGGATTTGAAGGAAAGGGTCCAGATAGGGAAAACATTAAGCGTCTTACACAGATAAATAGTGTATAATTAATAATTCATGAAAAAAATAGTTACTTTTGGTTTTGTAGTTAGTATATTATTTTTGCTTATTCTTATTTATGGGTACCAATTAAGCCGTACGCAAACAGACTCACCTCAGGAGACAAATAAGCCCCCCAAGACACAAAAAAGTATTGATCCACTCTCGGTTGAGGCCACGAAGCAACAAGTGTTTCCAGGTAGTAACATCACAATTGAAAGCACTCTTTTTGCAGGCATAAATTATAAGCGTTATTATGCCTCGTATATTTCTGAAGGACTAAAGATTTTTGGTTTACTCACCGTCCCAACTGATGCTCCACCAGCCGGTGGGTACCCTGCTATCATCTTTAATCACGGTTATATAGCCCCAGAAGAGTATCGGACAACAGAGCGATATGTCGCCTATCTGGATGGATTTGCTAGAAACGGTTATGTCGTGTTTAAGTCAGATTATCGTGGGCATGACAAATCTGAGGGTGCGCCTACGGGAGTCTATTGGTCAAATGGGTACACGACTGATGTCCTCAATGCCCTCGCAAGTATAAAAGCATACAAAGATGTTAATCCACAAAAGATTGGCATGTGGGGTCACTCCATGGGTGGATATATCACGCTTCGCTCTATGGTTGTATCAAAAGATGTTAAAGCGGGAGTGATATGGGGTGGTGTGGTGGCAAGTCATGTGGATTTACTGCGCAACTGGCGCCGAAGTGTGCCCTTTGTACCATCAGCTCGTGTATCGGGAACTATTTCTTCAACTCGGCAACAATTCATAGATAAATATGGTCAACCAGAAGATAATCCTGATGTATGGTCTAGCATATCGCCGATCAACTATGTGAGCGATCTTACAAGTCCCATACAACTTCATCACGGGCTTGCAGACGAGACTGTGCCATGGGAGTTTTCTGAAAAACTCAAACTCGCTATGGAAAAAGCAGCAAAATCTGTTGAGTATTTCACGTATGAGGATGCAGATCATAACTTGTCTGGATCAGCCTTCGGTCCTGCCATGGATAGATCTATCAAATTTTTTGACACGTACCTAAAAAGTTAGCCAAAGGTAAATGCAAAAACTTCTACCCGGTCATCTAAAAATTCCAGATCAAGTATGTGTTGGCCTGCACGAGGAAGTGCGATTATGTCATACAGCCTACTTGTATCAATAGTAACCTTATCGCCCACAACATCTTTCCCCGAGGTAGATTGTCCTAAGGGGATTTGGTCAAGTCGCACAGAGACTATGCCACTTTTATCGTTTTTCGGCTTCATGACAAGAAATACGTTTTTTGCCTGAAAGTGTAGTCGTAATTTGGCACCAGTTTGGGCAGCAGCGTATTCTGGTCCAACAGTCCATGGACCGATAAATGCAAAGGTGTTTTGTGGCAAAGATATAGGAGAAGTGTAGATCGTCAGCATGTCTTGCCCAATCACCTCTGGTGAAGCCAGGTATTCTATGCGCCGGTGCCCCAGATACGATTCTGGTGTACGTGCATCAATAGTGTATACAGGATTTTGAATGGATACAGCAATCTTTGTACTATTTTCTGAAAGTAAATCCTGAATCTTTTTTTCCGTCTCATCATATGCACCTTCGCCAAAATGACTTCCACGCAGTGTTCCGTCTCTCCCAATAAAGTATTTCGCAGGCCAGTAGTGATTTTCATAAGCTCTCCATGTCGCATAATTATTGTCTTGGACGATAGGATATGTGAGTTTAAAATCTTTGACGGCGCGACCTACGTTGTCGCTATTTTTTTCAAATTCAAATTCTGGTGTATGCACGCCAATGATGACAAGACCCATATCTTTGTACTTTTTATGCCACCGCTCAATGTATGGCAAGGTTCGAATACAGTTGATGCACGTGTATGTCCAAAAATCCACAAGGACAACTTTCCCTTTGAGATCCGAGAGGCGAAGACCTTTTTCAGGTTGCTCTGTGTTAAACCACATACCACCAGGTATGAGTTCTGGAGCAATATTTTGACCTAGTAAACTCAGTATTTTGCCACGCTTTTCAGCTGGCATGGGTGTTGTGCCAAAAGCGCTCAGCTGTTTTCTGACAATATCTATATCTTCAAATATCGTCAGTCCTGTACCGTAGTTCGGAAATTTTTGTATGATAAATGTTTGAAATGCACGGTCTAGGCCAAATGCGAGTGAAAGTGAAGTAACGATCATGATTACGCCAAACGCTTTTTGAATTTTGGGTGTGTTTGCGAGGAGTTTAGAGTGTTTGGAAAAAAGTGATCTACCTCCCATCATCACCCCAAGGAGTGGAATGGCAGTGCCAGTTGCGTAGGCTATGGTGATAGCCATAGCTGAACCGTTGACAGATCCTGTTAAAGCAAGTGCAATAACTGATGCCAAGATTGGCCCCACACAAGGAGTCCAAAGGAGACCCAGAGAAATTCCCAGGAGGAATCCACTTTGAAAAGATGGCGAGATATGTTGAGAGGATGCATTTTTTTGTGGTATCAATCGGCTTAGGATTTTTTCTGAAACAACCTGCAGGGAGGGGACAATCTGCGTTAATCCAAAAAAGAATATAAGTCCAACCGATGCCATTCGTACGAAATCTGCAGATATTCCGGTACGATTGACAATACTTGTGAGGAATAGGGTAAAAAACGAGAAGCTCGCGATGAACCCGACAACGATGCCAAAAGGTCTTTTTTTATCGCCTGTTATACCTCCGGAAAGCACGATCGGTAGCACAGGAAGGATACAAGGAGAGAGAATCGTGACAACCCCAGCCAAAAAAGCAAAGAGGAGTAAAATAATCATATCTATAAAGCGCACTAACAGTATATAGTTTCGTTGTCTATGTTACAATTTTAAAAATGACTAATTTGTTATGAACTGGATTGATCTTGTCATATTTTTTGTCCTACTTCTGACTGCTATTCAAGGCTGGTTTAGTGGATTTGTGCTCATTGGGGTTTCGTTGTTTTCGCTCGTAGGCTCCTATCTCATGTCCATGTGGTTAGAAAATCCCGTTGGATCTTTTTTGTCAGAAAAATTTGGATTAGTTTCAGGTTGGGCAAATGTATTGGCATTTGTCGTCATTGGGACATTTTCGCAGCAATTGCTTTCCTTTTTAGGACATATTGGCGTATATTATCTACCCAAAAAAATCGTATCTTCTAAGACAAACAATTTGTTGGGCGTACTCATATCTATGATAAATGGAGGAGTCATTACAGCATTTGTATTGACATTTATCATGATTTTGCCGCTCAAAGGTACTATCCAGTCAGATATTGAAGAGTCATTTGTAGGAAGCAGATTTGTGCAACTTGTGCGTACATATGGTGGCGGGCTTACCTCTCTTATGGACGAGGCATCAACCGGAGCACGCCGTTTTCTCACGGTCAAACCTGCGACAAACGAAACCGTACCGCTTGATAGTATCCCAGAAGGTGCCGCCTATACGAGCAATACAGACGATGAGTTCAAGATGTATCGACTCGTAAATGCAGAAAGATTAAAGGCGGGTGTAGGGGCGCTTGAGCAAAGCGATTTTTTGACGGAAATAGCACGCGCATATGGGAAAGATATGGTCAACAGGAGATTCTTTTCTCATCAAAGTCCGGAGGGCGAGGTAGCCAGTGACCGGCTCAATAAGGCAAAAATCCGCTTCGGCATCGTGGGTGAAAATCTCGCCTACGCCCCAAATGTCACAATCGCTATGAATGGTTTGATGGAAAGTGAGGGGCACAGGCGAAATATAGTGGAGTCCGAGTTTACAGTGATCGGCATAGGAGTCATCGATGTCGGAGCATTTGGTAAAATCTTTGTCCAGGTGTTTACAGACTAAGCAAATATGGACTTCCAAGATGTGGTTCAAGTCTGTTTTGTCCTAAATTTATATTTTATCGTTGTTTGTATTGCTATTATTCTCGGTGGCTTATTTTATAAATTAATAACACACAAAAATTCGTTAATGAAGATCGGATGCAAAATGCTTCTTGCTAGTATCATATTATTACTCATAATAATTTTCATACGAATAAATTATCCTGCTACGCGTTCAATATATCCCTATCAAATACCGATTTAATAAATTATTATTCATTTAAATTATAAGCTTCTCAATGAAAGCAAATCTATTTCTTATTTTGTTGCTTGTAATAATCACAGTCATCTCCTATGCTAACTCTCTCCCAAATTCTTTTGTCTGGGATGATGAGCAGTTTATTGTGAAAAACAAATATGTAGAAACATTTGATGTTCAGAAAATATTTTCATCAGATATAGTTGCTGGATCTGGATTTACAAGCAATTATTATCGTCCGATTACATCATTAACCTTTGCTCTAGACCATGCTATTTGGGGCTACAATCCGGTGCCGTTTAGAATTGTGAATATCCTGCTTCATATTGGGGCTGGCGTTGTGCTTTTTTTAGTATTGCAAAAGCTGAATCTAGATAGATCAGTTTCATTTTGGATAAGTCTATTTTTTCTCATTCACCCTGTGCAGGTTGAGGCAGTCACATATATTAATTCAAGGGGGGACTCCCTCTATGCTTTATTTTTATTTCTTTTTTTATATTGTGCTGTGCAGCTATGCATACGGAAGCAAAAATCGCGTTGGTTTATTGGTGGTACTGTTTCATTTATATGTGCTCTGCTGTCGAAGGAAATTGCAATCATAGGCATTGCTCTAATGGCGCTTATATTTTGGAAACAAAATTTATTAAAGGTAAAGCGAGCGTGGATATTTGCTGGTGGAATTTTAGGAATCACAGCCTGTTATGCGCTTCTCCGTCTGACAGTGCTCAATTTTGACAACAGTCTCAACTTTTACAAGCAACACAATGTGTATACCGACAGCCTACTCGTACGTCTCTATACTTTTTGTCACGCATTGCTTGTCTATGTGCAATTACTTATTTTTCCATATCCATTGCACATGGAACGATCGCTCCCAGTGGAACCTTCAATGTTGTCTCCAGTAGTACTTGGTGTTCTGTTGGTCGTAATCGCAATCCTAGGTGTGTCTGTCTTTTTATTCGTAAAAAGAAATGACAAAATACCTCTTTTTGGATTTTTGTGGTTTTTTATTGGTCTTGCGCCTGTTTCAGGAATCGTTCCTATAAACGGCCTCATCTACGAGCACTGGTTGTATGTGCCCCTTATTGGTTTTTTTATATGTATCACAGGAATTATTAACAATTTACATTTCAATCAGACAATGAGAAAGATGCTCGTGGGTATTGTATGTGTTGTTGTAGGTATTTTTATACTTCTCACAATTCGACAAAACACATTTTGGAAGGACCCAATCAATATATTTACATACACGCTCAGATATGAAAAAACCACTCGGTTGTATACAAACTTAGCAGTAGAGCTTGCCAATGCCGGACGTGTCTTTGAAGCAATCCCATATTACCTGGAGGCTACAAAGCTTGATGATAGTTTTCCACACACATATTACAATCTGGGGAATGCATATCTTGCTCTTGGAGAATACGAACAAGCAGAAAAGGCATATTTGGAAACTCTCAGGCGTGATCCAAATTTTCAGTTTGTCTACCCAAATTTGATTAACGTCTATTTAGCACAAAAACATTATGACAAGGCTATTCCTTACTTTGAAAAAATAATATCAACGACTGGGGGAGACGAGCGAACGCAAATTGTGTATGTGGTATGTCTTATCAAGGTGGGCAGAGAGGCGGATGCAGAAAAAGTGTTGAATGATATTACGCATGCATCAAAAAATCCAGATGCTATAAGCCTGCAGGTGCAAAAATTGTTAGCAGAGTGATTGAGGAAATAGACGCAAGAAGGAGTATAATAAATATATGCAACAGATCATGCTGGCATTTATAACTGGTCTTACCACAGGAGGGCTATCATGCCTTGCGGTCCAAGGTGGACTCGTAGCTACTGCTGTCAGCGTGCAGTCAGACGCCAACGAGTCATCATTGACGAAAAAATCACAAATTACTGGCTTTTTTTTGATCGCAAAATTGTTTGCGTACGCTCTTCTTGGATTTGTTTTGGGAAGTGTAGGCGCCGTTCTCATGCTCAGTCCTATGACACTAGGGCTCGTTCAGGTAGGAACGGGAATATTCTTAGTACTCACAGCACTTCGGATTGCAAATGTGCATCCCTTTTTTCGCTATTTTGCCCTGACACCTCCTAAATGGGTATACAAGCTGATGCGTGTGGAGAGTAAAAAAGGCTCATTTTTATCACCATTTATATTGGGCTTGTTTTCTGTGCTCCTTCCATGCGGCGTCACTCAAGCTATGATGGTGGTGGCAGTAGCCAGTGGGACTGGGCTGGCTGGCATGGCTATTATGAGTGCATTTGTCTTGGGTACCAGTCCGCTCTTTTTCATCGTAGGAGCATCTATTGGGCAATTGTTGACCAAGCCTGCGTTTGCTTATATAGCTGCAGTCATTATTGCGCTTTTTGGTGTAATGACAATAAATGGAGGTTTAGGTTTGCGGGGATCATCTTATACTTTACAGAGTTTTTATCAGGCAGCTTTAGGCGATGTCTCAAAGACGCCAACTGTAGGAGCAAACATTCAAAATGGCACACAATACGCCACGATCACAGTTTCATCTGGTGGATATTCAAGTTCGACCACATCACTAAAGGCTGGTATACCCGTGAAATTATCTCTCGTGACAAAAAACACTGAGGGCTGTGCCAGAGCATTTACGATCCCACAATTTGGCATAACAAAGATACTTCCAAAAACAGGAAACGAAACTGTCGAGTTCACCCCAAAGGAATCTGGGAGACTGGCCTACGCCTGCAGTATGGGTATGTATACAGGTGAGTTTGATGTGATTCCATAATTATGTGGATCCTCACTGCATTTCTCTCGGCATTTTTTGCATCCCTTGTGGCAATTTTGGGAAAACTAGGCCTAAAGGGTGTAGATCCTACATTAGCCACAACCATTCGCGGTGTTATCATGGCAATATTTTTACTTATGGTCAGTGGGATTGGGGGAAAGTTTGCAGGCTTTGGAATTTCTAGTCTTTCTGGTAAAGACTGGATACTTATTCTATTTTCTGGTCTTGCTGGTGCACTCTCATGGCTGTTTTATTTCATTGCTTTACGCTCAGGAAATACTATCCAAGTTGCCACTATTGATAGACTAAGCATCGTGTTTGTTATATTATTTGCCTCACTTTTTTTGGGAGAAAGTGTAAGCTGGAAAGTTATTTTGGGTGGACTGTGTGTTGCTTTAGGCGCTATACTAATTACATACAAATAAACATATGAAAAAAACATATACAGTCACAGGCATGCATTGCGATAGTTGTGCACTGCTGATAGAAGAAGAGCTTGCAGATGCTGGTGTAAAGGCTGTATGTAACTACAAAACAAATACTCTGGTTGTTGAGGACAATCACTCAGTTTCCCAGGATAGTCTCTTTGCCTTGGTAAAAGGCATCGGATATACACTTACAGTCAAACCATAATTTTTCTTCTTGACACCCATTCCTCTCTCACTTTAGTATAAATACATATGGCAAAAACCAAAAAACATGCTGTTAAAAAACAGTCAGTTCGCAAAGTAGCTGCTAAGCCTTGGTGGCTTGGTCAAGTATCCCTCCCATTTGCCGTGGTTGTGATGCTTTTAGCCTCATTTGCAGTGCTAGCTGTTATAAACGAAGCATATCATCCGGTAGCGCTTGAAGGTCTTTTCAACTCAGGCGTAGGCACAGTAGCCGGTGCATCAACAATGCGCTAATCATATTGTGTACAACTGAAAATATACCTGCCCAATCCTTTACAGGATAGCTGGTATTTTTTCATATTCTAATACACATTAAAGATATTATTATATAAATTATTTTATCCGAAAAACTCCTTTTCGATGCGTCATTTTGCAATAATATATTCGTAATATAAAACGTGCTGTTTTGTTTTCTTGTCCTGACCCCTTTTATGAAAGCTTGGCCATATGATATACTGTAAAAGAACGTACAATTGAAACTGCTTCAAAGAGAGGCAGTTCTTTTTAATTTATAAACATATGGCTACTCCACAAACACAACTGACGGAAAAGCGCGATGTTCCGCTCGAAAAAGTTCGCAATTTTGGCATTATCGCCCATATCGATGCCGGCAAAACCACGACAACAGAACGCATACTTTTTTACACAGGTCGTACCTACAAGATAGGTGATATTGACGAAGGCAACACCCAGATGGACTGGATGGAGCAGGAAAAAGAGCGTGGTATCACGATTGTTTCTGCAGCTACTACAGCATTTTGGAAAGGGTATCGCTTCAATATCATCGATACTCCAGGACACGTTGACTTTACTGCAGAGGTTGAGCGCTCGCTTCGCGTGCTCGATGGAGGCATTACCGTCCTTGACGCCGAAGAGGGCGTCCAGTCTCAGTCAGAAACTGTCTGGCATCAAGCAGACAAGTACAAGGTGCCACGTCTCTGCTTTATTAACAAAATGGACAAACTTGGAGCAGATTTTCGAGCTACCATTCAATCCATTGTAGATAGACTGGGTGCAAATCCCGCAATTATGGTTGTACCAATAGGCGTTGAAAATACATTCAAGGGATTTGTAGATCTTTTGACTCGTCAGAGTTACGTCTGGGGCAGTGACGAGCTGGGTGCGAAGTTTGACGTAGGGGAAGTGCCCGCAGATCTTACCGACGAAGTAGAAAAGAGCCGTCATGATCTCATTGAAAAAATTTGTGAGACAGACGATGCCATGCTTGAAAAGTATTTGGGTGGCGTAGAGCCAACCATAGATGAGCTCAAAAAAGCCCTCCGTGCAGCAGTTATTGCCTACAAATTAGTTCCTATTTATTGTGGCACATCCCTGCGCAACAAAGGCGTGCAGCCACTTCTGGACGCAGTGGTTGATTATTTGCCATCTCCTATAGATTTGCCAGATGTCACAGGGACACATCCAAAGACATCAGAGCCCGAGAGTCGCAAACGCACAAGTGCGGATACATTTTCAGGTCTTGCCTATAAAATTCAGATAGATCCACATGTAGGTAAATTGACATATGTTCGTATTTATTCTGGAAAGCTTACCAGTGGTAGCTACACGTACAACTCATCAAAGGGAGTACAGGAGCGCGTTGGACGTTTGCTCCTGATGCACGCCAACCAACGAGAGGAAATTAAAGAAGCCTATGCTGGGGAAATCGTGGCTGTCGTGGGTCTTAAAGATACTATTACAGGGGATACTCTCTGTGATCCAGAACGACCCATCATACTAGAAAAGATTTCATTTCCAGAACCAGTTATCTCACTTGCTATTGAGCCCAAAACCAAAAATGACCAAGAGCGTATGGGTATGGCGCTCCAAAAGCTTGCTGAGGAGGATCCGACATTTCGTATTCGCAGTAATCAAGAAACCAACCAGACCATCATCTGGGGTATGGGAGAGCTCCATCTGGAGATTATCGTCGACCGCATGAAGCGTGAGTTTAAGGTAGAGGCAAATGTGGGAGCTCCACAGGTGGCATACAAGGAAACGATCAAAGGTCTTGGCGATGCCGAGGGCAAATACATTCGTCAGTCCGGAGGACGTGGTCAATATGGACACTGTTTTATCAAGCTTGAGCCAAAGGGGAGAGGCGAAGGATTTGAGTTTGTAGATGCTATTAAAGGTGGCGCTATTCCCCGAGAGTTTATCTCACCTATAGAAAAAGGTATCAAAGAGGCTATGGAGAATGGTATTCTCGCAGGGTATCCAGCTGTTGATATTAAAGTAACACTTTACGATGGAAGTTATCATGATGTGGACTCATCTGAAGTTGCCTTTAAAATCGCAGGTTCCATGGCATTTCAAAATGCCTCCAAACTTGCCCAGCCTACCATCCTTGAGCCAGTCATGAAGGTAGAGGTGACCACTCCTGACGAGTTTATGGGAGACATCATTGGTGACATGGGTGCTAAACGCAGTCAGATTCTTGGCACTGCCAAGCGTGGTCATGTGACAGTTATCAATGCCCTAGTGCCACTAGCAGAACTTTCTGGATATGCTACAGCGCTACGGAGTATGAGTAAAGGACGTGCAACATATTATATGGAGCCATCTCACTACGAAGAAGTACCAAAAAATATTCAAGAAAAGATTATTGCCAAAAAAGTATAAGGCATGTATACTGGGATCATTCGTAATCTCTCGTAACAAAGAGCTATTTACTGTTTGAATCCCTACAGAAAAGTATAAAACGAGGTAAATTGCGTACAAAATACAGAGGTAATTTAAAAAGGAGGAAATCGTATGGCTGACCAAGTAAAGTTTTCACGAAGTAAGCCACATCTTAATATCGGTACCATAGGTCACGTAGATCATGGCAAGACCACCACTACTTCCGCTATTACGCATGTGCTTTCAAAGCAGGGTCTGGCAAAAGCCCTCAAATATGATGAAATTGACAATGCTCCCGAAGAAAAGGCTCGTGGGGTCACCATCAACATTCATCATTCTGAGTATGAGACCAAAAAGCGTCACTATGCACACATAGACGCTCCAGGACACGCAGACTACATCAAGAACATGATTACTGGTGCCGCCCAAATGGACGGAGCCATACTGGTTGTGTCTGCTCCAGATGGTCCAATGCCACAAACCCGCGAACACATTTTGCTTGCCAAGCAAGTCAACGTGCCAGCTATCGTGGTATACATGAACAAATGCGATATGGTCCAAGACAAAGAGCTTTTGGATCTGGTCGAAATGGAAGTCCGCGAGCTTCTCACCAAGTACGGATTCCCAGGCGACAGTGTGCCAGTCATTCGTGGTTCATCTATCAAGGCACTTGCTGGTGACCCAGAAGCAGAAAAAGCCATCGTCGAGCTTATGGACACCGTGGATTCTTATGTCCCAGATCCAGTTCGTGATTTGGACAAACCATTCCTTATGCCTATCGAAGACGTATTTTCTATCAAAGGCCGAGGCACAGTGGTTACCGGTCGTGTCGAGCGCGGTCGTGTCAAAGTCAATGATTCTATCGAAATCGTCGGTATCAAGCCTACACAGACATCAGTTGTCACTGGTGTTGAGATGTTCCGCAAGCTTCTGGACGAAGGACTTGCTGGAGACAACGTCGGAGTACTCCTTCGAGGTGTTGAAAAAGACCAAGTCGAACGCGGTCAAGTGCTTGCAGCCACTGGGAGTGTCAAACCACACACCGAATTTGAGGCTGAAGTATACATTTTGGCCAAAGAAGAAGGTGGACGTCATACACCATTTTTCAAAGGGTACAGACCACAATTTTACATCCGTACGACAGATGTGACCGGAGAAGTCACACTGCCAGCGGGAGTCGAGATGGTCATGCCTGGAGACAGTACCAAGATGACTGTAAAGCTTATCACAGCAGTAGGTCTGGAAGAGGGGCTCAGGTTTGCTATCCGTGAGGGTGGCCACACCGTAGGAGCTGGAGTGATTACCAAAGTCATTCAATAGTCTCATCTCTTTAACTTAGTAACGTTAAAACGCCTTGGGAAACCAAGGCGTTTTTGGTGATGATATATTTCTTACAGCTTGGATTTTATGCATCTGAAATATGGCAGTATGATTAAAATATAAAAAATTGATAATATGAATGGATGGGCGAAGCTGAATTAGGTTTGGGTGTGAATAATGTCAATCAGATCCTTGTGGGAGGTTTTGATGCTGGAGTGTTATCTCACCAACCAGATACTGTTATTGAAGGGAGTTCAAGAGTAGGAAGTATTTGGTCCGATTTTAATTTGCCGCCAGAAAAAGGAACTATCAATCCAACTTTAGAACCTGACAATCATTATAAAAAGTATAAATTTAAAAGAGACAAATTAGTTGCCCAATTACGTGAAGAAGTAGAGTTATCAAAAAGCACTAAAAGGCAATTAGGATTTGAACTTCCAGATTTTGTGAATGATTACGAGGCTAATACCGCGAGATTTCACCGCGAAGAGGAAATAGCTGGCGTGTCAGGGAATCTCCGAGAGCTCGTTGTTGAAGCACAGTTACTAAGTGATGCAGTACGCATATTGGATTCTAGATGGAGCGAAGTAAAGCCAGATCAGTTGAGAATTGAAGGCGCAGGCATAGAGGAAGACGCCTGGAAAAAAGGAAAAAATCCTGTTAGGTCGTTAGCGGGCACAATCAACAGATTATCTCGCGAAGCTATTTCCATGGATCAAGTTGCCAGTATCTTAAGAGATGGTCTTGGCATAAATGATCAATTTGTAGATCCAGACATTATTGCAAGAATGTGCTCTCCATCTTCAGGGGAAATGCTTTCAGCAGTAGATATTAATAAGAATATTACTGGAAAACTCG
>CAZPNL010000013.1:0-18334 GCA_964588145.1 uncultured Gammaproteobacteria bacterium
TGCAATCAATACAGCAGACTATTACAAATAATTCATTTCGAACTATATACTCATTAATTTGTTTGCGCGTTTATAGCTCTTTCTGTTAAATTATTGTCATCCAGTAAATATAACTGTAATAATTTTTCTATGTCATCAGATATCTGCAGCCCTTGTAATAGCTTAGGTATAAGTATTTGAAACGAAACCTCTTCTGCTCCATATCCCACAATTCCACTAAACGGAGCTTCGGATTTTTCACTTAACCTATTTAGGCGATCAAAAACTTTTATATACAAGAATACTGTAAATTCACAACATCTCAATCTCTTAGCCACTTGATCACTAATATCCCATTGATTATTTAGCCAGTCATGTCTATTACGCTGCTGTAAATTTCTCTGCAGAGAGTAACCAATCGAAAATTGCTCTAGCATGTGCCCATAATAATCTTCAAGTAAATCTCTATTTTGAGTCAAATTATATTTGGCTTCAAGTGTTGGAAAAAATTCTCGAAGATATATAGCAGACATCAACATCCCGAAATCAAATAACGCATCAAAATTATCTCTCGCATAATGTAATGCTTCAATTGACGAGTCAATAATTACGCCCGTACCGGTACGAGAGAGTTGCACCCACTGTGGAATTAAATATTCGGGTATACCAATATTGGTAGTCGGAATAAGCTCGTGTGCACCTTGTCTCTGTTCTAGCATTCTTTTATTATACTATAAGTTTAATTTGGGATATTGATCACATGAAGAATATTATTTATTTCGATTTTGAACTTTCCTCATCCTCTCCCACACGATTACAATGGGTGTTGCCACAAATGGGGATGAGTATGTGCCCGATATTGTGCCAATCAGGAGTGCTACAGCAAACCACCTGGTTGACTCGCCGCCCAGCAAGACGAGTGCGAGTAACATAAATATAATCGTCAGAGAGTTTGTCAGAGACCTGGTCATCGTTTGTGTGAGAGACAAATCTGCCATTTCTTCGTAGGAAAGTCGTAATCCTTTGCGTTTCATCTCACGCATGCGGTCAAACACTACGATCGTGTCATGCACAGAGAAGCTCATGGTCGTCAGCACTGCTGTGACAAAGAGTGTATCTACTTCTACGCTCATATATTTGCCCAGGAGTGCAAAGCTTCCTATAACGACGAGCAAATCATGAAATAGTGCTAGTACTGCTGCAACACCAAATTTGACGTCTTTAAATGTGTATGCCACGAATGCCAAAATGCCCCCTATAGCCAGGAGAGAGGCAATAAGTGCTTTTTGTAATAATTCTCGGCCAAGCACTGGCCCTACAATTTCACTTCGCACGACTACAGCAGATGGAGTAGCAGGATTGGCAAATGCTGCAAACTGAGATGAAAATGTCGCAAGTAGATCCGTATTCGACTCTTTAAGTCTGAGGATAAAAGTTCCACTACTGGTCTTTTGAAAACTATTCACAGATAATCCCTGTGCGCTGGCTGACGCCTCTATGACCTGTTCAGTGACACCTGCAGGCACTTGGTACTCAAGCAATGTGCCTCCAGAAAAGTCCAAGCCTTGCTTGAGACCACTTGTCACAAGCGTGAACATGCCAGGAACAAGTACGGACAGGGAGATAAGAGCATAGAGCCAAAGATATTTTGAAAAACGTATCATAAAATTAAATTGCTAAATTGCTTGCCCCACGAAGCTTTCGCGTAGTGGGGGTTAAATTGTTATATTTTTATATTTTTCAATTACTCCGTTGTTTCATTGTTATTTTGTATACCAAAGATTTTTGTGAATCAAAAAACTCTCCTTATTTCTTATCTCTTATCCACCTTCTATCTTCTATATTAAATCTACTACTTTCAATCTTTCAGCCACCTTTTGTATAACACTCTGATAAATGTCCTTGTAACCACAATACCCGTAAATAAACTCGTCACAACTCCCAGCAGTAATGTAGCTGCAAAGCCTCTGACGAGCCCTGAACTAGGGAGAAACTGCCAATTGAGAGGATTGTACAATATAAGCGAAGTAAGTATTGTAGTAATATTTGCATCTCGTATGCTATCCCAGGCTTTACCAAATGCAGTTTCGATGGCAATGGTTTTATTTGTCCCACGACGTACTTCCTCTTTGAACCGTTCAAAGATGAGAATATTGCTATCAACCGCCATACCTATGGAAAGAATCATACCAGCCATACCAGGAAGCGTAAGCGTAATGGGGATAATACGGATAAATGCAAACGAGATCAGCCCGTAAAGTACAAGACCAAGAAGCGATATGGCGCCGAGCCAGCCGTACTGGGCAATCATAAATATTGCTACTATACCAAGTCCTACAATACCTGCCTTTATACTCATATCTATTGCTGCCTGGCCGAGTGAGGCGCCTACTACTTGCTTACCAACGACATGAATGGGCACTGGCAATGCACCGGCAGAGAGCTGTAATGCTAATATTTTGGCTTGCTCTTGGGTAAAACCTCCGGTGATGACTGCTTGGCCACCACTAATACGTCCTGAAACTGTTGGTGCCATAAGGATATAAAAGTCTAAAAATACAGGTAGTTGCTTACCTGTAAGTCTTTCTGTTATATCTGCAAACTTTTTGGCACCCTCAGGAGTAAACTCTAGTGCAACTTCAGGCTCGCCTGTGGTTTGACTGTAGGACAACATTGCTCTTTTCAGATCAGTGCCATCCAACCCTACGGGCTTCGTAGCCTGAAGCAGTTCAAAAGGGTTTGCAGCCTGGGTGGCTATAGACTCGTCAGTAAACTCACGAAACTCAAGTTTGGCGGTTTGGCCAATAGTTTGGATAGCTGTATCGACATTTGTCACTCCTGGTAGCTCAACATTGATTCTATAGGAATTACCACTTACTGCCGTTTGCACAACAGGTTCTGATACACCAAAAAAGTTTACACGGCGATCGATGATCTCTTTACTGGACTGGAGTGCCTCGGCACGCTTGGACTGTTCGATACCTGTCATGTCAGCCTCAAGCGTCACCTGCGTGCCTCCGGAAATATCCAGTCCATATTTGATGTCAAAAGTTTTTTGGAATTTAAAATTTGGAGTATTTATGTTGATTTCGGGTGCTCGTAATTCTCGGTCGATATTCCACGGACCAATTTTTTGTTTGATTTTGACGCCACCAGGAAGATTGATGACCACAAGCACACTGGTTAATATGATCAGAAGTAAAAATAATCGAAATGATTTCTTATGCATGTTTGTTTGATATGAACTATGAACAATCTATACTAGTTTGAATTACAAAATTGATGCTACTAGTTTAGCCTATTAGGCTATGTCATTCCCGCGACGGCCTGCCGGCAAGGCAGGAAAGCGTGAATCTGCCAAAGTCGCTCTGACTGATTCTCGATCGGGGTCGCAAATGACATACTTTAAATTTAGCCTCAGTCATTTCGTAATTCAGATTATACTATCCTACTACAGAAAAAAATCAAAGGGTCCATTCACATACTTTTAGCAATTTATGTGAATTTTTCCCTTTGCATCATTTAACAATACAAGTTAAAAAGATTGCGACATCCTTTAATAAAATGCCAATAACTCTTTTTACACTGCCGCAGACACGAGCTCTTCCTCATCTCCCACGACCATCACACGGGAACCAGCTAGCACGTCTTGGATAAACGGGTCTCTCCTTCGCTTGCGAAAATTAAATTCTTCCTCAGTCATCACGGTATAATTAAGCTCCTTTTTACGTCTGCCCTCCTCCAGTTTCACTAACTGTGATAATTCTGGTAGTACGACTGTGCCAACGACTAACAAATCTACTGCTCCATTTTCACCCTCAAGACCGCGTAAAAATCTCCCGGAAAGCATTACAAATTTAAGCTTTCCCAACTTGGCTTTGTTTTTTATGATATCCCAACCAAGTCCACTTGTTTTACCCACAAGCTCAAGGAGTTCAAAATAAAGTGGGTAATCTTTGCGGAAACTATAAAAAAGCCTGTTGGCACGCTGCTCTTTGGCAACCATGCCATTTTTTTCCATATGAGAGAGTTCGCGACGGACGGCATTGATCTCTTCGTCAAGCTTACGCACAATATCACGTACATGAAATATCTGACCAGGCGTAGACAGAAAAAGTGTCAACATCTTTACCCGGACTCTGGAGATAATAATATCTTCTAGTATCATAGCCTATACATCCTTTCCGGGCAGAAAAGAAGGCGAGTATGTATCATCATTAATACGTAACTGTTGCACCAATTGGTAATAGCACAACCCATACCTGACCCTGTGTCATGGTAATTTCTTTGCCAGCATCATCAAAAAACTTGGTACGTGCTGTGCGAGTAGCTTTTTTCCAAGTGCCTTTGGTAGCTTTTCCATTATTAAATACTATACTGTCACCACTGCCTATGACGTCATAGGTCAAATGGCCATGTGAGTCCAATGGGCCATACTCTTTGGCAAATTCAATGACGACGGTTTTGGCTACAATTTGTTGATCGCTCTCTAAATCTTTGTGCGGTTGACCAGCCATAACACGCTTGTAGCTGTTGGTTGCCGTGTCATATTCCCATGTGACCCCAAAATCTTTGTCATTTCCCTTCCAGGCTACATATGAGATAGTACTGACTGTGCCTCTTTCTGTGTCTTTGGCATCTTCTTTAAAGAGCCAACTTTGAAAATTTTTATCCCATGACACACCTTTGGCATCCACATTGGTCCAGCCACGTGTAGCAGCCAACTTATGCAACTTGTCTGTATAACAGACCATGGTATGCTCGGTTGCTACAGGCTCACTTAAACGGTCATAATTACGAAAACAAGTAGGAAATGATATGCCAAATTGATCCATATCTTTCACACGGAATTGTTCGATTTGACATAGGGCTTTGGCACGTTCGTCTACTGTTTCATCTACACAGTTTCCTGCTCCACCCACATGATTATATAGAGCGTCGTACTCAAGTACCCATGGCAAATACGGTTGACGCGCTGACCGCACTGGTGCCACTCCCAAATCTATGGCAGCACTACCACAATAAAACACACCCATAAATCTCGTTGTGCCCCCCTCTACGATACCTTCATACACTATATCAGCGTAAGATAAACCTGATTGTGGTCTGGATTCTACGTGATTTTCTACCATGATGGCAAGCGGTCTCCTGGTTTTCCAAATATCCTCTTCTTGTTTTGTGTACAGCGCGCCATTGAGAGGACAGACTTGTGTACGCGGGATTGCTGGATCTATGGTTGACTTTCCGCTTGAATCTTTACTTATGACAACAGCAGGAGTAGCGGGAACCTGACTTTGATCGTAAAAGGCAAAAACAGCATACGAAAGACCAGTAGATATCAGATAAATAGCAAAGCCGATCAGACCTGTCATGACAAAATGTGCATTTAGCTTTTTCATAATTGTTATTTTTTCCCTTTCTCTACCGCCCTCTTGATAGCCAATTCTTCTTCTTTGGACAACTCTACGTTGAGACCTATACCTGCTTTTATCTCCTTTACGTACCATCTATTTCCAGTACGGGCATATAAAGATGTTACTATAATTCCATTTTTTGCGCCATCCAGAAGCGCCATACTAAAGCTCTGAGAGCCACCAGTGTCAGAAAATGGATTAAAGCGTACTATCCCTATATGTTGTATATGATGGGCTACTTGCTGGCTTAACTGAGAAATCTGTGTTTCTAGATGCCTGGTACGCTCCGATAATTTTGCTTCTCGGCCTACTACAGTTTCTAGCACTTCTCTGAGGCCAAGCTTCGTGACACCTTTTGTCATACGACTATAGTGGAGGATCATACGTACCACAAACGCAGTAAGCACTCCAAGCCATATGAGCACAATCACTATTATAATACCTACCCAACTTGAATCATTGAACACCATCTGTATTCATATACTATACCGAGAATTTATAGTTTGCAATATGGGATATAATATAAATATATTTTTTGATATCAATTCAGTCCTCGTGACATCTGACAAAATTCTGACATTTGACACCCATTGTGCTTCATGATACGCTCCGATTTACGTTATGCCCAGAAAACTACGCAAAGACAAAATTAAATCACAAGAACGCATACAGACATCTGGTACCCAGAAACATCAGCCAGTGTACAATTTTTCCGCGACTACACCTGTTTCACATACTGTACCCTCTGTTTTAATTGACCCCACTTTTGCATATATTAAAAAAGATCTTATCAAAACAGTCTTTCTCTCCTGTTTGGCTATAGCTACAATCGTGTATCTTTATGTACGCATGCAATAGAAAGATACACCTTGAAGCAATAGCAAACGTATCTACCGACCCCGATTGGCACTACTTCCAAGCGATGCGGTCATAGAGGAGGTGAGATCATGGCAAGTATGTATTGTGTTAAATGTAAAGCTATGCGCGAAGATCCCAAAGCCACACCAGTGACTATGAAAAATGGGAAACCAGCCATGAAGGGCAAGTGTCCTACATGCAATACTGGAATGTATAAAATCGGTGCACAAAAGTAACGTGTGCTGTTTTTTTTGTTAACAGTTAATAAAAATAAAAATCCCGCGAAAGCGGGATTTTTATGTGTTCATGCATATCCTCATAAGCCAGATTCTGTTTGCAGTATTCTCATTTATCTTTCCATTATAAAAATATTGAAATCCCGCCATGGCGGGATGCCCGTAGTCTTGAGACCACCATCGGTGCGGTGAAGCCCCGATTGTACGAAAGAGTACGTAATTTGTGGTCAGGTCGCCGGTTGCAGCAGGTGGGATTGCGCTCGTTGCACTCTTTTACCATATACACATTATTCAATTGAGATAATCTGTACTGCAGGTAAAAGCTCGTCTCTGTAGCTCTCTCAAAAGGTCTATTCCTTTATCGTCCTTCAATCGTTTCCGATTGAAGGTACCAGCCCCATATGTACTTTCGTACTTATGAAGTCACCACTTTCGTGGAGTCCCCTCTCTTTGGCTGTCTGGACTTTCCTCCGAGTCTGACTCGGCGAGAATCCGGGATACACATGAACCTATGTATTATACCACTTTTTTACTATAAGATAAAGCATGTTAAAAGTTGCTTTTTGTACGAATTAGCGCTATAGTGCGCCCCGTATGATCGTAAAAATTCATTCGGGAGCTATTACCGGTCTGGATGCAGTCAGTGTCACTGTGGAGGTTGACATCGCCTCTCAGGGCTTGCCAAGTTTTACAGTTGTAGGATTGCCAGATAAAGCCATTGAGGAAAGTCGCGAGCGCGTGCGGGCTGCTATCAAAAATAGTGGTGCAGATTTTCCTGCCAAACGCATCACGGTCAATCTGGCTCCCGCGGACTTACCAAAAATAGGCCCTTCCTATGATCTTCCCATAGCAATTGGCATACTGGCAGCCTCAGAACAAATACCAACGCCGCCAGACACAGCATTATTTATAGGAGAACTATCTCTTGATGGCAGTCTACGCCACACAAATGGCGTGTTACCGATGGCGTTTTTGGCTAAGCAAAGTGGCAAACCAGATATATTTTTACCACCTCAGGACAGTAGTGAGGCAGCCATCATTTCTGGCATCAATGTCTATCCCGTCCTGTCACTTCTCTCCTATTTTCACCATGCCATCAAACATACTCTCATAGAACACGTACCCCAAGTGTCGTTTGCATCCGTGCGTCCTAGCAGGGAGTATGATGTAGATTTTTGTGATATCCAGGGTCAGGAGACAGTCAAGCGTGCGTTTGAAATTGCAGCAGCAGGTGGACATAATATATTTCTCCACGGTCCGCCAGGATCCGGAAAAACCATGATTGCTCGGGCACTTCCATCCATCCTTCCTGATCTGACAGAATCAGAAGCCTTAGATGTTACCAAAATTTATTCGGTGACAGGAAGCTTACCACCTGGGAAATCACTCATCACAGAACGGCCATTTCGAGCTCCACACCATACGACATCACGTATAGGACTTATTGGTGGCAGTGCTCATCCGCTGCCTGGTGAAATTAGTCTTGCACACCGAGGAGTACTTTTTCTCGACGAATTTCCCGAATTTCCCAGAACGGTACTAGAAGCCTTGCGTCAACCTATGGAAGATGGCATTGTAACCATTTCCCGTGCAAGCGGCACAATTACATATCCTGCCAAGTTTATGCTTGTCGCAAGCAGCAATCCCTGTCCATGTGGAAACTTTGGAAACACTCTCAAAAAATGTATCTGTAGCCCCAGCCAAATCAGTAGATATCAAAAGCGCATCAGTGGCCCTATCATGGACCGTATAGATTTGCATGTGCAGGTACCAGCGGTCAAAATAGAAAAGCTTACTGGGGCAAATGTTTCTGAATCGTCTTCAGATATTCGCATGAGAGTACAAGCTGCTCGCAGCCTCCAAACAAAGCGATTTGCCGATACAGAACTATCTGCAAATTCTGATATGAACACAAAAGATATAAAGAACTTTTGCTCACTGAGCCCAGAGGTATTAGAACTTCTTAGACAAGCTGCAACTTCACTTCACTTGTCTGCACGATCTTTTTACAGAGTGATTAAAGTAGCGCGCACAATTGCAGATGTAGCAGGAGTGGAAGCCATAGATGTTACACATGTAGCTGAAGCACTACAATACAGACCGACAGAATCTGTACACTAACGTTTAGAATCCTTATATGAATCTGTCGTGTCTGCTAGGGCTTCTGCGCGCAGACTGATAGCAGTTTTTATAATCACCTCTATCACAAGAAACATCGGAATTGTCAGGATAGCTGCACCTACACCCAAAAATCTACTACCCAATAGAAGTGCAATGATAGTCGTCAACGGCGATACTCCAACACTTTTACTCATTACAAATGGAATGACAACTGCAGCTTGCACCTGTTGGACTATAAAGTACAAGGCTGCAACAAATAAACCCATAATAGGATTAATTGATAGTGCCACAAGCACTGCCATAGCACCTGCAGTTATTGGTCCCACTATGGGGATGAGTTCAAAAAGTGCTGCTATGATAGCCAGGGGCAGGGCAAACTCCACTTTTAACAATACGAGTCCTAAATAATCAGCACAAAATACAAAGAGCATGAGAAAAAATTGTCCCCTCACCCAGGCACCGAGTCGCTCCTCTACGAGTAACAACGTCTTGTATGCTCGTTGTCCAACTTGCTCACCCATAAACATTTCAAAATAGTGATGCACTTTTGCCCGCTCAAGCAAGAAGTAAAATGAACACACGATCAACCCTACAAATGATAAGAGATTTGAAAACAAACCTACTGTTACCCGTACAACCCCTTGACCAAATGGTGCCACTTGACCAGTTAGTGATTGTAAATCGAGACCGAACCCAGATGTTACGGGAAGTGCTTTATTTAATAAGGAGGGGAGAATTTCTATAAATTTAGACGTTTGTGCTGCAAGCTGCGGCACGGTTTCTGCTACTAAGAATACAACTAAAAACAGCATGAATAAATATACCAATACCGTTGCTGCCATACGTGGCACACGTAGTTTTTCCACAAACGTTACAAGAGGCCTGAGAGCAGTCATTAATAAAAATGCGACAAATAACAAGAGTAAAATATCCCAGATTTGTGTAAAAAGCCAAATAACCCCAACAACCACAAATGGGGTGAGGAGAGTTTTTAATGATACATCAATTTTATGCATAGCAGGTTTTACATTATTTTTATACGCAACGCTAATTTCTTGAAACCCATAAATTATTACTATTTAGGATGAATTACGAAATTGATTCAGGCCATTAAACTCTGTCATTTCCAACAAATGTGAGAAATCTCGACGTAGCTCATTTAAATCTGTAATATAATTTATCTACGGGATTTCTCGAGCCGAGGCTCTCGAAATGACAATGTAATTTCGCAACTCAGGTTAATACATCATTATAGATTACCGCGTTACCTTTATTATAACTTATTCTGTTTCTCGCAAGTGATAGGTCTGACTTCAACATCTTGCGCTAATCCGCCCGCAAACTTGTGCTTATCTGCGTTACCGTCTTGCGCTTACCTGTCTTTATCAGTATACCATGTGCGTACTTTTTCTAATACTGACTCTTTCCACCCCACCTCTGAGACATCTGTCCATAGTATATCGGGATTTTTGAGAAACCACACCTGCTGACGTTTAGAGTACTGCCGCTCCCCTCTATACCAGAGCTCTTTGGCTTCATCTTCTGTCAACTTACCATCAAGAAATTGTTGTACTTCAGACAAACCCAAAATCGTTTGAGAATGTTCACCAACTAACGTATTGCTCAGCTGTTTTACTTCATCCACAGCAAGTGGCCAACGTTTGTCTAGTCTCGTTTTTATACGCTGTTCAAGCTCTGGCCTTGGCGCAGTTAATCCAATCCAGAACGTATCAAATCTTTTTGACGACACAAGAGGTGTGTCATTTGTTTGGCGCCATACGGCAATTTCTATAGCTCTCTCAAGTCTCCGTTTATTTTTTCGGTCTGATTCATTCATGTGTCCTATGCGTGGGAGGTCTATATCCATAAGCCGTTCCTGTAGCTGCTCGACACTCATGGAATCAAGAAGTGTTCGAAGCTCCTCACTCCGTGGCACATGGACGGTGTCATATTTCCCCAGAAGTGCCTCAATGTACATACCAGTGCCCCCTACTACTATTGGAAGTATTTTTCGTGAAGCTATATCGCTTAACACTGTATTTCCCACCATGGTAAAAAGGGAACTATGTGCACCTTCGGAAAGATCCAACAGATCCGTGCCCCAGATGCGTGTAAAGCCTGTGTTCCAGTATGGTATTTTTTTCCCTAATTCTGTAAGTGTTGATTGGACTAAAGCTGCGTCCTCAGGTATGTCTTTACCTGTCATCACTGGAAGTGCGCGAAAAATTTGACGTGAGTCGGCTGATAATATTTCCCCAGGAATTTGCTTGGTAATTTCGTATGCGAGATTAGTTTTCCCTACAGCAGTAGGTCCACAGATGATAAGCAGTTTTTGCATAAGGTCGCCCCATTGGAATCAAATGACAAACGATAAATATTTTTAGAATTTAACTTACTATTTTTTTCGTAAATCCTTTTTCATTCTAATATCGAAATTTCTAGATTGCTTCGAAACGTTCTTCGTCGCCCTTTCATGCCCCAATTGTCCTTTACAACGACCATATTATTGCCTCAAGCTTCTAACCTCAAGCGACAAACGAAACCCCATTTCCCATTTCCCATTCCCCTTATTACCTATACGTCCCGCTTCGTAGATTTGTTCTATTTATGAGCTCCTCCAGTATCAACCAGCGGCGCTTTTTTTCGATATGAGGGATCTGATCAGGATACACTTTGTGGGCGGCTGTCATCGGGCGATCTGAATAAATGGCTACATATGCCTTGGTAAATCCAACGCGTTTGGCTAAATCCACAGTTTGTTCAAATTGCTCGACCGTCTCCCCTGGAAATCCCACTATGATGTCGGTGCTGATACTCATACCGGGAATCTGTTTTTTTAGCTTGGTTACAAGTTCTAGATATAGTTCTCTCGTATACCACCTGTTCATGCGACGCAAAACCTCAGTGTCCCCAGATTGCACTGGTAAGTGCAAGTGTCTTGAAATCTTTGGTTGTGTTGCAATCGTCTGGATGAGTTCGTCAGAAAAGTCCCAGGGATTGCTGGAAATAAAATCAATTTCTTCAATGCCTTCAATTTTACATAGTCTTTCTAAAAGGTAGGGAAAAAGTGTGGGAATTCGTCTTCTTCCCAAATGCGTGACAAATATAGGCTTCACCTTTTTTCCCTCGATTTCGTATTCTGTTTGAGTTGTATCTAATATAGATTTTTCTTGCTCAAGACTCGATTTATTTGCAGCTGATTGAAAAAAGGTTTTTCCATCCAAGTCTCGCATCACTTGGATATTTGCTTCCCCGGCTACCAGATCTGCACCGTAGGAGTTTACATTTTGGCCAATAAGGGTAATCTTGTTGTAGCCTTTTTGGGCGAGCTCTGTGGCTTCCATTACTATGTCATCAAACGGCCTGCTAATCTCTCGACCGCGGGTAAATGGCACGACACAAAATGTACAAAAATTATTACAACCGTTACTGATAGGCACCCATGCATGTTTTTTGTTCCCACGAAGTGGGGCATGATCAAACCCAACTTCTTCTATAGGTAAAAACTCATCTGCCCCGGGCATGCGCTTTGCCAGCGTGGCAAGCATCTTGCCGGATTTTTCTCGCGCAGCCATTCCTACCATACAGCCTGTTACAACCACTTTTACATTGCGTCCCGCTTGTTTTTCCAGATAGAGATTGTGTACCAGTCCGTACACACGGTTTTCCGCAGATTCACGAATCATGCAGGTATTGATGACGATGTCATCTGCCTGCTTCATGCTACGAGATTTTGTGTATCCTCGTGCTTTGTAGAGAGCTGCGATGCGCTCACTATCTGCCTCATTTGCCTGACAGCCAAAAGTATTAATATAAAATTTCATAATACAAATATACCCCTTGCAAATTTGGGTGGTGTAATTGTATCAAATATACATCAGATACGTCCTGAGGAGAGTTAATACAGGAGAAAAGTTTCGGATT
The DNA here is from genome assembly GCA_964588145.1 of uncultured Gammaproteobacteria bacterium. GTDB lineage: Bacteria > Patescibacteriota > Microgenomatia > UBA10105 > UBA927 > CAZPNL01. The sequence goes on from CAZPNL010000013.1 coordinate 12,533, forward strand.
ATTTCTTTCCTACGATCACTTGGGCATCTGCTGTGCCAGCAAATGCGCCTGTGGTGGCTTTGCCTACAGTGTAGTCTGCGCTCAAATCTTTTTTGAGAAGCTCTAGATAGGTTTCTTTGTCTTTTTTAACAACTATTTCAGTTTCTTCGTAGGAATATTCCTCCGCATTTCCAACATTTCCTATCTTGTAGCCTTCTTTTTCTAAAAGTGCTTTCATCTTGGCGCCTGCACCTTTGACTCCCCCTCCATTGAGAATATCTACAGTGATATCTGATTTATCGATATCTGCAGCTGGAGTTGGGGATAGTGTCACCTCAGGCGTTGTATTAACAGCAGACTGTGTGGGTGCTGGAGTAGATATATTACCCGTCGTGACTGTGCTGTTGCCCCTGAGGAAAAAGACCAGGAGAGCGCCTAGTAAAATCGCTCCCAAAAATACGAGGACAGACCAGGTCACTACTGTTTTAAAAAAATTACTCTTGTGTTCTGTGATCTCTGGATATCCCACTTTTGCATCTTTATCAAACAGCTCATGCATGACCTCGGCTTCTTTTTTCTCCTTTTCATCTATCTCTTCGTTGTCAGTTTCCGCCTCTGACTCATTGTCAGTCTCCTCGTCCCCGTCTGTTGTAAGCTCTTTGTCCAAATCTACATGCGCTTTTACGGATTTTTGCTCTTCATCTTCCGATATTTCTGCGTCTTCAAACTCTATCTCTTTATCTTCGTCCTTTGCGCGAGGTTCAAACTCTACTTGTTTGAGATTGTCTGAGGCAAATTCTGATTCCACTTCTTCATCTGGCAAGGTCGTGCCTACATCCTGGGAGAACTCCGTTTCATCCTCAACTACTTCTACTACTTGCGTCACTTTGGGAGGTTCTGCGGGAGCTTTTTGACTCTCGTCATCGGAAAGATCTATATCACTGAGCAGTTTTGATTTGGGTGGCATACTATCAGTGTACTACACCCTCGGGTGTAAAAGTCAACTAGAAGCACTTGTATAAAATCTCAAGGCAAATTTCCAAAATGCTCGTGAAAACAAGAGAGATGCTGTAGCTGCGGCAATCATCAGCGCCAGAAAGAGAGGGTCCAATCTGCCTAACAGCGCCTTGACGGGAAACATCACAAGCACCGTTAACGGCAGCAGTAAATCATATAAGATAGGTGGCAAGACCGAAAACACATCTGATGGGTATCTGGAAAATCCCGTAAACTCATACAGTACATCGATAATATTTGTGATATCAGTAAGCCAAATTGCCAACGTGCACAGAGTAAACCAAAATGCATACAATATTACAACTGAGCAAATTAAAAAAAGGATTGACAGTAAAATATTTTGCAATGACACCACAGTTGAGACATGTCCAATTGAATATACGATAAGTCCCATACCAAACAGAAATCTCCCGATTTGCGCTACGCTGATTTGCCCCATGGTAGACAAAAATTGCGTATCCACGGGCTTGAGGAGCAGACCGTCCAGTTGCCCGTCTCGGATGAGATTGGTAAACCGGTAAAAATTTCTGGGAAATAAAAAGTAAAAAATCCCAGTCATCATACTGTATCCACCCATCATGAGATAGAGTTCATATCTATTCCATCCGCCTACAGTTGAAGCTTGATCTGTGATAAATGTAACACCTATGACTGAAAGGGATATCCATCCTAGTGTTGCTACGAGCGAATTGAGAAAATCTGCCCGATATATCGTCAGCAGTCGCACGTTGACTTCTATGTACTGCAAGATTAATTTGAGATACAACATATCTAGTTTGAAAAATCAACTTGCTGATTATGACTTAGCTTATTTCAATTTGTCATTCCCGTGCCTGCCTGCCAGCAGGCTGGAAAGCGGGAATCAAGTAAAAGTCACTCTGACCGATTCTTGATCAGGTCGAGTATGACATGACCATGACTTTTTTCTAAATTATTTATTAATTGTAATTATTTACCTACCTACTGCAGAAAAATTTCCCAGTCCATATTTCCAAAGTACTTTATAAATTATATATAAAAGAAGACACCACACTCCCCAGACGACAAAACCGTGCATAATCTGCGAAGTATCAAGCACACCGCGCAAGAGTTGAATCGGAAATGCCAAATTATAGTAAAACGGTGTATACATCACAATCTGCTGCAGAGAATTGGGAAGAAAAAAGATTGGAATCAATAACCCCGACAGTAATGATCGTACGATCGAAACAAATTCTATAAACCCATTCATTTCACTGATCCAAAATGCGATCATGCTTATACTAAACTGCAACATGTAAGATATGCAGTATGCAGCTGGAAGTGAAATCAGAAATGGAACGATAGACGCATGTGAAAATACCTGAGATAAACTTTCCCAATGGAAATATACCAGGAGTGCACCTACGGGCAATGCGATGACTCCCTGCACCACCCTCCACCCAATCTCACGGGTAAGGATCGCACCGATATATGGATAGGGACGCAAAAGATAATTTGAGAGGCCGCCATCTTTAAAATCATCTATTGTAATTTTGCGAGATACATTTGAAAACAGAAACGGCGTGAGCATGCCCACCAGGACATAATAATCGAGCACTGCCTCCCGACTCATACCAGAGGCGATACTCCCACTGGATGCAAATGCACTGGACCAGACTGTGGACATCATAAATACCCCGAGATAGGAAAACCCAACCCAGATAAATTGCACCACAGGGTATGCAAACCCGTTTCTGACAGCAAAACGAAATAGTCCAAAGTATTTTTTCATATAGTTATTTGAAATATTGAAAAATTTGCTGTGAAATTTTTGAATTAATTTGAGCTATGTATTCTTTGTCATCCTGAACTTACCTGCTTCGCCGGCTCGCCGCGCTGAGGCTTTGGCGAAGCGGGCAAGGCGGGTTTCAAGATCACAACTATTCACATGGCTCTTAATCATACTGATGCTGAAACGAGTTCAGCATGACGAGATTTTAGAATTACACACAAATTTTAAAATTCATTTTTGCTCAGAAAATTCACTCTTCATCATCTGCTGATTTTTTCGACTAAAGACATCGCGGATGACTTCCTCGATGTCTGGCTCCTCAATTGTGAGATCGGTGACTGCAAATGATTTGAGGATCTGTGTCGAACGAAGCTTTGTCTTCGCTCTGGGTACTTGCCAGACGACTCTTGGAAAATCGTAGCTTTCTACTGGACCGACCTTTTTTAATTCTGCGAGCGACACTTTTTTGTCTATCTGCACTGATATTTTTTTATGGGTGGCAAAGGTATCAAAGAGTTTTTCCAGAAGTCCGTCATAAAGCACTGAGCCGTGATCGATGATGATGACGCGTTTAGCCAGCTGCTGTACGTCTTCCATATAATGTGATGTGAGGAGAATCGTGGAATTATGCTTTGTATTGTACGTGCGAATAAAGTCTCGTAACTGTTTTTGCATGACCACATCTAGTCCTATAGTAGGCTCATCAAGAAATAGCACTTTTGGAGTATGTAAAAGCGAAGAAATCAGTTCCATTTTCATACGTTCTCCCAGTGACAACTTACGTACCTGGGTTGAAAGTAACTTACCAACATCAAGAAGCTCAACCAGCTCTCCTAGTGTCTTGTTGTACTGCTTATCTTCAATCTCATAGATGGCTTTATTGAGGAGAAATGTATCTTGTGCAGGCAGATCCCACCAGAGCTGATTTTTTTGTCCCATCACAAGAGAGAGTTTTTTGAGAAAATCTTTTTTGCGGTCAAACGGCGCATACCCCATGACTCGGACCGTGCCATCACTTGGGAGGATGAGCCCTGACAAACATTTGAGCGTTGTGGTTTTGCCAGCACCATTTGGACCTATGAAACCTACGAGTTCGCCCTCATCTATTTGAAAGGACACATCACGCACAGCATGCACCTCTTCATACTTTCTGTGAAAAAAGGAGCCGATGGCACTTGCTATGCCTGTCGTTTTTTTACTGACTTTAAAGGTTTTGTATAAATGAGATGCTTCGATGATCATATATGCGCCGGTTTGAAATGTTCTAGAAGGTCAGTATAGCAGAAGACTATAATTACGTATAAATTCATCCCTCAGAAACGCAAGAGACTCCTCGCATAATGCAGAGGAGGACTCATGCGACTTTCGTAAAAAGCATTCGCGTTAACGAACAACTTTTTTGAGAGCTTTACCAGCGGTAAACCCTGGGGTTTTGCGAGCTGGGATGTTGATAGGACTTCCAGTTTGTGGATTGCGTCCTGTGCGGGATTTGCGGGAACGGACCATAAATGTTCCAAAACCCGTAACCACGACCTTGTCACCTTTCTTGAGTGAATCGGTGATAGATCCAAATACTGCTTGTACGGCTTCGCGGGAAGCTTTTGCAGTTAGGTTGGCTTTCTTTGCAACCACCTCTACTAAATCTGCTTTTGTCATTTTTCACTCACCTCCTTCTGGACAGAGGGATAGAACAAGAAAAATTTTTTACTAGATTGATACGACAATCTATTAGAAGCAATGTAAGAAATATAGAGCGTACTGTCAATATATCAAACTATACAAATCGGTATTACACGCTATTTCACCTATGAAATACTATTTTTCACGTATCGACAATGCATAAATCATTCAATAAATATTGAACCTGAAATTGCGCTATACTGACCACTACAAATTATATGACCGAACGCACGCATGATCTTTTCGCATTCACACTGTTAAATATAATTTTAGTCACGCAAACAGTTCCGAACATGTCTGTGGCTACAGCCGTCATGGCATGCGGCAGCACCTTCATAGGTGGACTCATCCCGGATATTGATCAGCCGACCAATGGCTTTTGGCAGATACTCCCTGCCGGATCGATTGTAGGGAGAATTGTCCAACCGTTCCTCGGCTCGCACAGAGTGCTTTCACATTCACTGCTAGGTATGGCACTCATATGCTATCTCCTTAAACTACTTCTAACATCAATAAGCTCTATAGTGCTTGTTGATATGACTATAGTTTGGTATGGATTTATCATAGGGTATGCATCGCATCTCATAGCTGATTCTCTTACAAAAGAAGGAGTTCCGTGGCTCTTTCCTATACCCGTCAGACTTGGTATACCGCCATGGAAAGCACTGCGCGTCACAACAGGGGGAATGATTGAGAAGGGGTTGTTATTTCCAGGATTACTAATTCTTAATGGTTATTTGGTTTATACAAATTATCCTCACTATGTGCAACTCTTACATACACTTAAATAATTCATTCTGTATACTCGCACATTTGCCATTCCCGTGCTTGCCTGCCGGCAGGCAGGAAAACGGGAATCAAGCTAAAATCACCTACCTGATTCTCGATTGAGTCGAGAATGACACACTTATGACTTTAGTATCAATCATTCCGTAACCATTTCATTTATTTACAAGAAATCTTCCTGGTTCCATTCTGCATGAAACTGTTTGAGGAAATTTTCCATCACTTCGTGTCTTGTTTGAGCAATATTTTTTGCAGTCTCCGTATTCATCCGGTCTTTGAGAAGCAGTAATTTTTCATAAAAGTGCCCTATACCGTGCGATCCATGTTGGTAGGCTGCAAATGTATCATGCAGTGTCGGCTGCACTGTTGGATCATACATCTGTTTACCCTTAGATCCGGCATACATAAAAGTCCTCGCAATTCCTATAGCTCCCAGCGCATCAAGTCTATCTGCATCCTGTACTACTTTTCCCTCTAGAGTCCTCATGGGAGTAGGCACACCTGCGCCTTTAAAAGAGACATGTGTAATAATTTCTATGATTTTTTGGATAAATTCCTCGTCACAATTCTGACCTCTTAGAAACTCC
>CAZPNL010000013.1:18434-25328 GCA_964588145.1 uncultured Gammaproteobacteria bacterium
GTCATGCTGAACTTTTCGCCACATGGCGAATCAGCATCAGCATTATCATAGCTCAGATTCTGGACAAGCCAGAATGACAAAAGATTTCAGATTTTAGACAAGAAGGGTACCAGCTGGTAACCCGTTAAGCCAGAAATACGAACTTATTTTTTCCGATGACCTAGTAAATAAAGTAATTTGGAATTACTTTACATACATTTCTGGATGTAAAAATCTGGCGAGAGCAAATGCTACCCCGTGTCTCACGCCCTCTGCACGTGTCACATACTCATTAGTCATCACTCCAAACATGCCGATACCTTCACCAATTTTTTCTGTGCCGCAGAGTGTATCTATCGCCTCTTCAAGCGTTGCACCTTTTTGAATGAGCGCAATTATTGACTCCGGAAGCACTATGCCTGCAGAATTGCCTATTCCCACTTTTCCCTTTGTATCAATAATCACCACCATCGAGTTTTCTATCCAGCCGTAAGAGGTTTTTCGCAGACCTCCCTCTACGCCTACTCCATAATCGGCATCTTTAACGCTTTTGATTGCTTGTGTGGCACGACTGAGGGCACCTCTATATGCCTCATCGTCACTCATGGGTTGCTCAGACACGCCAGAATCTACGGCAGTACCAATCACTTCCACATTACCAAAATAGTTGTTAAATACTTCTTCAACAGGCTTAATTTTGGTAGGATTTGTAGAACCAACTGCTATGATCATATATTAACAATTATATTATATACCTATATTCATATGATCCTTTCTAGTACGTCATGCTGAACTTGTTTCAGCATCAGTTCAATTCAATCGATCTGATCCTGAAATAAATTCAGGATGACAATTCCGAATTATGCTATGCTGACCTCTTATTTTCTTAACATTCTGATATATAATAAGCATCAAATTAGTAATAACTTGATCCCGACACCAAATATGACAACTTTTTCTGCCGAATTTGCAAACATAATCAAATACATTACTGTATACTTAATTCATGTCAAAGCTCAAAACACTACACTCCAAAACTATCTATGCCAATAGATTTCTCACGGTTGTCGAGGACACTACAGATCAAGGTGTGTATTCTCTCGTGAAGCGCGCTGATAGCGTCATTGTCGTCCCCCTTTCTCCCACAGGTATGACGCTACTCGTAAATGTTTACCGTTACCCGATCAAAGAATACTCGTGGGAATTTCCAAGTGGGTCAGTAGATGCTGATGAGTCTCTCACTGACGGAGCCACACGCGAACTGTTTGAAGAAACAGGACTTAAAGCCACAAAGCTTACGAAGGTAGGGACTTTTCATCCAGTTCCAGCCCTCTCCACACAAAAAGCCACAGTTTTTATCGCCCACATCACTGATGTGGAACTTCAAAAAGCCACACACGAGCACTCCGGCGGTGAAGTAGTTGAGATTAAATCTTTGCCCCTCACAGAAGTCAAAACCATGGCCAAAAATGGAGAGATCATAGATGGATTTATGCTCAGTGCGTTGGGGTATGTGTAAATATAAGTGGCGCCAATCCTAATCTAAAGCTTTTGCTGCCAACTGTTTTTTCAAAACTCTCCCACACTCTACTAAATTCGCCATAATGCTTTCTAATATAAGCCTTTGCTCAGGTTGATCTAACGTAGGGTCAACCACTATTAGCAAATCCATAGGCTCCTGGACAGCTTTTGAGGGATCTAGAAGTACATCATCTGCTTTTTGTGAAAGACGACGGAGTATTTCTAGGACACCAACCTGAAAATCATCGCTTATGTCACTTGAACCGGTCAATTCGAATTCTAATTTAGCAGCAAGCGCTAAAAATAGAAGGAAATGATGATCATAATTCCTTACAATTGCGTCCCTAATTTCAGGAACTGATTCTAAAAGTATAAGCCTATGATATCTATATGATTCTCCCAAATAAATTGCCAGAGCTTCTGTAATCCAACTATGTGCTTCTCCATTTTTAATTACTGAAATTATTGGATCTCCAACTTCTAAATGAGCGGCTTCATGACAAGATAAATTATGACTCATTGAAGAGACTGGAATAAAATATTGCCGTGACGCGTTCACTAAAAATCGTGGGTAATCGTTTTGATCACGAGTTGATACCCATATTGTTGGTGGAAATTGATTTGCTTTTAAATAATTGAAAGGTTTTCTTTCCAATTCTTTAGGAAAATGCATCAAATCACCAACCATATTTCTTTGTGAATCATAATGATCAAAAGGTATTAGAATGGGCATTGGATTATGCATAACTTCTAATAAATCTAAAAATTGGCTCTCTGTAGCGTGGCGAGGTAAATTATATTCATTTTCAAGCCATTTACGCATGTATTTTTGACCTAATAGTCTGTACACAGCTGGCATTTTGTGAGATACAACCTTATACCCTGATACGAACTCTTGTAATAAGTCAACTTTATGTGGCGAGATTTCATTTGTATCCTCAGATTTATAAATAAAACCATAATTGCTCACTTCGGGACCAAATTGAACTTTTATTAATTGTGGACACGCACCTGCGTGCGCTTTGGCATGTATTAAGTTTAATCCAGCAAAAAAAAGTTCGGTTTCTGGATCTTTTTTCAGCTTTTCCTCATCTATTTGTGCGCACTGTTTAAAATGATCAACTAGTGGAATACCTGTAGGAAGTGCAGCTAAATCTGCATTTATTGCTTCTACTGCGTTTTGTATGATTAGATCTTTCGTGCGTTCTGGCGCCTCAACTTGTGACATAGGCGAGATTATAACACATGGTAATAATTTTAATTGCATGAGGCTGTGGTTTTTAGGGGCTTTTGCTAGTCCTGTGGAAATTTAATTAATAGAACAAGTCAAAAAAATAAGAACTAAATTGTAAGTGAGCTGTTCTTCACAATGAAAATTACGCTATATAGTAAAAATAGCTTAGGAAGTTTTTAGAAGTTCAAATTCACTGTTTCTAAAAATTGGTTTGGATAATGTGTGAATTATTTGTAAGGGGACCCCTTGCGGTCACAAAAAATTCAGCAAGGGGTCCCCTTGATGAATTATTTTTCGTGACACCTGACACCTGAAACCTGACAAGAAATATTTTTCACACTTATCTCAGGCCTCAAACGACCAACGTCAAACGTACCTCTCACTACTTGGCTGTTTCGGTCGTACGCAGCTCACGGATGACGATGACCTTGATCTGTCCAGGATAGGTGAGTTTTTGCTCAATCTCCTCTTTGATCTCTCGGGCCATAAGAGTTGATGTGGCGTCATCCACTTGCCCAGGATCAACCAGTACGCGTAGCTCGCGTCCAGCTTGAAAGGCAAAGGTCTCTTTAACACCTTTTTTGGCCTTAGCTATGCCCTCAAGATCTGTGAGTCTTTTGACATACTCATCATAATTTTCATACCGAGCACCGGGTCTGCCACCAGATATCGCATCAGCGATATAGACGAGTACTGACTCGAGTGACGAAAACGCTTTGTCCTCATGGTGTTGAGCCACACAGTCTACTACCTTGGTAGGTAGACCATACTTTTTGAGGATCTCAACGCCTAGATCGACGTGACTACCTTCTTTGTCCATGATGACTTTACCGATGTCATGGAGGAGACAGCCGAGTCTGACGATATTTACATCAGCCCCTACTTCGTGGGCTATGGCAATACCGATCTTGGTTTCCTCAAGGGTATGGGCGATCATGTTTTGCCCATAGGAGTAGCGGTATTTGAATTTTCCTAACAGTGCCACAAGTGGCGCGGGGAGATTGTAGACCCCCACTGCATGACAGAGCTTTTGACCCTCTTCAAACATGATGCGTTCGAGCTCCTTTTTGACTTGCTCTATGATCTCCTCGATTCGTCCCGGTTGTACACGGCCATCTCGCATGAGACGCTCCAGAGATACGCGGGCAATCTCGCGACGCACTGGATCAAAGCACGAGAGACGAATGACACCTTCCTGATCGAGATCCACGTCTACGCCTGTGGCTGTTTCAAAGGCGCGGATATTGCGGCCTTCTTTGCCGATGATGCGACCTTTCATGTCATCATCAGTGAGCTTCACAACAGACACCGTGTACTCAGCCACATAATCAGTAGACCCATGACGCATGGCGTCGACGAGTATCTCGCGAGCCTTCAGATCTGCTTCTTCTTTGGCTTTGGCTGTCGCGTCAACTATGACCTTTGCCATATCCTCTTTGAGCTTTTCTTGGAGCTCTGAGAGGAGCTGGTTTTTGGCGTCTACTTCACTCAAGTGGGCTACTTTTTGTAGTTTTGTAACTGCCTCTGCCTTAGCCTTTTCAATCTCTACACGATTTTTCTCAATTTGCTCCTCGATCTGACGTGCGCGTTTTTCGCGTTCCTCTAGAGACCCTTCACGACGCTCGACGCCCTCAAGAGTTCGACGTGCTTCTTCTACCAGCTTTCGCACTTCGTCCTCTGCCTGGCGACGGATCTTGTGGGCTTCGTCTTTGGCATCAAATACTACTTCGCGCGCTTTGGCTTGTGCCTCCAGAAGCTCTGCACGAGCGGCAGCCACTGCTGCCATATCTACTGTGGGCACCACAGGTGCTACTAGAGCTACAGGCTGGACGACTGGCTTTGGCGCGGGAACTGCTTGCTTTTGGACAGCTGGCTGTGTAGCTGGTTTGGCTTTATGTGTCGCACCTGATTTTTTGGGAGTAACGATCCCAGAGAGAGTTTTTAAAACATCAAACATATAATATGAGTCCAGCAAAGCTAAGAATAAGGAGAAAAACAAGCTACAACACACCCACCAACAAAGGCTTAGGTATGAGAATCAATCTGAAATGAGGATACTGTGGCTGAATAATGCATAGCCAAAAATTGATTGATAACGCTGTTAATTTCCAATATTTTAGCCTTGGTTGCCCTGATAGTTCCAGGACAAGGCTCAACAAACATTATACTATTCTTCAGGCACCTGGTCAATGGAACGCGTGATTTTTGAGGCTATTTCGGAGGAAAATCCATGTCCCACAAGCCACACGTAGGCTTTTTGGCGTCTTTCTCTCTCAGGGAGAGAGTCCCAACGGTATTTGATGCGGTCAACGGCCTTTTGCGCAGCCTCAATCTCTGTCGTTCCGTCGCTTTCGACGGCTTGGATGGCTTCTTTTATGGTAGCAGGGCTCACGCCCTTGAACTTTAACTCTTGCTCTATGATGGCTTTTCCTTTGGGTTTGGCTCCGCGCCTACTTGTCACCCACCACTGAGCAAATTTGGCGTCATCCACATACCCCATTTCAAGGAGTCTCTCCAAAACCTTTCCTACTTGAACTTGCGCATCTGGGGATTCTTGTTTTTTGGCACGCGTTTGGAGGTAGTCGTGAACTTCTTTTTTGCTTCGTAGTCTGATGGCAACAAATCGCAGCGCCCCATCCATGAGATACCGATATAGATCATCACCTTCCATAACATGCCTCTCTCCCAAAGCCCCGCCTGTGTCGGCGGGGCTCGTGTATCAAAAATCCTAAATCTTATTTCGCTCTGCCACCTTATGCTTCTTCTTCTGCAGGTGGTGCAACTTTTGCCACAGGGGTCCCAGCCTTTACAGCTTTCCAGACTGCATCTGTAATCTCTTTGGTCACTTTGTGATTTTCTTTGAGGTACAGTTTGGCTGCCTCACGGCCTTGGCCGAGCATTTGACTACCGTATTTGATAAATGCTCCTGATTTTGACAAGATCCCAAGCTCTAGTCCTACATCCAGGATGCCGCCCTCGCGAGAGATGCCGTCGTGCATCACATCGTACTCGGCCACGCGAAATGGTGGTGAGATTTTGTTTTTGACGACTCGCACTCTGTGGCGACTACCTATGACTTTATCACCATCTTTGAGTGACTCGATTTTGCGTGAATCCATGCGGATACTGGCGTAAAACTTAAGCGCTAGTCCTCCGGGTGTCGTCTCGGGGTTCCCAAACATGACGCCAATCTTTTGACGCAGCTGATTGGTAAACACCACTACTGTCTTTGAACGAGAGATAGCCGAAGTAAGTTTCCGTAGTGCCTGAGACATGAGTCTGGCTTGCATACCCATGACACTATCACCCATCTCGCCCTCGATCTCTGCACGTGGCACGAGTGCTGCCACAGAGTCGATGACGATGATATCAATTCCGCCACTTCGTATAAGCGTCTCGGTGATCTCCAGAGCCTGTTCACCAGTATCTGGTTGAGAAATGAGTAGATCGTCAAGCTTTACGCCGAGTGTCTCTGCCCACACAGGATCAAGTGCATGCTCTGCATCAATAAAAGCTGCAGTACCACCTGCTTTTTGTGCTTCAGCAATAACCGAGAGACACACGGTAGTTTTTCCAGAGGCCTCGGGTCCGTAGATCTCGATGATACGACCGCGTGGCAAACCGCCAGCGCCGATAGCAAGATCCAGGGGTAATATACCAGTGGGGATGACCTCTACACTAAATCGCGCGGCGTTTTTTTCACCGAGCTTCATGATGGAACCTTTGCCGTACTGTTTCTCTATCTGTTCCATCGCAAGCTTGATAGCTTGAAGTTTTGCATCTTGTGACATACACACTCCTTTTCATTGAGCAGGTTTACTCTTTATCGTCTTGTCATCAATACATATATAATGTTGATATACAAGTGTGGCAATTTTTCCACAACTGGTGCTAAAATACAAGAGTTAAATAGTTTTACTCAATTTTCCATTTAACTTTTCCCTATTTAAATTGACTTTCGGGACGTAGTTCAATTGGTAGAATGCACGCATGGGGTGCGTGTGGTTGAGAGTTCAAGTCTCTCCGTCCCGACCAACAGAAAAGGAATGCACCGCTGGGGGTGCGTTTACCCCGACATCCGAAGGATCGTCGGGGTGTGGTTCGAGAGTTTCCGCCTTCATCCCGCAAATGCGGGATTACGGCGAGACAAGCAAGTCTCT
>CAZPNL010000013.1:25428-26591 GCA_964588145.1 uncultured Gammaproteobacteria bacterium
AACTAAATACGGTCGAGATTTCTCACATTCGTTCGAAATGACGTGTTAAATAAGCTCAATCCTTTCGAAATTCAATATAATTAATGTACTTTTTGTGATTCTGCATAGTTGAATAAATAACTCCAATCTTTGCTACAATATAGTTAATCAATATGCAGCAATCAAATTCTGTCCGGAGACTGTGGTGTGGAGCATGGCTTGCGTTTGTGGCATTTACGTATCTGACGGTCTACTCCAAGCTCACGGATGAGATATTTCGGGTTGGAAAACAGATTCCACTGGTATCAAGTATAAGTATTTATCTTGCAATGGGAATATTGGGTCTTTTTATACTTTTACCGCCTTACAACAAGCCACCGAGCCAAACTGCTACCAACTTTTATGTCGTTGGTGCACTCGTGATTGCAATAGGCCTTGGCCTCTTTGGGATGCTCCTGCCACTTCTGGCTGTGCTATACGGAGCGTAAAAATACTAAACAATCAATTCCTTCTGCGATACGATTTCTGCCACAAAATCAGAAAGCTTATGCATGGCAAGTGTAAAATTCTTGCTAAAATCTTCGGATGAGGTGATTTCATTTGAGTCTGGTGATATTACATCTGTTATGGATTTAATGACATAAACAGGATTTGTATACCCCATCATTTCAACAGTGGAGGCTACCCCAAATGCTTCCATTTCCTTGGCGATTGCGTTACTATTTCGCAAAACATCCCACTCTGTTAACGAAGTTGAAAATGAATCACCACTACTTACCACACCCACCTTATATTCAGATTTTAGAAATGAAAGCTTTTTGTAATCTGGCAATGAAATGCGTCTTTGCCCATACTGACGATACCCATCAATAGGAATATGCATATCATGTGCGCATACATGGCTTGCCACAACGATATCACCTACATGCATACCTGCAGACTTGATGCCTCCTGCGGTCCCCGCATTTATCAAACACTTTGGTCTAAATTCACTGATAAGCTCTGCTGTGGCAAGTGCAGCATGCACTTTTCCTACACGGGAGACTGAGGATCCAAAACAATGAAAGTCAGCATCTTGTCCTGGAGTAAGCAAGACAATATTCTTTTCCTTATTTGTGTACCCTACGAAATGTTCGAGCGTTTTTTGCAGTTTCTCAAGATGAAGTTTTGTCGCCAGTATCTGC
>CAZPNL010000013.1:26691-28784 GCA_964588145.1 uncultured Gammaproteobacteria bacterium
GTCTAATATATCTCAAACTTTTCTAGAAGTTTTTTATTGCCATCTACTTGATATTTGAGGAGCTCAGCATATGGACCTTTTTTCTTGGCAAGCTCTGTGGGCTTGTCGTAGTCGACAATTTTGCCTTTATCAAGCACGATGACTTTGTCTACATTTTGAATGGTCGAAAATCTGTGAGCAATAACGATCACGAGTTTCTTCTGCATAAGTACCTCAAGTGCATCCTGAACTTCTTTCTCACTCTTGGCATCTAGCGCTGAGGTGGCTTCATCAAGAATAAGTATGGGTGCGTCTTTCAGTATTGCTCGCGCTATCTGAAGCCTCTGCTTTTGCCCACCTGAAAGCCTGACGCCACGCTCACCGATTTCGCTATTTATGCCATCTGGTAACTTTTGTACAAAGTCATAGGCGTTAGCAAGCTTGAGTGCGCGCACGATATCTGCCTCGCTCGCATCAGGCCTACCATACGCCACGTTATAATGCACAGACGAGGAAAACAACTCGTTTTCCTGAAATACGAGCGATATGTTGTTGCGGATGGTACTGTGATCATATGCACTGTAGGCTTTCCCTGCCATATAGAGATTGCCACCAGTTGGCTCATAAAATTTTAATATGAGGTTTATGATGGTAGATTTTCCGGCGCCAGAGTGCCCTACGAGTGCCACAGACTCATTTGCTTCTATTTTAAATGACACGTCAGACAGTACTGTCCCAGATGATTCGTAAGAAAATTCGACATTTTTAAACTCTATCGTAGGATTTTTGATACGAGGACTAGTATGGGAAAACTTTTTGTACTCCTCTTTGGATGGAAGTGCTAGAATTTCCAAATATTCTTTTGATCCAGCTTCTGCCATCTGGAGCTGCGTGAGGATGAAGGACATGGCAAAAAGCGGGATACGAGCCTGATTGACCATCTGGAGTATTAACACAGTTTCTCCAAGCGACAAATGTCCATTGAATGCATTCCAAAACACAAAACTATTCACACCAAAAAGCGTGATCTGAAGCGCTAACTGCCTGAGGAAATCATAATAATGAAATGTCTTACTTTGTCTCCCGTAAATAATGTTGCTTTGCTCGAGATTTTTTGAGACAAATTCATACTCATCAACCTGATGTGTATAGCTTTTGACCAAGCTCATGTTGGCTATCACCTCTTGGATACGCCCTCTGACCGTATCATCTATTTTATTTTTTGCCTGCTCCTCTTTACCCCACAGAGTCGTAGACTTGTGTGACAACAATATATAAATAGGAAATAGTGCTGCTATAAAAACAGCTACTGGCCAGTCGTATTTGGCAAGCACCGCAACGATGATGAAACTCTGTAAAAACATGGGGATGATAAAGTTTGTCGCGGCATTGAGAAATCGATTGATAGTGTCGATACCGCGTACGAGCTGATTGATAATTTTTCCAGAGAGATTGGTGTCGTAGTAGGATTGGGCGAGAGTAAAAGCTTTGTCGTAAAAAACTTCGGTCAGATATTTTTTAATTTTTCCTGCAAACGTGTCTCCTAGTCGTTCACTAAAGGCCTGAGTCAGTATACTTCCAACACTGGCCACAAATGAGGCAATCACAAGACTAATGAGGAGATTCAGATTTCCATTTCCTGTTTGGACCTGTGCCACTACTTGATCTACTATAGATTTGGACAATAGCGGCGCCACAAGAGCCAGAAGCGTTCCCAATACGATGAGTGATGCTACGCGAAGCAAAAGCCCATGGAGTGGTTTACAAAGCTTGAGAAGGGCGATAATGTTTTTCACTCACTTATTTTACCGTACAAGCTCTTTTGTGTCTGTGGGCAAAATTTAGAGCATTAAAACGCTAAGGATGATTTGTACTATACTAATGATGATAATCCTGATTGATCCTGAAGTAAGCTCAGGATGATATATTTACGCAATCGTCATTCTGGCTTGACGGGTTACCTGTTGGTACCCGTCTTGTCCAGAATCTGATTAAGTTCGTTATGATGAATTTTCGCCAAAAGGCAAATCATCATCGGTACGATTGCATTGATCCTGAATCGAGTTCAGGAAGACATATTTTAAAATCGTCATGCTGAATTTTCGCCAAAAGGC
>CAZPNL010000014.1:0-9944 GCA_964588145.1 uncultured Gammaproteobacteria bacterium
CTAAACTCTAAACCCTAAACCCTAAACTCTTGTATGTCCTTCGACAGGCTCAGGACGAAATCGGCTTCATTATTATATATCCAATGTTGCCGATTTCGCATGCGTTTGGATGAAGCGTTTCCTTGGGGGAACCTCATCACCCATAAGCATACTAAACACCTGATCTGCTGCTGCTGCATCACTGCTGTCAACTCGCCTCATGACACGATTTTTGGGATTCATGGTCGTCTCCCAGAGCTGCTCAGGGTTCATTTCTCCTAAGCCCTTGTAGCGCTGGATATTGGGAATCCCCTTGTCTGTCTTGTGTTCCTTCACAATCTCATCTCTCTCTTCATCTGAGTAGGCATAAAAGGAATTTTTGCCAATGGTGATTTTGTAAAGAGGAGGTTGGGCAATATACAGGTGTCCCTTTTCAATAATGTATGGTATGTGGCGGAAAAAGAATGTGAGCAGGAGCGTCATGATATGTTCGCCGTCGACGTCAGCATCGGTCATGATGACGATGCGGTGGTAGCGGAGCTTGTCAGGATTGAGACTTTCACCTATTCCCATACCAAGAGCAATTACCAACGCCTTGAGTTCTTCAAATTCGATGATTTTGTCTAGTCTGGCTCTTTCGGTATTGAGAATTTTACCACGAAGCGGGAGAATCGCTTGAAATTTGCGATCACGACCTTGTTTGGCAGATCCACCTGCTGAGTCTCCCTCTACGATAAACAGTTCTGAGATGGAAGGATCTTTTTCTTGGCAGTCGGCGAGCTTGCCAGGGAGGGTTGCGCCCTCTAGAGCCCCCTTGCGGATGATGGCATCTTTGGCAGCTTTTGCAGCGAGACGGGCTTTGGCAGCTAAAAAGATTTTTTCAAGGATGCGTTTGCCCTCACTGGGGTTTTCTTCAAAATATGTATCGAGACCTTCTTTGACTGCTGACTGAACAAAAGGTGTGACCTCGGCATTTCCAAGTTTTCCTTTGGTTTGACCCTCAAACTGGAGGTTTTGGGAGGGCATCTTCATGTACACCACTGCAGTCAGACCCTCACGCGTATCATCGCCAATCAGTCCATCATCACCATTTTTGACCGCGCCAATTTTTTTGGCATAATCATTGATGGAGCGCGTAAGGGCCATTTTAAATCCTGTTAGATGAGTACCACCCTCGGCTGTGGGAATGACATTGACAAAGCTTTCGACATTTTCAGAAAATGAATCATTGTACTGGATAGCCACATCCATGATCATGTTTTCGTCATCACTGGTCTTTGTGATAAAAATCGGCTCATGGAGCACGACCTTGTTGTGATTGAGGGAGCGCACGAGTGAAACTATGCCTCCGTCAAAGTAAAAGTTAGCTTCTTCACCACTCCGTTCATCTTTGAGATGAAAGTAGAGCTTGGCCACCAAGTATGCTCGGTCTTTGACCTGTTTTTTGACGGTTTCAAAATTGAGGGCTATACCCTGGGTAAAGATCTCTGTATCTGGCATGAAAGTGGTTGTTGTGCCAGTGTCTAGGATTTTTTCGCCTTTTTTGACTTGTCCGGTGGGGATTCCTCTCTTGTAGCTTTGTTCCCAGACAGCACCATCGCGGTGAACGGCGACATGGACATGCGTTGAAAGTGCGTTGACGACTGAAGCACCTACTCCATGGAGACCGCCAGAGATTTTGTAAGCTTGGCCTTCGAACTTGCCACCAGCGTGGAGTTTGGTCATGACGAGTTCAAGTGCTGATACTTTGTGCTTGGGATTGAGATCTACGGGGATTCCGCGACCATCGTCACGGACGGTAACGCTTTGATC
This sequence comes from uncultured Gammaproteobacteria bacterium, assembly GCA_964588145.1. Lineage (GTDB taxonomy): Bacteria > Patescibacteriota > Microgenomatia > UBA10105 > UBA927 > CAZPNL01. The sequence goes on from CAZPNL010000014.1 coordinate 1,792, forward strand.
CTCATGTATCGTGACCCAGACGTTTTTGGCAAAGCCAGCCAGTGCCTCGTCAATCGAGTTATCTATGATTTCATTTAAGCAGTGGTGGACGCCTGCCAGAGAGGTGGAGCCAATATACATTGCCGGACGCTTACGAACTGGCTCCAGGCCCTCAAGCACTACGATTTGATCTGCATTGTAAGAAGTATCTGCCATGTGTAGGATATTAATCTATCATGTTCACCAGTTTTGAGCAACGGGCTTGAGAGAAAAAAACAAACGAGCATGATCGCTCGTCTTCTCAATACAAGTTATTCTATACAAAAAAGGTGAGGGTTGTCTAGGTGGGGAGGGAAAAATGAAGTTTTTAGAATTCTTTATTCAGAAATCAAAGCTTTCATTTTCAAGAGTGCCACGTCTAGTTCCATCTGATACCCCACATTGGCAAGGAGATGGTCTTTGGCCTTGAGGAGAATTTTAGCAGCTTTTGTCATTTGGAGTCTTTGGGCTTGTGTTGTCGTCACTCTGAGTAGTGCTGCACCTATTGTGGTCAGTTGAGTATCAATCCAGAATAGGGCTGCCTGGCGGTCTCCTGCTATCGTCTCTGCAAATTGGAGCAGGTCTCCTCTGCTTTTGGATTGGACAAGCGTTGTAATCAGCGGTGAATTGTCGTCAGTAGATATTTTTGGATGTACTGAAATAATTTGGCACCGTGACTGGATGGTTCCCAGGAGTGCATCTGCTTGTGTGGTAAGTAGGTAAAAATGTATATGTTGCCCCGGTTCCTCAAGCGTTTTTAAAAGTGTCTGTTGGGATTCCTCTGTGAGTAGATGTGATTCATTAATTATAATTGCGAGATAGTCTGATGCTATTGGTTTGACATTGGTTGATGCCAGAAATTGTTGGACTTCTTTGATTCCAATACTTTGTTTTTCTTCGTCTTTTTCCAGTTTGCGTTGATCGATAGGTTGAATTTGACTTTGATTTAATATATCAGCAAGTTTTTGTTCACGGTCAGTAGTTGAGTCACCTTCAATAATATATGCATGCATAGCTCTTGCATTATACCTAAGTTGTAGCTGATAATGATATGAGTACCCGAATCATTTCGGGATGTTTCGTGTAGAGAGTTACACAAATTCGTTATGCCTGCCCAAGACATACTGACGATCCTTTTGACAAACAACCTGCTTACGCAGGAACAAGCCACGGAGATAAATACCGAGGCACTCACATCTGGGACGGCAATTGAGGATGTCATCCGCCGCAAACGGATTGTGGATGATGGGCAACTTGCCAAAGCTCGGGCAGAGTCTCTTGGAATTCCATTTGTCAATCTTTCCAGTAAGCCCAAAACTCCTGACGTGGTCTCATACATCCCTGAGCCTGTAGCGCGCCGGTATACACTCGTGCCGTTTGAATTTGATAGGACGACAGAGACTCTGGCTGTTGCTATGCTTGACCCACTCGACTTTCAGGTGGTCGAGTTTCTTGAGCGCAAGAGCGGTAAGTCCATCAAGCCCCACATGGCGCTCAAAGACGACATCTTGGCAGCCATTGAGGAGACGTATACACAAAATATAGGGGTAGATGTGTCAGCTGCTCTCAAAGAGGCTACTCCATTTCAAGTCAAAACGTATGAAGCAGGCAGACTCAATCAGGTCATACGAGAAGCGCCCATTGCCCAAATCGTATCAGCAGTCCTTGAGCAGGCTATCCGTATCCGTGCATCTGACGTGCATATAGAACCACAGCCTGGAGACTCACGTGTACGGTACCGTGTGGATGGCATTTTGCAAGAGAGACTCACACTTCCACGGGGACTCCATGATGCTGTCGTGTCGCGTATCAAGATCCTTTCTGATATGAAAATAGATGAAAAGCGTATCCCACAGGACGGTCGCTTTAATTTCAAAATGGGTGATCAAGAAGTAGATCTCCGCGTTTCTACATTGCCTACTGTACATGGAGAAAAAATCGTGATGCGGTTACTGAAAAAGTCTGGCGGTATACCAACAATTGACGATTTAGGAATTAAGGGTTTAGCTGTCAAAAACCTAGAAAACAGTATCCTGCGCCCTCATGGAATTATTTTGGTCACAGGACCAACTGGCTCTGGAAAAACAACCACGCTCTATGCAGTGCTTTCAAAGCTCAATAGTGCAAAGGTAAATATCATGACGCTTGAGGATCCTGTCGAGTATCAGATCGCTGGTGTCAACCAAGTGCAGATCAACCCTCAGGCTGGGCTAAACTTTGCTACTGGGCTCAGGTCATTTTTGCGACAAGATCCAAATATTATACTGGTAGGAGAAATTCGTGATAGCGAGACTGTTGATCTGGCTATCCAAGCAGCACTTACGGGGCATTTGGTATTTTCCACCTTGCATACCAATGACGCTGCTGGAGCTATCCCCCGTCTTATCGATTTAGGGGCTGAACCATTTTTGATAGCCAGTGCTCTCAATGCTGTAGTGGCACAGCGTATCACCAGGCGCATATGTCCATCTTGTAAAGAAGAATATGAGCCTACAGAGGAAGTGCAGGCAGATATGCATAGTACTCTTGGGCCACTGTTGGCAGCGGGTCAATCGATCAAGCTTTACAGAGGCAAAACGGTAGGATCTGATGGGAAGGCATGTACGACATGTGGTGGATCAGGGTATTATGGACGTATAGGTATCTATGAAGTATTTCCTGTCAATGAGTCTATGGCAAAATTGATCTTGCGACATGCGCCAGCGCAAGATATTGAAAAACAAGCCATAGATGATGGTATGGTGACAATGCGGCAGGATGGGTATCTAAAAGCATTGGACGGCGTAACGACGATAGAGGAAGTGTTGAGAGTAGCATTAGATTAAGCCTTGGACCAAGAACTAAGGACTCAGAACGTCGTAGGGGGCAGCGTGATAAAAATTAAGATATAAGAAATACAAAATAAGATTTAAGAATAGAGAGAAAATATATTATTGTGTAATAACTATTTGGAATTGAGAGTTTAGTATTTGGATTTATAGATTTAAACGTTGAATGCAAGGAAGAAATATTTTGATGAAAGGAATAAGAACGATTAATTTTTAGTGTAAGTATGACTTTATATAGTTTGAAAATAGGAGGATGATGACTAAAGAGTAGTTGACGAGATGTATCTTAGACGTTCATAGTTCAACTGTTCTTTGTTCCATGTTGCTACATATGAATATCGCAGAAATGTTAGCAGAAGTAGTGAGACTCAATGCCTCAGACTTGCATTTGACAGCTGGCTTTCCTCCTATGATTCGTGTGGATGGAGCGCTTTTGGCACTGGTCAATTTTCCACGTCTGACAGAGGCTGATACAGCGGGACTTGTAGATGCCACACTAACTCCTGAGCAGCGGACACAGTTTGCTGCCAACAAGGAAGTTGACTATGCTATATCGTCTGCAAATGCACGGTTTCGTGTGAATGCTTTTTTTCAGAAAAATACCGTGGCAGCGGCATTTCGGTATATAACCAATAAAATTCGCTCAATAGATGAGCTTGGGCTTCCCCCTATTTGCCACGAGTTTGTGAAGCTCCGTCAGGGATTTATATTAGTGACAGGGCCCACGGGACACGGGAAAACGACGAGTTTGGCAGCTATGATTAATTCAATAAACATGAAGCGATCCTGTCATATCCTTACTATCGAAGACCCCATTGAGTATATCTATCCGCCGGGACTGTCTATTATTTCTCAGCGTGAGATGCATCAAGATTCACACTCTTGGAATATGTCGCTCCGCTCATCCCTTCGCGAGGATCCGGATGTGGTGCTTGTGGGAGAGATGCGGGATTATGAAACGATTCAGGCAGCCATCACAGTGGCTGAAACTGGGCATTTGGTGTTTGCCACGCTTCATACAAATTCTGCGGCGCAGACTGTAGACCGCATTGTGGACGTGTTTCCTGAAAATCAGCAGCCTCAGGTACGACTGCAGTTGTCCTCTGTGCTTGAGGGGGTTATTTCGCAACGACTGATCCCAAGTGTGGCTGGAGGACGTGTGGTGTGTACAGAGATTATGACTGCTACCTCAGCTGTCAAAGCTACAGTGCGAGATGGGAAGACGCATCTTTTGGACAATATCATTCAAACCAGTGCTGATGTGGGCATGATGACTTTTGAAATGAGTTTAGCTAGAGCCGTCCAAGAAGGAAGAATAAGTGTAGAGACAGCGACTCAGTTTGCACTGAGACCACAAGAATTGGGTAGGTTGTTACATATGTAAGGGAGAGAGTTTAGGGTTTAGAGTTTAGAGATTAGAGTTTAGAAAGAGGTTTAGTAGCTTAGTTATTTAGTAGCTTAGAATTAAAAACGAGTTTCGAGTTTCGGGAATCGAGAATCGAATTGAAAATTTGTCATTGCGAAGAAAAAATTAAAATCTGAAGGTTACATTGCAATCAAAGAGCAGCCTTCGACCCCGCTTTAGTTATATAAATTGATGCGGGGTAAACAAGCTCAGGCAATATGTATACCCTGAGCTGAGCTAGACTGGGTCATAGGGTAACCGCAATGAACTGAACAAAGATCGTCATCCTGAACTTGATTCAGGATCCGACGATTTTCAATTAATAATAATTGTGAAGTGTTAGTATGTGTGTTTTGACACCTGCCTGCCGGCAGGCAGGTTTGGATTTTGATATTTGAATTTTTGTAATTTGTAATTTTGGATTTGTGATTTACGTTCATTTTATACACATATGGCTTTTTTTACTTATAAGGCGATAAATACTACTGGTCAAGTAGTAACAGGCATGGTAGAGGGGCCGACTGATAAATCTGCCGCAAAACTCCTGCGTGAAAAGGATTTGATGGTCGTGTCTCTTGTATCTGCTGATAAATTATGGACCATAGAGGGTTTAACCAATCGTATGAGTCGACCTGGTTTTGGGGACGTTGTCAATTTTACGAGACAGCTATCCACTATGATAACAGCAGGTCTTACACTTCCTGATGCTCTCAATATATTACATGCACAAACGACGAATCCACATTTTGCACGAATCATTTTGGATATAGAGCATAAGGTGGTGGGAGGTGGTAATCTTGCTGACGCACTTGAGGCACAAAAGGGATTGTTTCCACAGCTATATACTGCGCTTGTGCGTGCAGGCGAATCTTCAGGTACTCTTGACCGGGTACTTGCTCGACTAGCAGACACGATGGAAGCTGAGCGTGAGCTACGAGCAAAAGTTATAGGGGCTATGATTTATCCAATTATCATAATAATCGCCATGGTCATAGTAATTGCTGTCATGATGCTTGTGGTGATTCCAAAATTATCAGATCTGTACACGGATTTTGGTATGGAGCTCCCTATTACCACGAGGACGTTGATTGCTCTATCAAATTTTTCTGTTACGTATTGGTGGGCTGTCCTCCTGTTTATATTTGGGAGCGTTGTTTTGTATTCACGGTGGTCCAAAACGGAAGTAGGAAGAAGACTTATTGATTCGATGATTTTTAGAATACCTCTTTTTGGGGAGCTGATTAAGAAATTAATACTTGTTGAGTTTACTCGTACACTGGCCATGCTTATTGCTGCAGGGATACATATTCTTGAAGGGCTTCGTATACTCAAAAATACTCTGACAAATCAAATGTTTCGTGAGGCTCTAGATGAAATTTCTAGTGAAGTGGAAAAAGGATATCCCATCGGTGAGTCTTTTGCTCAGCATGAAGTGTTTCCGCCTATCGTGTCACAAATGATGAAAGTTGGTGAGGAAACGGGCAAGATTGATGAGACACTTACGAAGCTATCAAGTTATTTTGATACTGAGACAGATCATTTAATTAAAGGTCTTACGACTGCAATAGAGCCAATCATTATGGTGGTGCTTGGCGTTGGGGTAGGATTTATTATGTTTTCTATCATCGTTCCCCTCTATAACCTGACATCGCAGATAAAGTGAGTTTCTTCCCCTATTTTTCAATCTTTTAAATATATAGTTATTTTTTGTTTTTCACCCATACATCGAGTACGCCTAAATTTTTTTCTACGTGATAGTACTTTTTTGCTTCCTGAATGATATATGCTACTCGTTCATCAGTGGGAACATGGTCAACATATATGTATTGAGGAGACAGTTTATTTAATTGCTGTCTTAAGCGTTCTACTTGATTATACGTGATAAGTATTTCAAAGTTGTTGACATCAAGCATATTTATCGTATGTGTATAGAGTAAGATGTCAGCTGTATATATTGAAATAATTGTAATTTTTTTATTATTTTGCAGAAATTCATAAGTCGCACCATTTAACTGTCGTATGGTATTTTCAAGTTTAGGATTTAAATCATCATATGAGCGATGATCTGATGAGTTCTGAGTAATAGATACGATTGTAGATTGAAGTACAAAATAAAATAAAGCTGTAAGTGTTAATAGTCCGGTAGCTTTTGCGATAAATGGTACAAACATTTTATGATTATGTACTAGGTGCATGAGGAGAAATATTGTTATTCCTAATGGCGTGACGATGACTGTGGCATAGCTATAATAGGATTTACCCAAAAAGTATAAAAATTGACAAATTCCTGTTGTAAATATAAATACAAAAATTGGGAGGTCTTTGGTAATAGTTTTATTTTTATGACGCTCTACTAGAATGGTCAGGCAATATAAAGCACTGATAAAATACACACAATAAAATAGATATTGTGGACCCAGTATATGAAGCTTTTGCAGCTCGAATCCTGATGCAAATTGACTTGTAAGTAAGTACCACTGTGACCAATTTGGTAGTACACCAGATCGCAAAAATGTGAATAATAATATTGAAAATACTCCAACGAAAAATATTGTGATGATCGTTTTTGTCGTGATCAATGTATTTATGATAGGGCTATAGTTGAAGTGAATATAATTATATGTCAATGTATATGCGAAATAACTGGCAAGAACATACATGCCCACATCAAATCCCCACAATATTCCTATCCCTACGAGAACATATTCAATGATGTGTATCCACTTTGATGGAGCATACTTTTGCGTATACGATAGCCAGGCAAATATAATTATCCAAAACCCAAATCGAAAATTTGTAATTTGTCCATACGCAAATATATTGATCGTTGGGATAAAATATTGAAATAAATGCACAGTTACCACAACTGCGGCAGATGAGAATATTCGCTTTGTAAAGCGTGTTAAGGCATAAAATAGTAATACATACGAGCTTATAGAGCTTATAACGAGCACGTGATAAAAGTGATCCCTTGATAGTGCTATGACGTTGAATAGAGCTGCTAAAAAATATGTCATGAGTGAGCCGTACTGCGATAAGCTATTTACTAAAAGTGTTTTTCCTCCAAGTATGTCGTTTACAGGAGCGATCATGGATAGATAGTCAGATTGGCACAGGGTAGAACCAGATGTAGATCTGTTGATGCAGTCATGCGTGGAAATATACAAAGGGCTGCATACTATCAAAATAGTACTAATTTTTATAAAGAGCGTAAAAATTATGTTTTTTGAATATCTACTTTCTTTTTTCCAGATTTGTATGACTTTTATAACCAGTAGGAATGCAACCCATACCAATAATAGGATGTCTAGTGGTTTTGTGCTCCAGGCTTTGGTTGACCAGTTTTGAAGTGTGTATAAGAAATACGAGGAAAAGGCTAAACAGCCCATTGTGAGGAGACCATGAATAATTTTAATTGCGATATTTAGCTGATAATTATTTGCGTGTGTAAATTTGGGATATAAAAAACGGTACAACATAATTCCGAAAAGACTTGTAGAAATAATTGTTCCTATATAAAGCGGAATTTCGATTTCGGGATGATATTTATTTTGATAAATAGATAAAAAAGAATGTTCTAAATTTGGTGGTGTGTAAAATAATTGAATAATATACGATATGCTAATGCTTACACATAATGCGAGTGAAAAGCTGTATATTACAGATAGATACTTGATTTGGGTATTTCTCGAAATTTGCATGGGGAAATATTTCACTTGTGGAGTAATAGTATTTATTCGTCGCATTTTTGCATCATTGACAGTAGCTTGTCAAACCTGATACACATATCTATAGAGGAAAGGAATTCTCTGCCCTATGAATGTATCGACATATAAGTCTCAGCGAGGTTTTACTCTCATTGAGCTACTCATCGTGATTGCTCTTTTGGGTGCACTTGCTAT
>CAZPNL010000014.1:10044-22082 GCA_964588145.1 uncultured Gammaproteobacteria bacterium
CCTTCAACGTAATATATATGTGTAGGCCATATCTGAAATCTAAGAGTGGCTTTACTCTGATTGAACTTCTTATAGTTATCGCTCTCTTGGGTGCGTTGGCAATTGGGCTTATCGGTGCACTCGACCCTTTGGAACAATTTAAAAAAGGTGAAGATGCTGTAATGCAGGATGTGGTGTCACAGTATTGGGGCGCAAGCATTCGGTACAGGGCGGCCACAAAGGCGTGGCCATGGGATGCTACAGCTCATCAATCGTTTACTCTTAATGACTTTGTCGCCACAGATCCAGCAGGCGGTATAACACAAAAACTTATTGATGGAGGTGAACTTAAGAAAGCATTTCGTACAAATTACGATAGCGGAAAGCTTTCAAACGTTATCTTAACCTATGAGAAAGCAACAGACAGTGTGTCTCTCTGCTTTATGCCAAACTCCAAATCAATACGTACGAGTAAAGATACTTTGTATACCTCATCTGGCGTGCTCCTTTCTGGCTGTCCTGTGGGTGGGTCTTCTACGGATTGTCACTGGTGTGTCCGACAATAATATTTATCAAATGATATAGTTTATCTATGCAATTATTTCTTGACATCTGGGTATTTTGTGTGGGGTTGTGCATGGGGTCATTTGCCAATGTGCTTATAGACCGGCTTCCTGCTGGGAAATCAGTCCTGGTAGGTAGATCACAATGCGATTTTTGTAAAAAAACACTCAGGTGGTATGAACTTTTTCCTTTGTTTTCTTTTTTTATACAAGGTGGGAAATGCCGGAGGTGCCATAAGAAATTATCAATCACCTATCCCCTTTTGGAAACCTTTGCAGGGTGTATCGCGCTTTTTATCGCACATCGATATGTCAGTGTTCCATTGGTCATTTTCCCACTATCTCTAGTGGCACTTGCATTTTTTGTGCACTTTTTTACTGATCTCAAGAGCCAGATATTGCCAGATAGTATGACTGTATTGGCATTGATTGGTGTTTCCTTGTACCAGTTTTTCATGCAAGGACTTGCGGGTGAGGCATGGTTGGGACTATTGATAAGCGGTCTGGGAGCATGTGCGTTTTTTTATGCTTTATGGAAGTTTACCAAAGGACGCGGGATGGGCTTTGGGGATGTGAAGCTTGCGTTTGTATTAGGCCTGTTCCTGGGGTATCCAGGGATTGTGATGGCACTGTACCTGGCATTCTTGACAGGGGCACTGGTGGGCGTGATACTGATAGTAGTAGAGCAAAAGTCTATGCGGTCCAAGATCGCATTTGGTCCATTCCTTATAGTTGGAACGGTCGTAAGTTTTTTATGGCAAAACGAGCTGTATGCCCTTTGGCGCCACTGGATAGGAATATGAAGCGAGGTTTTACCCTCGTTGAAATTCTTGTGACAATGACGCTTATGGCAATCGTTATTGCGATAGGTGGTGTGGCTGTTTCGGGGTCACTTAAAAATGGGAGAGATGGGAGGAGGAACTCTGATCTAAAGGCAATTCAAAATGCGTTGGAGCAATATTACGGGATTAATAACAAATATCCTACCGCTCTTTCAGAATTGGATACTTCCTATTTGCCAAAGGGTTTACCAAGGGATCCTAAATATTCTATACATCCAAATTATCAAATTGTTACACTTAATGCGACGACATATGAAATATGTGTAGATTTGGAAAATATTGTGCCCTCCCCTATGGTTACACCTATGAATAATGGCCAAGATCAGGATAATTGTATAAAGAATCAACAATAAAGTATGAAAAAAGGATTTACACTTATTGAATTATTAGTAGCTGTTTCGATTGTGGGCCTACTCATGGCTGGAGCAACTGTGGCATATAGTCAGGTGAACGTAAAATCGAGAAATACAAAGCGAGTAAGTGATTTAGAACAGGTAAGGAGTTCTTTGGAGTTATACAAATCTGATGCTGCAGATGGTAAATATATTAATAGTGGTGGAGGTATATTTAGAGCAAATTCTGAAGGGTTATTGGATGCCTTGACGCCTACATATATGTCGGTATTGCCAACTGATTCAAAATCGACCACTCAAGATTATTATTATATTGCAAATCCTAATAGTGCATATCAGTTATGTGCAAAAATGGAAGGTACTGCCGGATTGCCCACAGGCACATGTACTTGTTCAGATGGTGCTTATAATTACTGTGTTCAGAATCCTTGATTTTGTGTATATGCTTGCCCAAAAAAAATATTCTGCAGGGTTCACACTTATTGAATTAATTGTAGTAATGGGCGTTATTCTGCTCTTAACTGGCGGTGCACTCGCAGGATTTGGCAACTACAATCAATCACAACGGCTCAAACAGACTGCCAAGACTTTTATCACGGATTTGCGACAGGCACAGTCGAAAGCTACGACTGGTACGCGCTCAAAATGCTCCTCTGGAACAATATTTGGTGGATATAGTGTAACTTTTTCTGGTACAGACTATACTTTAAATGCTGTATGCGATGGTGGGAATGTGGTCGATCGCAAAGTAACGCTTCCCACAGGTATCTCAGTAAATGCAAATCCAGTTACTTTTACTTTTTTGCCTCTTACTGGTGCCGTAACTGCAACTCCAGTACCAACATATCCGCTCGTGATTACATTTAGTCAATCTGGAGTTAATCAGATTGTAAATATTTCAGCTATGGGGATCATCTCTTCAAATTTATGAAAATATATACGTGTAAAAATGGAAGTACTATAGTGGAGATGATTATTGTGTTGGGTATTATCATGGTTGTGCTTACCGGGTTGATGACGACGAGTATAAACGCACTTCGTGCCAGCCAGTCAAATAAAATGAAAACAAAAGCCACGGATTTGGCGCAAAGAGCACTGGAAGAACTGAAAAATGAGCGGGATGTCAATTGGGATGGGTTTAAATCTAATTTAACTGGTGGAACAGGTGGGATTTATTGTCTAACTGCAATTCCAATAACTGAAAAAGCTACGCAACTAATATCACTTCCAAGCAGTCCATCTCCTGTGCCCCCTACTGAATGTCTTTATAGTGGCTATACATACGCAGGAGACGCAAAATTTGCGATTAAAGCAACATATACAAATCCAGGCACAAATATTATACGCATTCGAGTTGATGTGTCATGGATGGACAAAACATTAAAAAATACGACCCTTGTTACTGACGTCACAAATTGGAGATAGCATGGGTAAACAACAGAAATCAATCCGTCAATTGACTGCCAAACGATACTCAAAAGCGATATTAGGTTTTACTCTAGTTGAGATGGTTGTGGTTGCGGGTATGATTGCTCTAGTGTCTGTTGTATTAACACAAGTTGTTTTTACTGCGGCACGATCAAATTCTAAGGTTGATCTCATGGATGGTATAAAGGCTGAAGGAGATTTTGCCTTAGACCGTATGAGTCGTGTCATACGTGGTGCTTCGAGTGTGACAAGTGCATGTAATAGCAGTGCCGTGACGTCAGGACCTAGTATAACGGTGCGGAATATTACTGGAACCACTGTAAAATATACATGTGATTCGAGCAGTGCCCCTTTTCGTATAAAAATAGAGGATAGTAGTGTTGGAGGTTTTGATTATCTTACGAGTTCGTCATATAGTATTGTAGATTGTACCGCTGTGTTTTCTTGTATACAAACAAATACTATGCCTGTGCAAACGACTGTCAATATCGCTTTTACTTTGAGGCAAAAAAATGCGAGTGCAACAGTGGCGCAAGCATCGAGTGTAGATTTTAGTTCAGAAATACGCCTTCGTAATACGCAGTAGATATGGCATCTTGCGCTCTCGGAGGGAGTTGCCTAGAATGATAGTATGAGGGAAAAACAAAGTGGCCAAGTGCTCTTGATAGCACTCCTTGTGGCAGCGATGGTCAGTACGATTGTCATAGGATTAATCGGTAGATCCACGACACAAACAACCATTACAAAACAATCAGAACAATCCAGTCGTACTTTTTCTGCTGCTGAAGCTGGGATTGAGCAAGCGCTCAAAACTGGACAGGCTGTGACGGATCTACCTGTAGGGGATCAAATCGTCAATGTAGCTCCAGCACCCATCACTCCACCAATCGATTCAGGTGTTTATAGTATTACTAAACCAACAAAACAGGGTCAAGTAGAGACTATATGGCTTGCTGAGCGAAATGGTTCGGGTGTGTTAAATATTACAGGCGTCGGAGGATACAAAAAATCAACAATTCTTGTGTGTTGGCAGCCTACTGCCAGAGTAGAGATTATGCTTGTTTCCAATAAACTTGGGAATTATATGGTTACACGAAAAGCGTTTGGATTACCCACAGATTCTCCAGGTGGATTTGAAGGAAATAATTTTTTAAATCCAGCAACCGCGCATGCCGGTCTTGACGGGGGCGCTGATAGTCAGGGCGTAGCTGCCTGTACTAACGCTGGCATGTCTGTTTCAGCGTGGATATCATTAAATGAGCTTATGTGTGGAGTCTCTGCCGATTTTACTACGAGTGGTACAGCTATGTGTGATAATACATATCCTATTGCTTTACGTATTAAACCGCTCTATGGTGATTCAAAAATAGCTGTGTATGTTCCAACAAGTAGTCAAGGTTACACAAAATATGGACTACCCTCTCAAGGTAAATCTTTTGAAAGTACAGCGCAAGCTGCTGATGGTACAAAAAGTCGCATCTTGGTAAAAGCTTCCTATAGGGCGCCATCTGCTCTTTTTGACTATGTATTGTACAGTCAGGGAAATTTAGGATTAGTTAAATAGTTTTTTTGGTAAACTGCCCATATGAATAGCATACTTGGAATTGATTTTGGCTCACGCAGTATCAAGCTTATCGAAATTGCTTCTGATCGAGGAAACAATCCTACGCTTCTTGCTGCAGGATCTATCGCAACGCCTCCCAAATCACTGAGTTCGAGTTTACCTGCAGATACCCAAGCTATAGCAAATGCTTTAAAGATATTACTCAAGGAAACAGGTGCCCGCTCTAAACAAGCAAATATAGCTCTCCCAGAGTCTCAAGTGTTTACACGCGTAATAGAGATGCCTACACTTCCACAAAATGAACTCTCCTCTGCCCTCAGGTGGCAAGCAGAGCAGTATATACCATTACCTTTAGACCAAGTTAATATGGATTTTAGTTTGCTTCGAGATGCAAAAATGACAGGAACAAACAAAATGGAAGTGCTTTTGGTAGCCAGTCCCAAAACTCTTATTGAGCGATATGTGACATTTTTGGAATATGCTGATTTAAGTGCTCTTGGTGTCGAAACAGAGATTATTGCGGCCAGTAGATCTCTTGCCAGAACTGCAGCAAATATACGTACTTCCATGGTAATTTCTATAGGTGATCGTACGACTGATATTGCAATTTTGCGTACTGGAGTGCTTGCGTACACCCGCTCCATTAGTGCGGGTGGTGAGGCATTATCACGTGCCTTAGCACAGGGACTAGGGATGGATGTACGTCAGGCTGAGGAGTTTAAACGGACGTATGGACTAGATCCAGCCAAACTGCAGGGAAAGATAGTTGATGCTTCAAAACCCATCATGGATACGATTACAGGTGAAACAAAACGTGTTATTGCGTTTTATCAAGAAAAATATCCTGCTGAACGAATAGAAGTAGTTTTTCTTGCAGGAGGAACCGCCAAAATTCCGGGCATGCTTTTGTATTTTGCACAGAGCCTTGGAAGTGGAGTTGAGATACAACTTGCAAATCCTTGGGTTGGGGTAACAAGAGACCCGAGATTTAATGTTATGGATGCAGAAGGTACTAAATTTTGTATTGCAGCAGGACTGGCGCTTCGATAGCGCGTTATTACAAAATTAGATACCTATTTAATTATTTACCACATGTATGGCTACACCAATATCAATCAATTTGCTGCGTACACGAAGCACTACACCTCCTGAGGTACTTCAACAAGAAAAACAAATGCACATTTTTGTAGGTATTCTGTTAGTTGTTGTTATTGTTGCTGGCATCACTGTTTCACTCACAAGACTTTTTTTTATGCAGCAACATGATGAACTGGAAAGTCAACAAGCACGTGTAATTGCAGAGATCAGTGACTTGCATACAGTAGAAGGATTATTGTTATCATATAAAAATAGGACAAAACTCACAGGTAGAGTGTTAGATGAACTTTTGCCTTGGGATGACCGGTACAGGCTTGCCACAAATATTGCTCCTCCTCCAGTGCTCACAACATTGTCAATTTCACCATCTGGAAAAATAGTCATGCAACTATCACTTGCATCTCTTGCTGATGTAGGCGTTGTGATAGAAAGGCTACGAGAATTGGAGCTGCAGGGAGCTTTAGAAAAACCTGAATTAAGTAGTCTTAGTTTTACACCTGATAATGGATATAGTATGTCATTGGAATATCTAGCTGTTAAAACAAATCTATGAACTTTTGGCAAAAAAAGTTAAAGCTGTACAAGAAAATTATTATCAGTTGGACCATAGTTTTTGGATGTTTTCTCGTTTTGGGACTTGTTATCTATCCAGCCATAACTGATACGGTGCAAATGTATCACGAAAATACATCATTGGAAGAGGTTGTGAAAAAACTTCAGAACAAACTTTTGATCCTCAATTCTGTCGACCAGGTGCGACTGCAATCAGATCTTGCACTTCTCTTGAGTGCAGTTCCTAGTGATAAATCTATAGCTACACTTATATCTACACTTGAAGGTGTGGGTGGAAATAGCGGAGTAACGCTCAGTGATATAACAGTTGCGGCACCAGGCTCCATAAGTACAGAGTCTGCGAAGCTTTTGAAAGCCACTTCAGATGCGGGAGTGCCAGGAGTGCTCTATAAAGCAGCTATTCGTGGGGATGAGGCACAAATAAATCAGTTTATTGGATTGATTCAAAAAGTGAGACGAGTGCTTGGTCTTACAAAATTTGATATTACATATGATGAAAATAAGGTAGGGACTGCGCAGATAGAATTAATAGGGTACTACAATACATTACCCCAAGCCCTTGGTCATGTAACTGACTCTATAGTTGAGGCAACGCCAGAAGAAAATAGTATCGTGTCAAAACTAGCAAATATTCCATTGGCAACTCAGGAGATTGTATTGCCATCAGTTGGAAGTGGCATTATAAAGCAGAATCCTTTTGGCAATTTTCAGTAATAGTACTGCTTAGCTGTGCATTTTGCTTTCCCCACTCAAATATTTTTTTGTGATTGCCACCTACAAGTATATCTGGGACTGATATATTGTTAAATATTCGTGGTTTTGTGTACTGCGGATATTCAAGGAGTAGATTTCCCTGTTCATCTATGAGTTCATATGACTCGTGCGTGGTTACATTTTCTTTTGATAAAACTGTAGGAATAAGACGGATGATAGCATCAATTATAGCTACTGCAGCTGGCTCTGAACCAGTCATGATAAATTCTCCGAGGCTTATGGTTTCGTCTACAAGAGTTTTGATGCGCTCATCTATCCCTTCATAATGTCCACAAACAAATATGATATCTGTAATAGTTGAAAGTCGTCTAGCTTCACTTTGGACGAAGCGTTTTCCTTTGGCATCAAGCAATATTACTATTGGTACTTTTGAAAATTTTTGTTTTGCAGCCTCTATGGCTTTTGCCATAACATCTACACGTAGGATCATGCCCGTACCTCCGCCATACGGTTTCCCATCAACTGCGTGATAGTTACCTATGCCAAAGTCTCTCAGATTTGTAGTTGTAACTATTGCCTGTTGTTTAGCAATTGCTCTACCTATAATGGAATAATTGAGAGACGATATGATAATGTCTGGAAAAAGAGTTATGACGTCGATTTGCATAAAAATGTAATTCCTGTTTGTAGATTGCTACGTACTTAAAAAAGTCGGTAGTGATATTGGTTAGTAAAAGCAAACAATATAAATAAGTATATCAAGAAAATGTACTGAAAATTTTTAAGAAAGCTGAGGATGCTTTCTGTTAATTTATGCTTCCACTACTGGGGTAGGAGCTTGGTCGTCCTCTGCAAGTCTGACATCTACATAGACGCGCTCGCGGGTGGCGATCACACGTATGAGGTCACGGACTGCCTTGATGATACGGCCTTGTTTGCCTATTACCTTACCCATATCTTCTGGATGCACATGAATAATATATGTAAATCTATCTCCATCTGCTTGCTCTTCAATCATGACCTCTTCAGGATGATCAACGATGTGAGTGAGGATAAATTCGAGTGCTTCTTTCATGTTATTTGAGTAAATTTGCAACAGCTGGTGTGACTTGGGCGCCTTTGCTGACCCAGTATGCGATGCGATCTCTTTCAAGTGTGACTTGGGCTGGTTTGACCAGTGGATTGTAGAATCCAAGAATTTCTATGGCTTGCCCATCGCGTTTTTTGCCCTCTTCGATAGCAATGACGCGGTACTGTTTGCGATTTGTCGTGCCGGTTTGTGTCAATCTGATTTTAACCATATTTGGTATTATAGCATACTTTTTGCTTCAGGGTAAAGATATGGATTGTTACCAATTAGCTCGTTCCAGAGCGTCGCCAGCTGCCTCTATCTCCGCTTCCTGTTTGGAATGGCCGGTGCCAGCGCCTATGATCTTGTTACCTATTCTTGCTTCAATCCAAAACTGTTTGGCGTGGTCTGGGCCTTCACTTTTGACCACTATATATGTAGGAGACACCTTGAGTTTTTCTTGGACCTTTTCTTGCAGGAGACTTTTACTATCCAGGTAGCTTCTTTTAGCGATAATTTCATCAGTTTTGGAAAAAAGATGCTCGGTGAGTAGTTTTTTAACCGGTTCTATGCCTCCATCTAGGAATAGCGAGCCAAGGAGTGCTTCAAATGCATCAGCAAGGAGTGATATGTTTGCCCGTCCCCCACTCTCTTGTTCGCCCTTTGAAAGCAGCAAGAGTGATCCAAGGTTAAGCTTTTTGGCTCGTTCTGATAGGCTTTTGGTATTCACGAGACTAGAGCGGATGTTTGTGAGTTTTCCCTCTGGGTACTGCGGGTAGGTGGTGTAGAGAAATTCTGATGTAAGAAATGAGAGGACGGCGTCCCCTAGGAATTCGAGGCGCTCATTTGACTCTCGCACTGACTTGTCTTCATTTAAAAATGATCTGTGTACGAATGCTTGTTTGAGAAGCGAATCGTTTGTGTACGTGTAGTGTATGGTTTGTTGTAACTCTTGGATAGTCATATATTGCTCCTTTGTAATATCGTACCAAGGACGCCGTTGATAAATCCTGCACTTGTGTCATTACCCATGGTTTTTGCTATTTCTATAGCCTCGTCTATGACGACTTTTGGTGGCTCTTTTTTCTCAATTGTAAGCTCGTAGGTAGCAAGGCGAAGGATAGCCAGATCAATTTTGGAAATTTTTGGTATCGGCCACTCTGGAGCTGCTTTTGATATCGCTGCATCTATATCAGGGAGGTGAGGAACTATGTCAAGGACGTCAACGGTGGGTGTTTGATTATCAAAACTCATGCTAAACAGGTGGTTGACGAGCTTGATTCTATGTTGATGACGTGGGTCTTCTGAGGTTTTCATGAAGCATCTACTACTGCTGCCAATTCTCAATTTTCATAGGACTACCATGAATGCTGAAAACTGACTGTTAGTTATTTTTTAGCTGATACAACTTTTTTTGCAACTATTTCTTTTCCGTTATAATAGCCACAACTTGCGCAAACACGGTGTGGATATGTAGGGGTTTTGCACTCTTTGCAGAGTACGAGCGTAACTGAAGGAGGCACAATCTTTGATCTGCGCCTGCCGCCTCTATGTGTACTATGTCGTCGTTTGGTTAGTGGTACCATATAATTAATCGAGTGAACTAGAGTCTATTATACCCTGTTTTACCCGTTCTCTCAAGATGGGGATATTTGACAGCTCCTGGTCCTCGTTATAGAGCTCTTTTGCGGCAATTTGCGTTTCTTCTATAAGCGCCATATCAGCCCAGTTGGCGTAGCGTAGATTCATGCTGCCGTGCTGGCGCGTGCCAAAGAGATCTCCTGGTCCACGGATGGCTAGATCAGCCTCCGCAAGCTCTGGTCCACTGCTGTACTGCTCTAATAGCTTAAGTCTGGTAATAGAGCTCTCATCTTCGTTTTCGCTAAACAGAAGGCAGTATGACTGTTTGGCGCCACGGCCTACACGGCCGCGGAGCTGGTGAAGTTGGCCCAGTCCAAAACGGTCAGCAGCCTCAATCATCATGATGGTGGCATTTGGGATGTCGATGCCTACTTCCACGACTGGGGTAGCAAGGAGAATTTGTGTTTTTCCAGCAGCAAAATCAGCAAGGACTGTATTTTTTTCTTCAGATTTCATGCGGCCGTGGAGAAGTCCTATCTGAAATTCTGGAAAAACTTCTTTTGTGAGATGTTCGTATTCGGCAGTGACTGCTTTGACACTGGTCATACTCTCTGAGGTGTCCACAAGAGGACAGATGATAAACACCTGGCCGCCAGTTTCGGCAATTTGATTTTTGATCCATTTGTAGCCGTTATCACGTTTTTCGCTCGGGACCACCCAGGTTTTTACTTTGAGTCTGCCAGATGGCATCTGAGAGATAATGGACAAATCGAGATTGCCATAGAGTGTGAGGGCAATTGTACGAGGGATAGGTGTGGCTGTCATCGTTACTAAGTGAGGTGATAATTTTTGGGTAGATTTGGTACGGAGCAGTTGCCGTTGGTCTACTCCGAATCTATGCTGTTCGTCTATGATGACAAGTCCAACATTTTTATACGTGATTTGTTCTGAAAGCAGTGCATGGGTACCAACATATACGTCAAAATCGATCGCGTCTTTGCCAAAAAGGTTTTCTTGAACCTTTTTGTCCCCAGTTTTTTTCCGAATCCCCTGCTCTACTTTTTTGGTATTGCCGGTGACGAGCGCAACTTTAAGGCCAAGGGGCTCTAGAAATTTTGAAATGGTGGCAAAATGTTGGTTTGCGAGTATTTCTGTAGGGGCCATGAGTATTGCACGCATACCGTTTTTGTACATGGCATACATAGCTGCCGCAGCCACGACTGTTTTGCCTGACCCTACATCACCTATCAACAAACGATTGGCTGAATAAGGCTGCGAGATATCCTTCAGGATATCTGAGACGGCTTTTTGTTGGTCGTCTGTTAGCGTAAAGGGAAGTGATGCAATAAATGTTTTTTTGTCTGCGTCTGAAAGATTTACTTTAGGTGCTTTTTGTTGGGCTTGCCAGTAGGCTCTACGACTAATTGCTATCAGGTGAATTTGCAGGAGCTCTTCAAACGCCAGACGATGTTTGGCTTCGACTGATTGCTCAAGAGACGTAGGAAAATGGATATAACAGATAGCCTCCTCAAGACTCATGAGGCCGTGACTCACTAGGAGATCTTCAGGAAGGTATTCATGTATTTCTGGTTTAAATATTTCAAGGAGTTGTGCGATTTTGGTTCGGAGGTATTTGGATGATATTCCTGCAGTCTCTGAGTAAACTGGGACAAAACGGCCGGTATGCAAACTGGGTTTATTTGACTGGGCTTGAAATTCACTCATCATTTCAAAGTCTGGTCCCATGATGACAAGCTTACTACCAAACCAACTCACTTCGCCCGATAGACTTGCTACAAGTCCTTCTCGGATAATTTTTTGCAGATACGGCTGATTAAACCATATGGCTTTGATTTTTCCTGTATCATCTCCGATAGTCGCTTCTTGTACAGCTTTCCCAGTCTTTGTGCGAAATGATTTGAAGCTTTCTACAGTTCCTTTGACAGTAACTGTTTCCCCTGGCTGGACTTTGGATATTGGTGAAATGAGTGAATAATCGTCATAACGAAACGGCACATACCAAAGCAGATCGCGTACAGTTGCGATGCCAAGTTTTTCAAATAGCGTACTCTTGGACGGGCCAATACCACCAACTTCTGTAATAGGACTTTCTATCGTAAGAGCCATAGGGAGAGTATACCCTAATTCAGTTTAGCGGTTAAAGGTCGTAAAAAACGGGATAAAGGAGCTGGCAATCAGCGCTAAGCTAGCGATGACACTAATGACAGTCCAAAATTTCCTGTGTTTTCTGACAAAATCCATAGAGCCTCCTTT
>CAZPNL010000014.1:22182-26491 GCA_964588145.1 uncultured Gammaproteobacteria bacterium
GAGCATTTTTTGCAAGGTCTCACCTTGCAAACACAATAATACACAGCAAGGTGAGACCTTGCTTGATAGTAGACTAACGATATATGAAAATCGTCATCCTGAACTAGATTTAGGATCTGACGATTTAGACATATGTATTAATTCATTTAATTTTTTCCTTCGAGCGATCCAGCCACTTCCGGAAAGTTGAGAAGTACTTACATTGGGTAATCTGTAGTTCTCGACTAACGCTCGAACAAAAATATTTCAATTTAACAATTTAATAATTTAACAATTTAGCAATTAAACAGTTTGTACTCTATACAAATCTCACAAATTTTTTCTTCCCTACTTTGAGTACATCGTATTGGGTAAGAGTAATTTTTTCGTCTTTGGCCAATGAGATACCATTGAGTTCAATAGCGTGTTGTTGTATGAGTCTGCGGGCTTCAGATTTGCTCGTGGCAAAGTCTAGTTGTATGAGAAGTGCTGAGAGTGACTGTGCATTTTGTGCATCTATGAGGGATGATTCGGGGAGCAATGCATCGGTCGTATTTTTGTTTTGAAATGTCGTTTCAAATTGTTCTTGGGCTGTTTGTGCATCAGCCTCCGTATTGAATTGCTTTGTGAGCTCGTATGCCAAGTGTTTTTTGAAGTTCATGGGATTTTCTCCAGATGCCATGGCTGCTGTCATATCTTTGATTTCCGTAAGCGGTGTGTCTGTCAGCAGTGTAAAACATGGAACGATAGCGTCATCACCTAGAGACATGATCTTGCCATAAAAATCATCTGGTTCATCTGTAAGTCCTATGACATTGCCTTCTGATTTGCCAATCTTTACTCCTTTAGAATCAGTCAGGAGTGGTACAGTCATCACAAATTTTTCCCGGTTGAGATAGCTGCGGACGAGTTTACGGCCAACCATCATATTAAACATTTGATCACTTCCCCCTAATTCCAAATCTACTTGGAGCGCTACAGAGTCGTATCCCTGCAGCAGTGGGTAGAGAAATTCACGTAAACTTAAATCTGTCCCCGACTTAAGCCGCTCCTGATACAGGTCGCGCTCGATCATTTGCTGCAGTGTAAAGTGCCCTGCGATTTCTAAAATTTTTGTGAGATTAAACGTATTGAGCCAGTCACCATTGTAGACAATCTTTACAGGATTTGGGCCATCAAAACGTACTATTTTTGCAGCCTGCATGAGATATTCACGGCCATTTTGACGTAGCTCTTCGGTGGTGAAGAATGTATCGCGGGATTTTTTCTTGCCTGAGGGGTCCCCTGCTTGACCCGTGCCATCACCTATGAGGAATATAACTTCGTGTCCCAGATCTTGCCACTGGCGCAGTTTGCGAAAGCCTACGGCGTGTCCGATATGAAGCTTTGTGCCAGTTGGATCAAAGCCTTGGTAGAGTCTGATTTTTTTGCCACTGCGCAGCAGCGTCTCAAGCGCTTCTTTTGTGGGATATATGGTGTCAACTCCGCGTGAGAGGAGGGTATCGATAGCATCCATGTGCATATTATACATTGTATAATGTAAAATGAAATGAGTGAGCGGTGAAGAGAGTTGGTAGTTGGTAGCTGGTAGCTGGTAGCTGGTAGTTAGGATTAATGGATTTTTTTATTGCATGAATACTCTATTTGATAAATTTCAGTCATTTGCAGATTCCGTTCAGACAAAGGTGTATGGGTTGTTTGGGAAACGCCGCGGTACAACAGTTTACCGTAAAGAGCCAGGCATGTATGACATGTATGTGCAACGCAGACTGCTGAAGGTCCTTGGCTCCAAAAGAAAAAAGCGGAAAATACTTGTAGTTGCAGCGCTTGGTGTCTTTTTTTCGGTTTTGGCAGGAGTCCTGGTGACCGCATTTTTGTTTGCATGGTACGCAAAGGATTTACCAAGGCCTGATAAAGTTCAGAGAAAGAGTGGTTTTACGACACTCATATTAGATCGTAATGGTGAAAATATTTATGATGTGTATACGGATGAAAATCGTATCCTGGTGAGGGCTGAGGATATTCCAAAGTACCTCATAGATGCCACAGTGGCTGTTGAAGATAAAGAATTTTATAAACACAAAGGCCTTTCCCCGTTTGGTATTGCCAGAGCCATGATTAAGACTGTTGTGTTTCGAGATGTCCAGGGTGGATCGACTCTCACGCAGCAGCTTGTGAAAAATGTCCTGCTTTCACAAGAACAAACACTCTCACGAAAAATCAAAGAAGCAATCCTTTCTATCCAGATTGAACAAAAATACTCAAAGGATGAAATATTACGTATGTATCTCAATGAGGCTCCCTACGGTGGCACTGCAGTAGGTGTAGAGGCTGCTTCGCAACGATATTTTGGAAAATCAGTGAAATCTTTAACACTTATCGAATCTGTGGTTCTTGCAGGTTTACCCCAGTCTCCTTCAGGATACTCTCCATATGGAAAATTTCCCAAAGCGTACGTAGGGAGATCTACAGATGTGCTTCGACGTATGCGTGAAGATGGCTATATCACAGTCAAACAAGAAGAAGAGTCCAAAAAAGCTTTACCTGATGTAAAATTTGTTGGGTTAAGTGGTGATGCTGGACTGCGAGCGCCACACTTTGTGGCATATGTCCGCGAGCAGTTGAATGCGCAGTTTGGTGAAAAGTTTGTGAGTGCAGGAGGGCTCAAAGTCACAACGACTCTAGACTGGAAACTCCAAGATGAAGCGCAAAAAATTGTAGCCGAAGAGGTTGAGAAGGCTAAAAAGCTCAAGGTAAGTAATGGGTCAGCAGTGGTACTTGATCCAAATACTGGCGAAATACTGGCTATGGTGGGATCAAAAAATTATGCAGCGACAGAGTCGTCTGGATTTAAATTTAATGTGGCTACACAGGGACTGCGTCAGCCAGGATCTACCATTAAACCAATAATCTATGCAGCTGCACTTGCACGGGGATATACGCCATCGTCGCTTTTTATGGACGTGGATACCAAATATCCCTCTGGTAACGACAAGAGTCTCAAAGACTACAATCCCAAAAATTATGACCTGAAGTATCGTGGACCTATGCAGTTTCGTTATGCGCTAGCTAACTCCATTAATACAATTGCAGTCAAAATTACAGCACTTGTGGGAGTGAGGGACGCCCTCAAATTTGCCTATGATATGGGATTGCCTACTCTTGAGCCAACGGCTGAAAATCAAAGCCGGTTTGGGCTATCGCTTGCGTTGGGTGGTGGTGAGGTGACCCTGCTGGATCTGACGAGTACTTTTGGTACGTTTGCCACAGAGGGCTTGCGAGTTCCACCTGTGGCGATACTCAAGGTTGAGGATCAAAAAGGCTCTGTACTTTACGAGTATAAGCCTCCTGAGCCTAAGCGGGTTACGAATCCTGACGTACCGTATTTGATTGCAAACATACTCTCAGACAATGATGCACGAAAGGATGTATTTGGGCCAAACTCATACCTAGTGGTTCCAGGCAAAACTGTGGCGGTCAAAACTGGTACAACAGATGATAAGCGTGACAACTGGACGGTTGGATTTACCCCAGACCGTGTCATCGGTACATGGGTTGGTAATAATGACAATACGCCTATGGATCCAGCGCTCGCCTCTGGTACCACTGGGGCTGCACCTATATGGAACCGTATCACCAAGCTTGCTCTCAAGGATTTCAAAGATAAGCCGTTTAAAGCCCCAGACAATGTTATTGATATGGAGATTGATGCGTATGGTGGTGGGCTCCCTGTAGATGGGCAGCCGAAGAGAAAGGAATATTTTATTAAAGGTACAGAGCCTACTGCGCGAGCACATATTTATAAAGATTTTAAAGTGGCCAAACAGGATAATGGGAAGCTTGCCAATGCGGCACAAATTGCTAAGTGGGAATTTGATACGAAGACATTTATCGTATTTAAGGAAGATGATCCAGTCTCTGGGGATGGTAAAAACCGTTGGCAAGAAGGCATTGATGTGTGGGTGGGCACACAAAGTGACGGGAAATTTCACCCTCCGACATCCACCTATGAGGGTGGTGGCGAGCCACTTGCTGTATCATTTCAACAGCCCAGAAATATGGATCAGGTCAATGATAATAATGTGAAAGTTATCGTAGAAGCAGGAGCTATAGAGGGCGTCAAAAATATAGAATTTTTTGTAGATGGGACGATGGTTAAGCACATTGATGGCAATCGCCTGTCTGATACATTTCCCATGAGTAACGGCAACCGCAATCTGAAGGCTGTTGTGACTGACAATAAGGATCGCAAGGCTGAGCAGTCTATAGCAATTGGAGTCAATCAACCGTATGCGACTGCTACTCCTCAACCGACTGCTACTCCAACACC
>CAZPNL010000015.1:0-2267 GCA_964588145.1 uncultured Gammaproteobacteria bacterium
ATGAACATGATTAGTGACGTGTTTTATTTTATTTCATATGACTAGGCCGGTAAAAGACCTGCCTGTCTACGAACAACTTACATATACTATTATTGGTCTTGCAATGACTATTCATAGAAGTCTTGGGCCAATACATAAAGAGCTTGTGTATCAGCGTGCGCTTGCAAAAGAGCTTAGTGATAATAATATCCCATTTCAACAAGAGGCTTCTATCCCAGTGTCTTACAAAGATAAAAACGTTGGCGTATATAAACCAGATTTTGTCGTGCATGATAAAATTATTATTGAACTCAAAGCTCAACCATTTCTTCCACTTACTGCATCAACGCAGTTAACGTATTATTTAAAGGCAACTGGGTACCGCGTGGGATTACTTTTGAACTTTGGAGCAGGAAGTCTACAGGTAAAAAGGAGAATATATGGATATTAATAGTGGGGAATCAGGTGCTAATCATGTGTCTCTGCAATCACGTGCTAATTGCTTGGTGATCCTTGATGGAAATGCAATTCTTCACCGGGCATATCATGCTATGCCGCCACTGTCTGCTCCTGATGGATCTTTAGTTAATGCAGTGTACGGATTTGCATCAATTCTTTTTAAAATCGTCACAGATTTTCGACCAACACATCTGGCGGTGGCATTTGACCGACCTGCTCCGACGTTTCGTAAAGAGCTATACAAAGAATACCAGGCCTCTCGGCCAAAGATGGAAGATGCCCTGGTGTCACAAATAGGGAAAATTCATGATCTAGTGGAGGCATTTGGCATCAGTATTTTTGAAAAAGATGGGTATGAGGCGGATGATTTGATAGGCACAGTGGTAGCCAAATCCCAAATCCCAAATCCCAAATCCCAACAAGGTGGAATTGAAGAAATTATTATCGTTACTGGAGACAGAGATATATTGCAGTTAGTCATTGACGACCTTGTGTATGTGTATATGCCGGTTAAGGGATTGTCTGAGGGGAAACTGTATCAGTCCAAAGATGTGATGGAGCGGCTGGGAGTACTACCTGAGCAGATTGCTGATTACAAGGCTTTGGCTGGAGACAACTCAGACAACTATCCAGGGGTAGCAGGAATTGGGCCAAAGACTGCGTCGATGCTTGTGACTCGGTATGGATCGGTAGAGGCGCTGTATAAAGCAATTCATGCTGGGGATACAGAGGGGGTATCTGCGGGTATCTTGGCCAAATTGCAAGCGGCTGAGGAAACGGCACTTTTTTTCAAAACAATTGCGACGATCAAAAAAGATGTACCTGCCCAGGTGGATCTGGATGCGTTGCAACTTGTGACACTAGATACTCCTGCAGCACGTGAGCAGTTGACCAGGCACGGATTTAGTTCGCTTCTAAAGCGACTTGATAAAAATACAGCTGCAGAAAAGCCAAAGAAGGAGAAAAAGAAACAAGAGGAAGAGGTTGAGGAGAATGAGCAGTTGTCACTGGTGTAAAGTCTTTTTTATTTATAAGTAATTTATAAAAACTGGTTAAGAAATTTCGTAGTTGGTTTAGTTGTCATCGGGATCTCTCGCTATTGCATATTTGCTCGAGATGACAGTTTTAGACTTTGTCATTTCGAACGGAGTGAGAAATCCCGAAGTAAATACAACAGTCATTAGGATCTCTTGCTGTTGTTGAGTGGCTCGAGATGATAGACAATATTTTGTCATTTCGACCTCGCCTTGGCGGGAGAGAAATCCCGTAGGCATACGAAAGACTTAGTTTATATAGTTGACTATGTACTTTGTATACATACTTACAAATGTTCGGCATACAGTTTTTTACACAGGGGTTACAAATGATTTAGTGCGGAGAGTTCATGAGCATAAACAAAAATTAATTGAAGGATTTACAAAGCGATACAATATTACTGAGGTAGTGTATTTTGAAGAGCATGAGGATATACAGAATGCAATTTTAAGAGAGAAGGTTATAAAGGGTTGGAGAAGAGAGAAAAAATTAGACTTGATACGCAAGGAAAATCCTGAGATGCAGGATTTGTATTTAACATTGTTTTAAATTTGGTTTGTACTGGTTCCAACGGGATCTCTCGCTGTTGTATATTGGCTCGAGATGACAGGGGAGTCGGGGTTTGTCATTTCAACCCCGCCTTGGCGGGAGAGAAATCCCGATGTTAATATGACAGACGTTGGGATCTCTCACTTTTGTATATAAGTTTGAGATGATAGAAATGAGAAGGGTTTTGCTTTTTTATTTATGAAAATCGCACTTGTGCATGATTATTTGCGGGAGTATGGGGGAGC
>CAZPNL010000015.1:2367-17674 GCA_964588145.1 uncultured Gammaproteobacteria bacterium
TTTGTGGATTGGGAAGCGCTTGGGGAGCACGCGGCTCGATTTAAAAATTGGGATATACGCACAAGTTGGGTGCAGAACAATGCTTTAGTCAAAAAGTTTCATTCGCCACTCAGGTTTTTGGCTCCAAAGATATGGGAAAGCTTTGATTTGTCAGAGTACGACGTGGTGCTTACGTCCAGTGGGTGGTTTATATGTCGAGGAGTAAAGGCAGGGAGACGAGTTTCGAGTTACGAGATTCGAGTTTCGGATCAAAGTGGAAAAAATTTGAACACTAATAACGAAGCTCGAGGCACGAGGCACGAATCTCGATTGCCTTTGCAGATTTGTTATATCCATCATCCGCCACGCAATCTGTATGGGTATCCCACAGGGAGCACGATACAAAAATATCCACTTGTGCGGGCGTATGCTCACATTATCAATTTTTTTATGCGGCAGTATGACTACAATACAGCACAGAAAGTTGATTATTTTATTGCAAACTCACAGGAAACAGCCCGCAGGGTGGAGAAGTTTTATAGAAGAGATTCTGTAGTGATATATCCACCTGTAGAGATCAAATCCCAAATCCCAAATCCCAAATCCCAAACAAGCATCAAATCACAAATTCAAAATAACAAAAATCAGGTAAGTAAATTACCTCAAAATACAAAACATTATTATCTCAGTGTTGGGAGATTGTCATGGGCCAAGCGCATTGATTTGACTATACAAGCATGTAATGAATTGAAATTGCCTCTCAAGGTGGTAGGGGCGGGCAAAGAGGATGGTGAACTTCGGGCTCTGGCAGGACCTACGATTGAATTTATTGGGGGTGTAAGTGATGCGGAGCTTGCAGAGCTGTATGCAAATGCACGAGCGCTCATATTTACAGCTCTTGAGGAAGACTTTGGCATTGTGCCTGTGGAGGCGATGATGGCGGGCTGCCCTGTGATAGGGCTTGGGCAAGGTGGAGTGCGGGAGACAGTGGTGGATGGCAAGACTGGGGTGCTGTTTGACGAGCCGACCGTGGAGTCACTCAAAGCTGCGATACAGAGATTTGAGGCTCTTGAAAAAAAGACTAAGTGGGAAAAATCATGTGTCGCCCAAGCGCAAAAATTTGGAAAAGAGAGATTTCAAAAACAGCTCCGAGAGTTTGTGGAGAAAAATATTTTAGCTTTATAGTTGATTTCTATCTTCGATTTTTAACTCAAATTGGGCAATATTTGGTTTCTCCATAGAGTGCATGTGTTTGGTGTATTTTTGTATGTTTAATAATGATCATTATAATGCTTGACAAAATGATCAAAATAGTGTATACTATAGACATATGAATAAATCGCCAATTATACCTATTACAGATTTGCGCAGAAATTTTGGTGGAATTACAGAAAATTTAGCAAAACTTAATAAAATTATACTTACAAAAGGTGGGGAACCATTTGCCATACTACGTGCAGCTCCAGAAGAAAAGCGTAAGCGTTTGGGTCGTTTGCGTGGCACTTGGAAACAATCAGAGTTAGATGATGATAAAGTATGGCAAACTGCACTTAAAAAATATTCAAGAAAAGCATCTATAAGTCTATGACACAATATTTATTGGATACTTCAGTTATCATTTCATATCTGAGAGGGAGAAAGCCTCAGGTTGATGTTGTGGATTCACTTGATGGCGAATTGACAACGAGCTTTGTGTGCTTGAGTGAACTATATGAGGGGATTGCCAGAGTTAAGGATAGCAAATCTGCTGAAAAAACAGTTCTAGAATTTTTTGAAGGGATGGATGAAGTATATGGTGTCGATGAGAATGTTGCGAAACAATTTGGATTCTTGCGTTCACAGCTCAAAAAAAGTGGGGAAATTCTTGAAGATTTAGATATTTTGATTGCTGCAACATGTATAGCATATGGTGCTACGCTAGTGACGGAAAATGTGAAGCATTTTTCTCGCGTGTCAGGACTTGAGATTGTGCCTACAAATTGAGATTAAATCAGTGGGTATTTTTATCGGTTTTTTATTGAACTTGACGACAGGTATATAATTATAGGGTAATAAGAAAGATCAAGAAATTATAGTTTTAGGGCGAAAGCCTGATGATACCAGTAGAAGGCAAGCACATATTCAACAAGGTTGTTCTAGGTTTTATTTAGTTGATGGGGTTCGAGTTCAAATAGTAAATGGGAAAAGAGAGCAATTAATGGTAATTGATAGAGGAGTAACGGTTGCATCTGATGGTCCACATAGAGAATTACAAGTAGGAGATCAATGGGGAATTCAAATGGAGCCTGGGCAGGTTTATCAAGTGAGACCTGTTTCAATGAGAGGACCAGAACATTTGTCAGTTTTTGTATAATTTTAGCCTCAAAAAATAGTCAAACTGGTCAATAAATGCTATAATAGTATTCCTCGTTTCGAGTCACTTCTGACTGGTTATTCCGTGTAGGCATAGTGGTTAGTGGATGCCTCTAGCGTGGGAAAATTGTCAATATGAAATCCTCATCCCCTATACTAGTTGTCAAAAATTTAACCAAGAGATTTGGCGATGCCAAAAAATCGTATGTGGCTGTTTCTGATATATCTTTTTCTGTTCACAGTAGTGAGATAGTGGGGTTACTGGGTCCAAATGGAGCAGGGAAGACCACTACCATACAAATGCTCCTCGGGTTAACGACACCTACACAAGGATCTATAGAATACTTTGGTATGCCTTTTATTACCCACAGACAAGAGTGCTTGCAGCGTATAAATACCACTTCTGGGTACGCCAGACTTCCTTGGAAACTGAGTGTTTTTGAAAATTTAGATGTGTATGGTCATCTGTATTCGGTGCCAGATCACCGAAAGAAAATATTTGATTTGTGTGAGCGATTTAGTGCGACAAATTTGTTGAAAAAGCAATTTCAAGATTTATCTGCAGGACAGATGACGCGGATCCTTTTGATTAAAGCATTTCTCAATGATCCTGAGATACTTCTTTTGGATGAGCCTACAGCGAGTCTGGATCCTGATATAGCAGAGCAAGTGCGAGAATTTATACTGGAGGAACGCAAAAAGCGCAATATTTCTGTGCTTATAACTTCACACAATATGGGTGAGGTAGAGCAGATGTGCGACAGGGTGATATTTCTTCATAAAGGACAAATTTTTGCAAATGACACTCCTCGTGCTCTTGCGCGCAGAAATTCACATTCTGAATTGTCTCTCATGGTGCCAGATGGCATGAAGAGAGTAAAAGCACTTATAAAAGAAGCTAAATATCTCTCAGTAGAAAAAAATAGATTTATTACGATTACGCTTCCTGAAGCTGATATCGCGTTATTTTTGACGAAAGTGAGTGCACAAAATATACACTACGACGAGATTGAGATAGTCAGGCCGTCACTCGAGGATTTTTTCTTATCAGTCAGTCATGGGAGGAAAGTATGAGATTTTCATGGAGAAGAGTGTGGGCAATAATGCTCCGACATCTCTACAACTTTTATCACAGTTGGGACAGGCTTACTGATTCGTTTTATTGGCCTGCCATGGACGTGATTATTTGGGGATTAACATTTGGCACTTTTCATGTCACGGGTGAAGCCGCTACCGCGCAAATAACTATGATACTCATAGGCATAGTGCTTTGGTATGTTGTATGGCGAGGGCAATATGAGATTACGGTAAATATACTTGAGGAATTGTGGAGTGATAATATAGGAAATTTATTTAGTACACCTATATCGCTTCAAGAATGGACTGCAGGACTATTGTCACTGGGGGTATTTAAATTATTACTAACAGTGTTTTTCACATCGCTGATAGCGTACGCGCTTTATCATGTGAATTTTTTTGTATTGGGTTGGAATTTGTTTCCGCTGATGGCAAATTTACTTTTGATGGGATGGTGGTTTGGGCTATTTGTAGCGGCACTGTTTTTGCGGTACGGCACAAAGATTCAAACTCTAGCTTGGGCTGGAGCATTTATGCTCAATCCTTTTTCAGCACCATACTATCCATTGAGTATTTTACCAAGCTGGGCGCAGACTGTCGCGTCTTTTGTACCAGCATCGTATGTATTTGAAAATATGCGAACGATACTTTCTGGTGGAGAATTATCATGGATAATGATGGGGAAAAGTTTTGGATTAAATGTCGTGTATTTTGGTTTGGCTTTGATGTTTTATATTCGGTCGTTTCGTCAAGCGCAGGAAAAAGGCTTGAGCCATTTAAAGTAAATATTTAACTAAATTAGTTGTGTTACACTTCTGATCATGCCAGAACTTCCTGAAGTAGAAACTATTCGTAGACAGCTTGAAAGTGCCCTGGTAGGTCTTGTGGTGTCTCATGTGGAGCTTCGGCGGTCAGATGTAGTGCATGGAGAGCCTCAGAAAATTCACAATAAACGTATCTTGGGAGTGCGGCGATTTAGTAAACTTCTTGTGGTTGATTTTGATGGGTCCGTGTCTATCGCGATACATTTGAAAATGACGGGACAGTTGATATTGAGTAAATCCAAAGCTCAAATGACAAATGACAAAACAGGCTATAAATCACAAATAACAAATCCCAAATTCCAAACAATTCCAAAATCCAAAAAAAATCCAAAAAATTCTAGTACTAAAATTAGCGAAGGTGTGGGTAGTGATGAACTTAATGGGTGGGATGTGGAGTATGCGACGGATAAGCATACACACGTGGTGGTGCATTTTGAGAGTGGAGATGTGCTGTATTTTAATGATCAGCGGAGATTTGGGTATATAAAGGTAGTACCAACTGGTGAAGTTGCGAGTTTGCAATATATCCTAAATTTAGGACCAGAATTTTTGCGTACTATTTCTTTAAAACAATTTTGTACAAAACTTTTCAAATCGCAGAAACCTATCAAGCAACTCCTTTTGGATCAATCCAAATTTGCTGGTGTGGGAAATATCTATGCGTGCGAATCTTTGTGGCGAGCACAGATTGATCCGCGGAAAATTGCCTCAAAGATAGCAAAAGAGCAGGCACAAAAATTATATATCAGTATAGAGGAAGTGTTGCGAGAAGCTATAGACAGACACGGGGCATCGCGGCAAAATTTTCGAGATATCTACGGGCAAAAAGGTGATGTACAAAATTATTTTGCGGTGTATGAGCAAGAGGGGAAGTCTTGTGGGAGATGCGGGACGCGTATCGAAAAGTTTGCCTTGGCAGGACGTGGAACCTACTCTTGCCCTACCTGCCAGTCATAGGGTAGACTCATATAATATTAAAATCTGTGATTTTGCCTTTTTAAGATTTGCGAATCGATTTTTTGTTTAGTCTGATTTGTTGAATTTTTGTCAACAAGTTGATCAGCATTCTGTGAAAAAATAAACTAAAATCGTCGGATCCTGAAACAAGTTCAGGATGACGATTAAATGCGAAATTCTTGATATTTCAATGATGAAATTTGGTTGTTTTTCAGATATTTGTAAAAAAATTGACTCTCACTAAGGGTCAGTGACCACACCGGAGCCAAATAAAGGCTCCTTTTTTGTATGAAAACGTTTTTGCATTTAGAAAATGGGATGCGTATCTCTGGTGAGTCATTTGGGTGGGAGGGCGAGAGTCAGGGAGAAGTAGTGTTTAGTACTGGCATGACCGGCTATGTCCAGAGTCTTACCGACCCATCGTTTGCTGGACAAATCCTCACGTTTACGTATCCTCTTATAGGTAATTATGGCGTACCTTCCCCAAAAGAGCTTGATACACTTTTGATGGAAAATTTGGAATCTGCACGTATCTGGGTACATGGCGTGATCGTAGGAGAGGCTTGTATCAGTCCTTCACATTTTCAATATGAGCAGACGATTTCCGATTGGCTGACTGAGCATAGAGTGCCTGGTATATATGGAGTGGACACACGAGCTCTTACACATATCATCAGAGACGAAGGGTGTATGCGCGGGATACTTTCTCCCAAAGAATCTGTTCGGAAAGAACTATTTGTCCAGGATGCTACGCATTGGGTAGCGGAGACGAGTGTAGAGAAAGCCATTACATATAAGGCGAAAAAATCTCATGCAAAGCACGTGGTGCTTATCGACTGCGGAGTCAAGCACGGAATAGTGCGAGAACTTCTGACAAATGGGGTAACTGTGACACGTATCCCGTGGGACGCTGATCCGCTCGAGGTTAAAAATATTGATGGAGTGGTGTGTTCAAATGGGCCAGGCGACCCTAAGGAAAATGCTGCAACTGTTGCTCATGTCCGCAAGGTGGTGGATGCAGGTGTGCCGTTTCTGGGGATTTGTCTTGGGCATCAGATCTTATCGCTTGCTCTCGGCGCCGATACGTATAAGTTACCATATGGGCATAGGGGGCTCAATCAGCCGTGTCAGGATCTATCTACAAAAAAAGCATATGTGACCAGTCAAAATCATGGGTATGCAGTGGACCGTAAATCAATTCCTGCAGGGTATGAGGAATGGTTTATCAATTTAAATGATCAAACAAATGAGGGCATACGTCACAAGTCAAAAAATATTCAAAGTGTGCAGTTTCATCCAGAGGGTCAACCAGGACCAGATGATACTGCATGGATTTTTCGGAAGTTTGTAGATAGTTTGTAAAAATATGTTTTGTCATCTCGAGCGGCTACCGCGAGAGATCCCGTAGGAATTTGAAATAGTAACGGGATTTCTCTCCCGCCAAGGCGGGTTCGAAATGACACAAAATTTAGTTATGAAAGATACCATTTTACTTTTAGGATCAGGAGCTCTCAAAATCGGGGAGGCTGGGGAGTTTGATTACTCTGGCTCTCAAGCCATAAAGGCACTCAGAGAAGAGGGGAAGCGCATAGTGCTCGTCAACCCAAATGTGGCCACGATCCAAACCTCTGAGGGGCTAGCAGATGAGGTGTATTTTTTACCCGTTACGGCACAGTTTGTGACAAAGGTCATAGAAAAGGAAACGCCCACCGGGATACTGCTTTCATTTGGCGGACAAACCGCGCTCAATTGTGGATTAGCGCTTGAGAAACAAGGAATTTTGAAAAAGTATGGTGTGGAGGTATTAGGGACACCTACGAGTGCTATAGAGGCTACAGAAGACCGAGAAATATTCGCCAAACGTATGGAGCAAATAGGGCTCTCCGTTGCGGGCGGCAGTATCGTCAAATCAGTTGAGGAAGGACTTGTGGTAGCAAAATCACTGGGGTATCCGGTGATGCTTCGGGCGGGATTTGCACTCGGTGGCAGTGGATCTGGCATTGCAAAGTCAGAAGATGTGCTTCGGACGCTATTAGAAAATGCGTTTGCAACCACAACCCAAGTCATCGTGGAGGAATGTCTGTATGGTTGGAAAGAGCTGGAGTATGAAGTGGTTCGTGATAAAGATGATAACTGTATCGTCGTATGTACGATGGAAAATTTTGATCCAGTGGGTATTCACACTGGGGAATCAATTGTTGTTGCTCCAGCCCAAACGCTGACAAACGAAGAATTTTATAGACTTCGGAGTTTTGCAATCGCTGCTATACGAGAACTAAAAATAGTAGGAGAGTGTAATATTCAGTTTGCTCTGGATCCTGTTAGTGATGCTGTGCGGGTGATAGAGGTCAACGCTAGACTTTCTCGGTCTAGTGCCCTTGCCAGCAAAGCAACAGGGTATCCTCTCGCATATGTGGCTACTAAGCTTACATTAGGAAAGACACTCCCAGAACTTCGTAACCTGGTGACTGGCGAGACCAGTGCATTTTTTGAACCAGCACTTGATTATATGGTGGTAAAGATGCCACGGTGGGATTTGGACAAATTTGAACAAGTGCACCCAAGTATCGGCAGCGAAATGAAAAGCGTGGGAGAGGTGATGAGTATCGGGAGATCATTTGCTGAGTGCATACAAAATGCGGCTCGAATGCTCAATGATGGATACGTGGGAGTAGTGGATCCTAAATATACTGGTGGTACAAAAATAGAATTATTGAAGCGCTTAGAGACGGCAGATACGCTCAGACTTTTTACAATCTGTTCTGCTTTGTTTGTGGGAATATCCAAAGAAGTTATTCATGAAAAAACTAAAATTGATTTATGGTTTATATCTCATCTTGTGACGATTGTGGAGTGTTACAAAAATTTGTTTAGTCAAAAAATATTGACATATGAATTGATGCTTGCGGCAAAGCAACTTGGGTTTTCAGATAAACAAATAGGAGACTGCGTGGGCACAAGTGAGCTTGATGTGCGACTCCTGCGCACACGCCTGCATGTTGTGCCTGTGGTGAAACGTATAGATACGATGGCTGGTGAATTTCCCGCCAAGACTAATTATCTCTACATGACTTATGAGGGGAGCGTGTCTGATTATGTGCCCAGGAGAGAAAATAAGGTGATCGTACTTGGGTGCGGGCCATACGCCATTGGCACCTCTGTCGAGTTTGATTGGTGTGCAGTCAATACTGTGCAAGCCATACGAGATAGCGGACGAAAAGCTGTCGTTATAAATTGTAATCCCGAGACAGTGTCTACAGACTACGATATGAGTGATTATTTGTATTTTGAGGCTCTTAGTTTCGAACGAGTGATGGACATTTATGATCTGGAGCAGTCTCCGGTTGTGGTGTCAGTAGGGGGACAAATACCCAACAATCTTGCTCCCAAGCTTTCAGCAGCACATGTGCCCATCTTAGGGACGAGTTCTGCAGACATTTACCGCGCTGAGCACCGTAAAGAGTTTAGTGGACTGCTTGACGACCTAGGGGTGCGACAACCTGCCTGGGCAGAAGCCAAAAGTGCAGATGAAGCCAGAGCTATCGTAGGTCAGATGATGCTTCCAGTGCTTGTTCGTCCATCGTTTGTATTATCAGGGAAAGGTATGCAAGTTATTGATGCCAAAGAAGACCTTGAAGAGTATCTTAAAAACGTGCGACTTGATATGAGTGAGCATCCACTCGCGATTACAGAGTTTTTGGTGGGAGCTCGTGAATGTGATGTAGACGGCGTAGCTGCTGACGGATCTGTACTTGTGCATGCAATATCAGGACATATAGAAGGTGGTGGTGTGCATTCTGGGGATTCGACACTTGTGTATCCTGCAGCGTTTTTGAGAGACAGCGAAAAAGCAGATATCATGGTGGCAGTCGAAAAAATAGTCCAAGCACTTAACGTGTCCGGGCCATTTAATATACAGTTTTTACTTACAGACGATACTCTTTCAGTTATAGAGTGCAACCTGCGAGCATCACGTAGTGTGCCGTTTGTTAGTAAGATCAGTGGTGTTAATTTTATGCATGTTGCCACAAAGGTACTTTTGGGAATTTCTGATTGTAAGCCTATTGATGCGATACCAATGTTTACTGGTGTGAAGGTGCCGCAATTTTCGTTTCACAAACTCCGTGGGGCAGATCCAATCACGGGAGTAGAGATGCATTCTACAGGAGAGGTTGTGGGTCTTGGGAGCAATCCATATGAGGCGTACATAAAGGGAATTTTGGCAACTGGGTATCCGTATCCAGGGCAGACGAAAGCTGCTCTTTTTAGTCTGGGTGGCCGGGATGGGAAGCTTACACATCTATCTTCGGTACAAGCAGTCTATAAAGCTGGATACAAGATATTTGCGACTACTGATACTTCACTTTTTCTCCGGGAGCATGGTGTGGAAACAACGACGGTTGGAAAAGTGTACGAGGGGGTGCATCCAAATGTGGGAGACTTGCTTGGGAGTAAAATGGTAGATTTTGCAGTCATAATTCCAGAGAAAAGACATACAGTGACAAAAGCCAGATTTGCACATCAGGTCAATGACGGATATATGTTACGACGCATGGCAGTAGATAAAGGTATCCCACTTTTTGCCAATAGTGATCATGCGCTATTTTTTATTCAGTCGATGTTGAAATATACACCAGATACCGTTCAGATCAAAGCGTGGAGTGAGTATAGGGAAAATGGAAAAAGGTAAAGGGGAATAAAGAGTTTAGGGTTTAGAGATTAGAGCTTAGGGTTTAGTAAAAAGGTTAGAGGATTAGAAGTTTGGTAGCCTTAGTGGAACAGGAATACATTTATTGCCTGAGCGACAGTCGAAGGCGAGAATAGTGAACTATTTAAGATTTATGATTAAAGATATACGAATAGTCGAGTTTCTGGCCTCGAGAGTCGGTATGAAATTTGTCATTGCGAGGAGCAGTTTAGTTTTGTAAAGGCGACGCGGACACGGAACGTTTGACGTTCCACGTCTGACGTGTCGCGGCAATCTAATTAGGGCATAGTAATTTAAGATTTAAAAATGTCGAGTTTCGGGTCTTGTGGGTTGAGGGTAGGAATATTTATTGTTCGAGCGGAGCCCCGCCCGACGGGGCGCAATCGAGAACAACAATATTTTGATATAGAAGTACTTCTCGACGCGCTGGCGCTTGCTCGAAGAAGAAATAGAAAAAAACGTCAGATCCTGATTGGTCAATTGGCGAAGTATTCAGGATGACGATTTTCATACATAATGATTGTGGATTTTGTATTGGGCATTTGGATTTGTGATTTGTTATTTTTTATTTGTTTATTGGATTATTGGATTATATTTAAAGGAGGCATATGACAAATACACTTTTAGGAAAAGATATACTTTCGGTTGATCAGTTTCAAGTCAGTGATTTGGAGCTTGTGGTTGCAAAAGCCCGCGAAATGCGCGAAATAGTACAAAAAGATGGCGGGTGTGATGTGCTTAAAAATAAGGTGATGACTGCGCTTTTTTATGAGCCCAGTAGCCGGACATTTGGCTCATTTATCACGGCTATGCAGCGGTTGGGTGGAGGTATAGTCCCAATCCAAGGTGTGCAGTACTCCTCGGTGTCAAAGGGCGAAACGCTTGCGGATACGGTGCGAACATTTGGAAGTTTTTCAGATGTCGTCGTCATCCGTCATCCGGAGGTAGGAAGTGCCCGGATCGCAGCAGAGTTTTGTGATAAGCCAGTGGTCAATGCAGGTGATGGAGTGGGTGAGCATCCTACCCAGGCGCTGCTAGACTTTTTTACTATACTTGATACTTTTGGTAGTGTGGAAAAGCTGCGAGTGACGCTTGTGGGGGACTTACTCAATGGCCGTACAGTGCATTCGCTTGTGAAGCTCTTGTCACTTTTTCCGACAGTAATATTAAACTTAATTTCTCCAGATCTTCTCAAAATGCCAAAGGAGCTTGTACATAAACTTACAGATAGAGGAGTATGCTTTGTAGAAAGTGAAACACTTGATGAAGTCATCGGTGCGACGGATGTCCTGTATGTGACTCGCGTACAAAAAGAGCGATTTACGGATCTAGAGAGTTATGAAAAGCTCAAACATCACTATGTGATTACGGGCGATGTGGCAAAAAAGCTACCGAAAAAAAGTATCATCCTGCATCCATTTCCACGTGTTGGGGAGATTGCTTTAGAAGTAGATTTGGATCCTAGGGCTGTATATATAAATTCACAAATGACAAATGGTATGTACGTGCGTATGGCGCTTTTGTCGCTGATTTTGGCAAAATAATCTAAATCATGAAATGATTGAGGCTAAAGTCAAAGTATGTCATTCTCGACCCCGATCGAGAATCAGTCATAGTGACTTTAGCAGATTCCCGTTTTCACGGGAATGACATGTTCTAATAGGCTAAAGTAGCAACATTGATTTCGTAATTTAAACTAAATAATATGTTGAAAAAATTTCCTGGATTTATCGATGTGCATGTGCATTTACGAGACCCTGGAGCCACACACAAAGAAGACTATCGAAGTGGTACACGAGCTGCGCTGATGGGCGGTTTTACAACAGTGCTTGATATGCCCAATAATCCCGTTCCCACGCTGACGGTGGATAGAGTGGAGGAAAAAGTTGCTTTGATTGGGCAAAAAGCGGTGTGTGCCGTGGGGTTACATTTTGGCACAGATGGAAATAATCTGGGTGAATTTGCCGCTGCTGCAAAACATCTTTTTATCTATGGACTCAAGATTTACTGTAATCACACCACTGGTATGTTGCTTTTAGAAGACGAAGCAAAACTGGATCAAATCTTTGCTGCATGGAAGAGTGATAAACCGATACTCGTGCATGCGGAAGGTGAAAAAGTGGTATTAGCACTAGAATTAGCAAAGCAGTACGGCAGGAGACTGCATATATGTCATATCTCGCAGGCCGTAGAGGTGGATGCTGTCAGGCGTGCAAAGAAACAGAGGCAAATGGTAAGTGCAGGAGTGACACCACATCATTTATTTTTAACTGACAAAGATAGAAATAAACTTGGCTCATTTGCAGACATGAAGCCACCACTTGGGACAACTGATGATCAACTAGCTCTCTGGGAGGGACTTGGTGATACAACGATTGATATTGTTGAGACAGATCATGCCCCACACACGAGAGATGAAAAGGCAAAGACTCCACCGCCTTTTGGTGTACCAGGACTTGAGACTGCGGTGGGGTTACTCTTTCGATCTGTACGAGAAGGTAGGCTTTCGGAGGATGATGTCGTACGGCTTTTATATACGACACCAAAAAAATTATTTTCCATTCCTGATCAGTTTGATACATTTGTTGAACTTGATCCTGCGAAGCCTTTTGTAATAGGTAAAAATGGGTTTGCCTCCAAATGTGATTGGAGTCCTTTTGAGGGGTGGGAAGCATATGGTAGAGTAGAGAAAGTTGTGTATAAAGGGAAAATAGTTGTCGAAAACTCGAAGCTCTTGGTATAGAAAGGAAATACTATGCAGCCATTTTATGATGCGACAAAGTCGTATGAGGAAAATTATGATCATGGTCCAAGTGGCGCATTTGTAGAAACGCCCACGCTTCCAGCGCTACATAAATCTCCCGTAGATTTTTTGGGTACAGCACTTGATATCCCATTTGGAATACCGGCAGGTCCACTTCTAAATGGAAAATATATTGAGGCAGCGTGGAGGTGGGGATATAGTTTGGCTACGTATAAAACAGTGCGCAGTGACGTCCAGCCTTGTCACCCGTTTCCAAATATTTTGCGTGTCTCCACTCGTACTGGCCAGATTCATCCAGGGGATACGGTTGTGGGTAGTACTGATGTAAATGCTATCGATGTGCAGCGAGATGGTATCACTAATTCTTTTGCTGTCCCTTCAAAAGCTGCAAATGTGTGGCAAGCAGATGTGCGAAATACACTTTCAAAAATGAAAAAAGGTTCTAGTTTGATTCTCAGTTTTATGGGCACCAAGCGTGAAGGGATGGATCGTAATAGCTATATTCAAGACTTTGTCCTGGCTGCCAAACAGTCCGTGGATACAGGTGCGCCTATAGTAGAGGTAAATTTTTCCTGTCCGAATTTTGGGAAAGAAGGACTTGTGTGTAACGACGTTGTCATGTCTCGAGATATACTGGAGGCTCTAAAGGTAGCTGTTGGCAATACGCCACTCCTGGTAAAAATAGGGTATTTTGACCAAACACAACAAGGACAATTTGAGGATTTAATGACAGCTATACAAGAGAATGCACAGGGGGTAGTGGCAATAAATACGATTCAAGCAAAAGTTGTAAATGATAAAGGTGAACAAGCACTTCCGGGAAGCAGTGTACGCTTATATAGTGGTATCTGTGGAGCAACCATCAAATGGGCGGGGCTGTCTATGGCAGAAAAAATAGTGGCAATGAAAAAACAAAAGTCATGGAAAGATTTTGTGGTTGTGGGAGTAGGGGGAGTGACAAATGTGGGGGATTATCAAGAGTATTTGAAACTTGGTGTAGATGCGGTGCAGTCTGCCACAGGGGCTATGTGGAAGCCGGAATTGGCAATGGATATACGTACGTATGAAGGAGGAACTGGACATGTCTGATGCAAAGCGAATGTACGGAGGTAAGGAGACTACCAAGGCATTAGCTAACTTTCCGTTTTCTATCCATAGTGCCAGCCATGAGCTCGTGTGTGCCATGGTGCTTGTAAAAAAAGCAGCAGCCTTGGCGCACAAAGATATTGGGGAGCTGGATGGGGATATCTCTGATGCCATCGTATGGGCTTGTGACAGAGTTCTTTCGGGAGAATTAGAGCATGAGTTTTGTACTCCAGCACTCCAGGGGGGAGCTGGTACATCGATAAACATGAATGTAAATGAGGTGCTGGCGGCACTGGCTACTGAGCATCTAAGTGGTTCCACTAAAAAAGTTGTGCATCCCAATGATCATGTGAACAAATCTCAGTCTACCAATGATGTGAACCCCACGGCACTTAAGATTGCTGCATATTCATTAACGGAACAACTCCTGGGGAATCTTGTGAACGTGCAAAAAATATTTGCACAAAAAGCTGCGGAGCTTGCACATGTTCATAAGCTTGCGCGGACACATTTGCAGGATGCCCTGCCAACGACACTTGGAAAAGAGTTTGAGGCATATGGGGCAATTATCGGGAGAGATATGGCACGAATTGTCGATGCACAGAAATATATGCTTGATCAAAATCTGGGCGGAACTGCCATAGGCGATCAGACCAATGCCTCAGCTGCTTATATTGATAAAGTCTACATGTACCTCGCTAAACTCAGCGGGATTCCTGTGAAATCTGCCCAGAATATGATGGGACTGACCAGTTCTCAATCTGACTTTTGTCATCTGGCTGATGCAGTGCAGATACTGGCGCTTGATATGTCAAAAATTGCCAGTGATATACGACTCTTATCTAGTGGGCCAAAAGGGGGACTTGGGGAGCTCAAGATTCCCGAGATGCAATCTGGGTCATCTATCATGCCTGGTAAGGTAAATCCAGTGCTGCCAGAGTCTGTCAATCAATTGTTTTTTCTCGTATCAGGAAATGTGACGACTATCCATGCTGCCGCTCACGCTTCACAGCTGGAGCTTGGAGTGATGTTTCCTATCTTGGCTGACCGTTTGATAGAAGTGCTTATTTTAGTTCGTGAGGTGCTTTCAAATTTTGCTTCTGGATGCATCATGGGAGTAGTAGCGCAGGTAGAGGTGTGTGCAGAACATTTGGAAAAATCCAGTGCCTATGCCACCCTTTTGACTCCAGAGATGGGATATGATCAGGTCAGTGCCATCGTGAAGGAATATATTGAGACAGGGGTGTCTATTCGGCAGCTGGTCGTTGACAAGGGACTGCTGACCACAGAAAAATTTGACCAAATAGTGCAGGGAAAAAAATAGTATGAATTACCAACAAAAAGTAGATGCCATGTCACAGAAAAACAATTCTCTCCTGTGTGTGGGGCTAGATAGTGATGTGGCGCAGCTCCCTGCTGGTGAAACACAATTTACGTTTAATCAAAAAATCATTGATGCTACCTGTGATCTCGTTTGTGCATACAAACCAAATACGGCTTTTTATGAGGCATTGGGGGCGGATGGTCTAACAGAACTAAAAAAAACCTGTGACTATATAC
>CAZPNL010000015.1:17774-24711 GCA_964588145.1 uncultured Gammaproteobacteria bacterium
TGCTCGAGCGGAGGCCATGAGGGTGAGGGATGAGATAAATAGGTATAGATGACTATGAAAACAGTTATAGATATTCTCAAATCAGTTGGAGCAGTACTAACAGATGATCATTTTGTGTTTACTTCTGGTAAACATGGTGAAGTGTATATAAATAAAGATGCATTGTACCCGCATGTCGAGCAGGTGAGCCAGGTGGGGAGAATGTTTGCTGAAAAATATATTAACGTTGATGTAGATGTTGTTGCCGCGCCGGCGCTGGGCGGAATTATTTTATCTACATGGACCGCATATCATTTGTCACAACTGAAAAAGAAAGAAATTTTGGGAGTGTATGCTGAAAAAATGCCAGATAAGTCTATGGCATTTACTCGTGGATATGACAAGTTGAT
Organism: uncultured Gammaproteobacteria bacterium; assembly: GCA_964588145.1. Lineage (GTDB taxonomy): Bacteria > Patescibacteriota > Microgenomatia > UBA10105 > UBA927 > CAZPNL01. The sequence goes on from CAZPNL010000015.1 coordinate 18,164, forward strand.
TAAAGGAAAAAAAGTATTGGTAATTGAAGATCTTGCAACTACAGGAGGTTCAGTAAAAAAGGTTGTGGATCTTGTGCGTGATACTGGGGGAGATGTCGTTTCTGTGTGTGTTATGGTTAACAGGGATCCAGACCATGTCAATTCAGAATTTATTGGAGCTCCCTTTGATGCATTAGGAGTGCTTAAGGTTGGTGCCTGGGATGAACAAGATTTGCCTGAACATATTAAGAAACGACCAATTAATGTGACGGTTGGGCATGGGAAAAAATATTTGGAGGCAAAAAAATAGTATGAAAGTATTTTCTGGTTCTTCACAACAGCTCCTTGCAAAAGAAATTGCTCAGGTGCTTGACTCAACCGTAGGGGAAGTGGAAGTGACTGAGTTTGCCAATGGCGAGAGCCGGGTGTGGGTGAGAGAAAAGCATGTTGGTACAAGTGCAATTGTTGTACAGTCTCTCAATATGCCCGTTGAGAAGCACATGGTGGAATTTTCATTCCTCTGTGACGCCCTCCACCGGATGGGAGTCCGCGAGATTACGGCAGTCATCCCATGGATGGGGTACAGCAAACAGGACAAGGTGTTTCGTCCTGGAGAGTCGTTGTCTGTAAAGGTTATAGCCAAAATGCTACAGGTAGTGCCACTCAAACACATTTTAACGTTTGATTTGCATAACCTTGCGATATTAGGATTTTTTGATGTGCCTGTTACTAATCTCTCTGCACGAGAGCTATTGCTTGCTGAATTTCAAAATATGAAAAATGATAAGACAATCGTGGTTTCTCCAGACGAGGGAGCTGTCAAAAATTCGACAGCTTTTGCTCATGAGTTAGGTGTGCCAGTCGTCTATATGGATAAAAAGCGTGACCTTACTACTGGTGAAGTGAAAATTCATGGCATGAGTCGTAGTGTGGAGGGATGCGAGGCTATCATTGTAGACGATATGATCATAACAGGAGGCACACTCATAGAGACTGCCAAGTATCTCAAGGGGTATGGAGCAAAAAGTGTGCATGTAGGTACCACCCATCATCTATATGTGCCGGGAGCTCAGGAGAAAATTGAGCTAAATGGTATAGATCTGGTCGTCACCACAAACACTGTGTCACCCAAACAGCATCACCCGAAGCTCAAAGTGCTTTCAGTAGCCCCAATTATCGCTGCAGCCATAGGCGAGCTGTCGCATGACTGGAGTGGACATTAAGTGTGTATTTCTGGTTGACAGAGTACACAGGGGCAAGGTAAGATACAAACAAGCGCTAGCAGAGATTAGCGCATTTTAGTGCGAAAAACATCGCACCATAGATCTAATGAGTATAGGCAAAAATACATTTGTATTGTCACTTGGCGGATCTCTCATTGTGCCAAAAGGGGGTATTGATACACAATTTCTCATTGATCTGAACACATTTGTTCGCAACCAGATCTCCTCCTACAAGAGGAGATTTTTTATTGTGGTGGGTGGAGGCACGACCGCACGTGATTACCGTGATGCGGGCGAGGCAGTCATTAAACATAGTATTACCGATGAGGATCTTGATTGGCTCGGGATTCATACAACACGCCTCAATGCACACCTCGTGCGTACAATTTTTCGAGATATTGCCCATACGCATGTCATCAAGCATTACGAGATAATCCGTAAAGTCGAAGAGCCAGTCGTTGTCGCAGCAGGATGGAAACCAGGGTGGAGTACTGATTACTGCGCTGTGACGCTATGCCAAGATTATGGTATCCACTCGCTTTTAAATATGACAAATGTAGATCAGGTATATGACAAAGATCCAAAAAAGTTTCCTGAAGCCAAACCTTTGGAGCAACTGACATGGGCTGATTATCGCAAGATGACTGGAGACAAATGGGTGCCAGGGATGAATTTGCCTTTCGACCCTGTTGCTAGTCGTTTGGCTCAAGAGCTTGATGTGACTGTCAAAATCCTCAATGGCAAGGACTTAGCAAATGTTGCTAAGGCTTTAGATGAAAAAAGCTTCTTTGGTACGACTCTGAGCAATTGACCAGCCAACATGGTACAATTGCGGCATGATTTTAGGCGCAATTAAGCTCCAAAACTTTCGATGTTATAAAAAAACTCGGTTTGAGTTTTCTCCATATACCACACTTATTGTTGGGCAAAATACTGCAGGGAAAACAAATATTCTTGAAGCGATTTATGCTACTGCAACTGGCAAAAGTTTTCGTGCAGAGATTGAAAAGGATATGGTGTCGTGGGGAGATGAGGTGGGGCGGGTGACAGTGGATACTGGGGAGGATCAGTTGGAGCTAGTGGTAACGACTGGACTCGTGGGAGGAGTACGTGCACCTACAAAAAAGTATTTGGTAAATGGAGTACCGCGGAGGATGATAGATTTTGTCGGTCGCTGTAAGGCGGTGCTTTTTTGGCCAGAGGATATAGAGCTTGTTACAGGAAGTCCTGGGAAGCGTAGACGATATCTGGATAGTGTGCTTGTGCAAACAGATCGTGAGTATAGACGGTGTCTGGCTGCCTATGAAAAGGGCCTGCGACAACGCAATAAGCTTCTTTTTATGATATCTGAGGGGATAGCCAATCGTTCACAGCTGATGTTTTGGGATCATCTACTCATCAAAAACGGTGGATATATTATGGATACCCGTTTACGATTTATCGAGTATCTCAATACACATTTGCTTTCGGGAGTAGAACATCAGATTGTCTATGATAAGAGTGTCATATCTGAAGAGAGACTGGCTAAATATGCAGATGCAGAGATTGGCGCGAAGGTAACTCTTGTGGGTCCGCACCGGGATGATATATTTATTCAAGTTAAAAAAGAACTACCGCGTAGCGATGATCAAAAGGTTCAGAAGTCTGAGTGGAGAAATCTAGCGAGTTTTGGCTCCCGCGGGGAGCAGCGTCTTGCGGTGCTGTGGATGAAGCTTGGAGAGCTCCGATTTATCACAGAGACGGTTGGTGACAAGCCAGTGCTGCTTCTGGATGATATTTTTTCAGAATTAGATGCCCAGCATCGCGATCTTGTGCTTGCACTGGTCAAAGAGCAGCAAACGATTATTACCAGCGCAGAGGAAGAAAGTGTCCAGCTTGTGGAAACGTTGGGGATAAAGCCACACGTTATACACCTTGCTGGGAGAACATAGTATCATACTGTTTATGGATCAATTTTCACAGTCAAAGTTGGCACGTCTCTACAAGGCTCCACGAGAGGCTCATAAAGGGCAAAATGGGAGGATGCTTGTGATAGGCGGCTCACACCTGTTTCATGCTGCGAGCTTGTGGTCACTGACTGTGGCATCTCGAATCGTAGATCTTGTGCATTATTCGTCAGTCCCTGAAAATAATGAGCTCGTGATGGTTGCAAAGCAAGAGTTTCGTAATGGTATCGTCGTGCCAAGAGTTGATATAGACGCATACATTGAGGAAGATGATGTCATTCTCATAGGACCAGGCATGGAACGGACTGAGGAGACTAAGGTGCTTACTGATACACTTTTGCAAAAATATCCACACAAACAATGGGTAATCGACGCAGGTGCACTGCAGATGATGGATCTTGCTCGTATTCCTAAAAAAGCGATTCTGACACCGCATGGTGGAGAATTTATGTCTCTGATCCAGAGGGCTGGAGAAAGGTTTACTTTGGATGCATCAATTTTTGATACCCATAGAGTAACAGATGTGGCAAATATTGCCCTCGATGCCAGTCGTCAAACAAAAATAGGGGCTGCAGTACAATCTTTTGCACGCACATATGATTGTATAGTGTTGCTCAAAGGCGTAATGGATTTTGCTGCAACTGCAGATGAAGTTGTCACTATAGTGGGTGGAAATTCTGGAATGGCCAAGGGTGGCACTGGAGACGTGCTTTCAGGGCTTATCGGGGCACTAGCATGTAAAAATCCTCCCTTTTTGGCGACGTGTGCAGGAGCCTACATCAATAAACAAGCAGGTGATGCTCTGTATGAGCACGTAGGGCCGTATTTTAATGCTACTGATTTGGCAGACGAGATACCTCGAGTGATGCATAGGCTCTTGGGCGAGGCAAAAGAGTCATGAAACAGTCTGATAGATGGCAGCTGACTACTATATCGTATGGATTTACCCTACTCCTTTTGTGGTTAATTAATTGGTTAGGACTCTTCAAATCATTTAACGTGGGTGTGCAGATGACACTGACGGGACTCTTTAATCGTCCAGGCAACGAGGCATGGGAGGTGCAGCAATATATAGTTTATAGTGTGGTGTTTGTTGTTGTAGTTTTTCCTGGTGTATGTTTTCGTTTTTTCAAACTTCACGAAGCGGTTTTTTATACACTTTTGCTTTATATTTTGTTGATATTGTCATTACCTGTGGGTGCCTTTTATGGGTGGGGTGTGCTACCGCTTGCGGATGTGTGCATAGCAGCTATCAGTGGATGTAGTTTGGCAATTATATTAACGTTAATTTTTTCTGCACATGAGCAACAATTGCTTCGAAGTGCCTTTAGTAGGTATGTATCACCTGAAATTTTGAGTGATCTACTCAGAGATCCAGAATCACTTGCTCTTTCTGGGAGAGAGCAGCTTGTGACCGTGATGTTTTTGGATATTCGTGGATTTACATCATTTACTGAGCAGCATGATCCTGAGCTTGTCGTCAAACGTCTCAATGAGCTCTTAGGGTATGTGGCAACTATTGTGATTAAGCATAAAGGCACTGTGGATAAGTATATGGGGGATGCAGTGATGGCTCTCTGGGGAGCTCCTGTGAAGGACCAAAAACAAACCACACATGCGCTTCTGGCAGCTGTCGAGATATGTAGAACTATATCAACAAAATCTCAGTTTCGTGTAGGGATTGGCATGCATCACGGGAAAGCGATAGTAGGAAATGTGGGAAGTATGTCTAGGCTTGATTTTACCGCGATTGGAGATACTGTTAATACTGCTTCGAGACTCCAGACAGCATCAAAGGAGCTGGGGAGTGAAGTTGTGATTTCTGAATCCGTATACCTGCGAGCTAAGGCTGAACATGCACAGATAGATGCTGTGCCACTAGGAAAAACGCTCCTACGAGGCAAGCAAACTGCGATTGCAACTTATGGCTTGCGATCTGTGCGATAAGGTGTTTTTTTAATTGTCTTTTGCAGTAGGGATTTATTCTTTCGAAAAAACGGGATGCGGTGGTAGTCAAATAAGTGTTTTTGTTTTTCCAGTTTACCTAAAAGTGATGTGAGTTGGTATGTGACGATAACAGCAAAGACTGTAATGACCACTGCATAAATGGCTAGTGAGACTAGACTGCTGCCTTTTGGTAAATACGGATTTATATAATTAGTTACTAAGTCCTGAATGAGACTATTCCAGGCAAGCGCTGAGACAAGGCCAAGCCCTGAGGTAAAGAGCGTGATCATTTGTTTGATGATTTCAATTTCCAGTCGTTTTTGGGATTGAGTTTTTGCTGCCATGCGGGTATTATACGGTAAACAGGGAAAATTTTAAATGGAAAACGGCAAATTGGTAATATTTAGTTAAAATTTTCCATTTACCCTTTTCCATTTTACCTATCTATGTATTCTCCAACCTACACGATCACCAACAAACTTTTAGGCTATGTGGGCACTATAGAGGCCGCTCGTGAGATTATCAAAAACGCGCCGCTTGTGCCTGCGTGGGAAGCCAAGTTTCGTGAAGAGGCGATGGTGCGGACGATTCACCACGGGACTCATATAGAAGGCAACGAGTTAAATTATACAGAAGCAGAAAAGGTGCTTTCTGGTGTTAAAATAGTGGGCCGTGACCGTGATATCCAGGAAGTACTCAATTATCGCAATGTCCTAAAGCTCATAGAATCTTTTGATAAAGATCAGATTAGCGCTGAGGATGTGAAGAAAATTCACGAGCTTACTGTATTTCGCATTCTTCCTGAGGAACACGTGGGGCAATATCGCAAGACACAGGTTGTGGTTCGCAATAGTCAGACCGGGGAGATTACGTTTCGTCCTCCACCAGCTATAGAAGTGCCGTTTCTTATGAGTGCTTTTTTGGAATGGGTTAATACTGCGGGACCTGAGGAGGTACATCCAGCTCTCAAGGCTGGGGTGGCTCACTATGAGCTTGTGCGAATTCATCCATTTTTGGATGGAAATGGTAGAGTTGGGCGCGCACTTGCGACACTGATACTGTATAGAGCTGGCTACGATGTGAAGAGGTTTTTTTCACTAGAAGAGCATTATGATCGTGAGCCACTACGGTACTACGAAGCGCTGCAGTCAGTGGCAAGCGTAGGCACAATGAACCCGTGGATAGAGTATTTTTGTGAAGGTCTGGCTATCGAGTTTGCGAGGGTCAAAGAAAAGGTGAAATCAATTTCTACAGATATTAAACTGAAAAAGTCTCTGGGTGGGCAACAGATGGAGCTATCGGAGCGTCAGATCAAGATCGTGGAGTTTGTCCAGGAAAATGGCTTTTTGCAAAACAAATCCTTTTTTGAGCTCTTCCCTATGATCTCAGAAGATACAGTACTGCGAGAACTTAAAGATTTGATCAAAAAAGGTATACTAAAAAAAGAAGGTAC
>CAZPNL010000016.1:0-16779 GCA_964588145.1 uncultured Gammaproteobacteria bacterium
GGCTTTGACTCATTCATATTTTCTGTGTTTTCCATACTTGCCCCCAAACTTTATTTAATAATAATCTATTTGCTTTATTAGAATTATATTAATTATTTCAAAGGTGTATTTCTACTTTGTCGCTGCTTCATAAACTAATTTTATTTAGAAACACAATGAACAAGTGCAAATATTATTATAATAATACTTTAGTGTTTTTTATTTTGAAATATTTTATTTATTCCCATTGCGATAATAATAATTAAAAATATTGCAAAACTATTTAATAACAAGGATACAAAACCTGTAAAAAACATAATAAATATATTATATTTAAATCCTTCTTTCAAAAAATATTTAGCAACTAAATAAGAATTGAACAAGGGTACTGCTGCCAAACCAGCGCTTGCTCCAATGGCCTCATATAAATCAGTTCGTAAATACCCGCTCAAAAAATACCCAAAAATTATAAATATGACACCTAGTATTAACAGTGAATTTTTAGTATTTTTCATAAAAATATTATTTAAATATTTATATACTATTCGCTACAAATTGATGATAGATCAAAATTCGAGTCAAGTCCAATCCGGCCAGGCCATAATTCCAAATTACCTAAAACAAATTTATTGTGATTCCGGGAATGAATATATCACTTAATTTTAATGTAATTCCCTTAAAAAATAGTCTTTAAAAACAATACCTTATGTTATTTGTGACCTTGCATAGGTGGCTTGTTTGCTTTCTAAAGCTGTTAACATACGCTCAGCTGCAGCTGTAAATATCTCTGGATGTACATATAAATCATCATGTAAACCAGTTATCGCAATCACCCCGTCAAACATAGTGGCTTTTGCATTTTGCTGTATTCTCTTCATGGGCATAGCTTCATCGTCTGCATGATGCACTAGCACTACACCTGTACCATTTTTTCGAATCGTATCAAACATTTTGGTCGTATCCGTTTGTGATACCGCCCAAGCCTCACTCAGTGCTCTGACTGGATTTTGCACAATATAGTGCCCAGCGTGCATGTGGGTTCTCAGGATGTCTTCTCGTAGATTGGGATCTCTCCAACCCTGATAGAGATTGCGTATGACCTTTTTTGTCATTCTCCCAGTCAAACGAAATATATTATCTTTTCCCTGTAACCCAGCAGGCCCAACAAGCACGATATTTCGTATTCTGTTTGGTTCTATAAGTGCTGCTATAAGTGCATAGATGCCAGCTTCTGAATGAGCTATTACGTCAACCTGACCACCTGCATATTCTGCTACTTCTAGCAAGTTTAAAGCTTTTCGCACTTCTGCTGCAGGCCAAGGGTGATCATATCTATTTGGCCCTCCGCGTCTAGGATGTTCAAATACTAGAGATCTTCTTCCATTTCTAGCTAAAACATTTTGGGATTTTTGAAAAGAAACTGGCCCCTCACTCCAACCAGGTGCCATTACAACTGGCACACCAACTATCTCACCTATAGGTAGCACATCCACCATCTGAATAGCTTGATCTGGTGATCCTAAGGTTTGCTCTTCTCGAAAGAAATGTGATTGCGATACTCTGCTTGAATTTTCTAAAGATGACATATCTGCGCATTTTAATGCGTATAAAACTTTAAAACAAATAGATCTAGTATATATTTTGTAACGACAAACTTTGAATATGAGAATGTGCTTCCTGTGCCAATTCACCATGTGGCTTAACAATGCGTACACATAGTAAAACGTCATATACAAAATAGGGACACACCGTGCGGTGCATCCCTCGCTCATAGACTAATAAAATCTTATTTAGCACGACTGGCTACCTGACATTTGGCCTAGCCGTGCACCGAACGGTGCGCGGTACCCCGTGCCGGATTCGAACCGGCGATCACAGCGCTGAAAACGCTGGGTCCTAGGCCGCTAGACGAACGGGGCTCTAGAATGATTATACCTACTATTACCTACTTCGGCCCTCATCTGCCGCTATCCTCCTTCGCCCTGCACAAAATGGTGCCGGACTTCGGCGGACAGGGACGAACGGGGCTCTAGAATGATTATATCTTACTGTTCCATATCTCGGCCCTCTTCTGTCGCTATCCACCTCCGCCAAGGCTACGGCTGACAGGGACGAGCGAAATAAGCTGAAAGTCAAAAGACGAAAGTCTAAAGACACATGAAGCATTGTTATAATGCAATCAACCTTAGAATTGTACCAAAAATTGATCAAAATGGAAAATAGCACTATAATGCTTTATCCATGACAGAAACTATAAGATATGAAGACTTTTGTTATTTCTGCACTTTTGCTCGAGGTGGCGAGCAAATATTAGTTAATGACATTGGCGCTATCTCTGTAAACATCTCGGAAGAATGTTTTAATGGCACTAATGCTGGTGACTGGTGGGCACAACTTGAGGGCATGACTCATAATGGAGGCTGTCATGCATGTGACATTGTTTATAGATGCAACCCGCAAGTATCGCTACATGTAGTCACTAATAGACCAAACGGATGTATTGGTACAAATTTTATAGAAAGTGAATTTGCACGCTTTGTTTAATTTACTTCTTCCCAAAACACTTCCTACACCTGGCCTCGTAGGTATTGGACGCTAGGCTTTTGACAAACTCCGGATCTGGCTCGAGGGCGTTTACGGACTTTACCTTTTTGACTGGCTTGTGATATACAGCGTCTGCTCCACACTTGCTACATATGGCCGAAAGCTTCGTGACTTTGTCAGCCATGGCCATCAGCTCCGGCATCGGCACAAACGGCTGCCGGTCAAAGGTCATCCCAAGTCCCCCCACCACGACCCACTTCTTTTTGCTTAATAATGTATCTACAACTGGCAGCAGGTCTTTCCCCATATGTTGTGCTTCATCAATAATCACAAGATTTGTTTTGGGATCAAGCTTTTCTAGAATCTGACTTGGATGGGTAATCTTTGCAGATTCGGCCGTAAGGCCTGCATGGGAGTAGAGCTTCTCTTCAGTGCCATACCTGGTATCAATCGTGGGTTTAAACACCTGCACACGTTTGCCTCCGATGATGGCACGCTTGATCTGCCGGATAAGCTCCTCGGTCTTACCGCTATACATTGGCCCTGCGATGACCTCCAGATACGCGCCTGTGTGTCCATTCATAATAGTAATCAAATTACATCTATAGTGAGAAATATTCAAGGGCTCAGAAGCTTAGTGCCATAGTAGTCTAGTAGTTTAGGGATTTTAATTATAAAATTCATAAAGTATTTTTTTACTTGAGTCAAATTTATATCGATCAAATGAGATAAAATCGTTCTCAGATTGCTTCATCACCTTCGCTTATCTCTGTCGTTCCTCGCAATGACGATAAAGTTGCAATGGAACAATTTTATAAAGTCATAAAGCAATTCAACAACATAATAATATGACAATTGAACAGTTTGTTATTTCTAAACCCTAAGCTCTAAACCCTAAACTCTCCGTATGCCCTTTGACACCCCAGTCAGACTGGTTTGCCACGTCAGACGTGGCTTCGCTCAGGGAATAATCAATTGAATTCGAAAATTGTTTTAGATTGCCGCGTCACCCAAGCAAATCTTATCTGTTCCTCGCAATGACATTTTTTCGACAAACTTCAAACAACAAACGACCAACGCATACCCTAAACTCTAATCCCTAAGCCCTTTTCTCTTCTTCCTTTCGGTTAATTTTAATATAGTCTGACACTTTTTGATCTAATTGACAGATTTATTTTCGGGTTTATTATGGATATATGTTCGGTTTTCATTCGGTTTTGTACAAAAGAACATGAACATATTTAGTATTTTTCTTATGATAATTGCACTCATCTTTTTTCTTATCGACGTGTTTTACGAATAACGCTTATGGCTGAGTCTGTCAACGAATCAGTATCTGTGGATCTTTTGAGCAACAGCCGCATGGGCAAGGCCTACCCCTGGCTGCTGCAGTGGCGAAATAGGAGATACACGATTTGCCAGATAGGGCTTCACCACACTACGCGCGTGGGAAAAGTACTGTTTCATATCTTTGCAGTCAGCGACGGCACAAGCTTTTTTAAACTGCGATTTGATACAGAGACCCTAGGCTGGAAACTCCTGGAGGTTACGACAGTTGAGCCAGCAGATGTCGTGTAAAAGTTTTTTATAAAGTGTTAGACAATCTGGGTTACAAAATTACATTGTTATCTCTCCCGCGTCTGACGCGAGGGGAAATCCCGTTTGTTATTTAAATAACTCATTTCAAATGTCTATGATCGAGATTTTTATATATGTTCGGAATACCATGCCAGATAAGCTCGCTCATTTCATCACTCACATCAAGCAGTTCATTATGCAAAAGCTAAAATAAACGTTTCACAATATCTATGGTAATCCCACAAGAATTTTCCCTGCCTTTCAATCCCGCCCCTCCAACAGTGATGCACATTGATCTCAATTCTTGCTTTGCCACCATAGAGCAGCAAGCCAACCCACTCCTCCGTGGCAAACCGGTGGCTGTGTGCGCCTACACGAGTCCAAATGGCTGTATCCTGACTGCATCCTATGAAGCCAAGAGGAGAGGTGTCCAGACAGGCATGCGCGTCCGTGACGGGCAGGCGCTATGCCCAGACCTCGTCCTCCTCCAGCCTGATCCCGAAAAGTACCGCTTCATCAACCGCCAGCTCCTAACATTACTGCGTAGCTATACCTCATGCATCGAAGTTGAATCCATAGATGAGATGGTTATGACATTTGAGCACACACCTATACTAGAGCATTCACTTCTAAATCATGGCGCCACGCACTCCACTATGCTCGGAGGAGATCACAACACCACACTGCAGGCACTCATAACTATTGCTCGACAGATCAAGCGTCGCATCAGATCAGAAATTGGTGAGTGGCTGACAGTCTCTATAGGCATTTCTACCAATCGATATCTGGCAAAAGTGGCATCTGGACTGCAAAAACCAGATGGCCTCAGATACCTGACTGCTGGCAATATCCAGCAGGAACTGGGAAACATGGCACTGCAGGATCTGTGCGGCATTAAAGAAGGTAACAGCAAGCGTCTCATGTCTGTAGGCATTGCCTCTCCCTTGGCCCTCTACCGCGCAAACCCCCTCCAGATCAAAAAAGGGCTTCGCTCTATCGTAGGCTATCAGTGGTGGCTCAGGCTCCATGGCTGGGAAGATGGGGCAAAGTATAAAAAAATATCAGACCGTGACGACCCGCCGCAAAAAACCTACGGGCAGTCTCATGCCTTTGGCATCCCCTTTACCCCACGAGACAATGGCCTCCATCAGACCCTCTATCAACTGGTAGCAAAGATGGGACGGCGCATGCGCAGTCACCACTGTACGGCTCGGGGATTTGGCATATACTGTTCGTTTCGGGATTATACGTATTTTCATCATGGCACCTGCTTTGCTCAGCCCATGTGGGCAGATCGTGATTTCTACCAGGTAGGACAAAAGATTTTACGCAATGCTCCCACTAAACCTGTCCATACTCTTGCGGTTTTCTCCTACGACCTGGCCACAAATCTCTACAGACAAACACAGATGTATACAGATGACATCCGGAAAGAATCTCTCACGCAAGCTGTTGACACAATCCATGCTCGTTGGGGCTCAGGGGTCATCACAAGTGCGAGAACTCTAGCCTCTCCTCAAAGCGTCAAAGACCGCATCGCATTTGGAAAAGCTAAAGATATAGAAACACCAAGTTTTCGGGAGATGATAGAGTACCAAAGTGAAAGCAGTGAATACGAATGACTTGGATAATAGGATCCAAAAGACTACCGCTTTGGACTTTGTTTGCGGGCGCGTGCCTTTTGGGCGTATCCTGCCTTGCGCCTCTGCTTAGCACGAGGATCACGCATCATAAATCCGCGCTTCTTTAAAATAGGTCGATATTTTTCTTTGTCTACTTTTTCCAAAGCTCTGGAGATGCCATGTATGACAGCTCCCAGTTGTCCTGAGATACCACCGCCGACTACCTTTACACTCACAGCAAAGCGGTTTAGTGTATTGGTCGTACGAAATGGTTCATGATACATTTTTTCAAATACTGCACCAGGAAAGTGTTTGGCAACTGGTTTGCCGTTGACGATCATCTCGCCACGACCTACGGGAATTCCAAGGATAGAAAGAGGCTTTTCGCCAACTACGTAGAGACGTACACGGGCACTGGCCTCTCGTCTGCGACCAACTGCTTCGTAGTACGATACACCAGATGCTTCCTCCTTAGGAAGCTCTGCCTCAACTGCCTGTGCGGCAACTTTTGCTGTTTGAGTAGCTGGTGATTTGGTAGCTTTTGTGGTTGGTTTTTGACTTGCCATAGACTGTTTACTCCTTTACCGCAAACTCTGCTGCGTGTGGATGCTCAGAACCTGGATATACAAATAAACGCGTAATCATCCGGTGACGCAAATGGTTCTTGGGAAGCATGCCCCACACTGCATGTCTGATGATTTCTTCTGGTTGTTCTGCACGAACCTGCTTGAGAGATTTTTGCTTCAAGCCACCCGGATACCCAGAGTAATTTGAATATACTTTTTCCTCTTCTTTGTGTCCGGTGACTGCCACAGTCGCTGCATTGATGACGACGATATTATCACCACAATCCACATTGCGGACAAAATAAGGCTTGGATTTTCCCATGAGTTTTTCGGCAATCATCGTGGCTATACGGCCCAATACTTTGCCGTTAGCATCTACGAGGTGCCACTCTCGCTTCACATCACTTTCTTTGGTAATTGGGGTAGCTTTTTTCATAGATTACTTTTTTGCTGCTGGTTTTTTGGCTTTTTCTACTTTTTCAACTTTTTCTACTTTTACTTTTGATGCTTTTTCAGCTTTCACTTCTTTGGTTTTTTCCTCTTTGGCTTCTGCTTTTGTCTCGATTATTGGAGCTTGCACTACAGCTGGATCGACAAATCGAAACATGACAGCGCGAGCATTGTCACCGCGACGAAAACCCATTTTTAATATCTGCGTATAGCCACTAGTTCTTTTTTGAAATTGACCTTTGGCTCGGTCCATGAGCATGGCCACGTCATTTTTGTCAGTGAGTACTGCAAATATCTCGCGACGCTGCTGCTCACCGCCACGCTTGGCTTTGGTGATAAGCTTTTCAATCATAGGCTGTACGGCTTTGGCTTTTTCAAGTGTTGTGACGATATATCCGTGTTTAATAAGATCGCGAACGAGTCCTGCAAACAGTCTCCTGCGCTCATTTTTGGTTCTATTAAATTTTCGGCCAAAATATCCGTGTCGCATATAGTTAGATTGTCAGTGTTACACCTTTTTCTTTTAGTTTGTCTTCGACAACTGAAAGAGATTTGGCACCAAGATTTTTAATTTTAATAAGCTCTGCTCGTGGAGTAGTAAGCATGTTGCCCACTGTCTCTATACCGCCATTTGCCAATGCATTGACAATACGAGTAGGAATATCAAGCTCTTCGATACGCATCTTCATCACTTCAGCACTCACGACTGGTGCCTGCACTACTGGCGCGCCCTCGTCTGTAGCAACAGACTTTGGATCAACGACTTGTTGGAAATAAGAAACCAATACTTTTGCTGCTGCCCCTATAGCATCAGCTGGAGCAATAGTACCATCTGTCCATACTTCCATGACGAGCTTATCAAGGTTAGTCATACGACCCACGCGGGTTGCCTCTACACGGTAATTGACACGTGTGACTGGTGAATACAGTGCATCCACTGGGATTCGACCGATTTCATCCATGTTTTTGTCTTCGACTGCGACATATCCATAGCCTTTGCCTGCGACAAACTCTGCCTCAAGTTCGCTTTTTTTATCTGCAAGTGTGCCCAATACTAGATCAGGATTGACAATGGTCACGCCTGCTGGAGCGTCGATATCTCCTGCACGCACTTCACCTGGACCTTTTTTAGAAAGCTTAAGCTTGACAGTCTCATCTCCACTGATGGTAAGACGAATCTTTTTGACATTGAGGACAAACTCAACCATGTCCTCTTTCATACCTGGAACTGTACCAAATTGGTGCTTCACACCTTCTACCTTGACACTTGTAACTGCGCATCCCGGAAGAGAAGACAGGAGCACGCGGCGCAAACTATTGCCGAGAGTTTGACCATACCCTTGCTCAAGAGGCTCAAAACTAAATCTGCCATATCCTGGCTTTTCTGAATCGGACTTCATTCGAAATGTTGGATCTTGCATAAAATGCTCCTTTCACTTTTCCACTCTTAACGGGAATAGTGTTCTACAATAAGTTGCTCATTTATATCTTCTACTATATCTGTACGTACCGGCAGACGAAGCACCTTACCTACTGGGCCTTTGCGCTCAACCCACTCGGGAAGCTTAGGGCTTTTTTCGGCAAGCATTTGCTTGACTGCTGGTATTTCGAGAGCTTTTGCAGAAAATGTCACAACATCACCAAGTTTTATTTGATACGATGGGATCGTAAGCTTTTTACTGTTGACAAGCACGTGCCCATGTCCCACGAGCTGTCTGGCCATCGTGCGTGTCGGAGACAGTGCCATGCGATAAATGGCATTATCGAGACGCATCTCGAGAAACTCAAGGAATTTCTCTCCGGTATTGCCTTTCCATTTTTTGGCACTGGCAAATACTTTGCGTGTATGTCGCTCAAGGACTCCATACATGCGTTTCACTTTTTGCTTTTCACGAAGCTGCATACCAAAATTTGAAATCTTGGCTCGTCCCTTTGGGCCATGAAAACCTGGAGGAACGCCGATTCTCTTGAGCAGTGAGGCATGAGATTTGCTGCCTACGGTTTTCAAGCCTAGGTCCATACCTTCGCGTCGTGCTAGTCTATTTTTTGGTCCTGTATATCTTGCCATATATTTAAATAAAAGCTTAGGGTGTAGAGTTTAGAGTTTAGAGATAATTTAAACTCTCTCCTCTCACCGCAATCATTCCTTTATACTCTGCGCTTTTTCTTGGCACGAACTCCATTGTGTGGAATAGGTGTCACGTCTGCAATCAAATCAATTCCCATGCCCACCGACTTGAGGGCACGAAGTGCTGCATCACGACCAGCTCCTGGTCCTTTGATATAAACATTGACACTTTTCATACCAACTTCCTGAGCCTTGCGTGCAACAGTCTCTACTGCACTGGTAGCAGCATATGGAGTAGCCTTGCGGGCACCTTTAAACCCTACCATACCAGATGATCCCCAACATACGGTGTTACCTGTCAAATCGGTAATAGTGACGATTGTGTTATTAAACGTAGCTGTAATATACACGTTGCCACGTTCTACATATTTTTTAACTTTTTTGGTTGCCATATATTATTTTTTTGCTGCCGGTGCTTTGGTTTCTACTTTTGCTCGGTCTTCTTTTTTCATAGCGCCAATTGTGAGCCTCTTGCCACGTCTCGTACGAGCGTTACTGCGAGTACGTTGACCTCTAGAGGGAAGACTACGAGCATGTCGTACCCCACGGTAACTGCCGATTTCTTTGAGTCTCTTGATGTTTTCAGCCACCTGGCGTCGAAGGTCTCCCTCGACTACATAAGATTTTTCGATGATACGAGCGATTTTGCTGGCTTCCTCATCCGTGAGAGAGTGAACACGGCGAGATCCATCCATAGCGGCTGTCTCAAGCACTTGCTTCACGTTGGTGCGACCAATGCCATAAATATAGGTAAGGGCGATATCGAGGCGTTTATTTGATGGTAAATCTACTCCAGAAATTCTAGCCATGTTTTTTAGTGTTTTAGAGTTTAGAGTGTAGAGTTTAGTTTCTTCCTAAGCTCTATGCTCTACGCTCTGCTTTTAACCTTGTCTCTGTTTATGTTTTGGGTTCTCGCAGACGACATAGATCATGCCGCGACGACGAACGATTTTGCACTTGTTACACATTTGTTTGACACTTGCTTGTACTTTCATACTTATCTCACTCTATAGATGACTCGACCTTTGGTCGGATCATACTGGGTCATTTCGATTTTAACTTTGTCTCCAGGCATAATGCGAATAAAATTTAAACGCATTTTACCAGATAGATGACAAAGTACGAGTCGTCCGTTAGGCAGTTTGACTCTAAATAATGTGTTTGGGAGACATTCTTGCACTTCTCCCTCTACTTCTATACTTCCTTGGTGCGCCATATGGGCAAAAACACGAAAAAAACATCGGACAGTGGTCCTTTCGGGACCTGCCCGACTCATGTAAAGGTGTAGTGTATCACCTTTTTCTCCTGCGGTCAACACAGCCAAAAATATGCTTTTTGAGAGCATTTCTACAGAGAGCGCATGTCTGTCAAAACCTCTGGCCTACCATCTTTGATATACACAGTATGCTCATAAACGCTTGATAGAGATCCATCTCTAGTAGCTATTGACCAATTATCTGGCATATACTCAACTGTGCCTCCGCCCATAGTATAGATAACCTCAATTGCTAATGTCATACCTGCGACCAGCTCGGGAGTCTTTGCAATAGAATCACGTAATATTCCCGGCACCTGTGGCTCCATGTGGAGCTGGCTGCCTACCCCGTGTCCCACAAGCACTTTCACCACACTAAATCCCTCGTTTTCTATCCCTGTCTGAATTTCTCGAGAAATATGACCAATCCTATGCCCGGGACGGGCTTGGGCAATCGCATTCCACAAGACATTTTCACCAACTGTTAAAAACTTCTGCACTCTCCTATCTACATGAAAATCTGGTCCACCGATAACTTTGGTCCACGCAGTATCCGTATGAAGCCCCTCGTAGACAATACCCACATCAATGGTTAGAACATCCCCCTGCTTCAGAGGCGTTTTGGTAGGTATCCCATGGACAACGACATCATTGACACAAAGACATGTTGCCCATTTGTAGTCTTCCACTGTCATAAATGAAGGTGTGCCGCCAGCCTCCTTGATAAGCTTTTGTGCTAAAAGATCAAGGGTAATAAGGTCAACACCAGGCTTGGCTGCCTCAAGAAGTTTTTGGAGAATAGCTGCAAGCTTTGTACCACCAGTTCTCATGGAGGCTATTTGTGCTGGCGTTTTTATTTCTATCATAGGAGACCTCTCTTCGTCAGCTCAGTGACAATTGCATCAATCACCTCATCTTGAGTCATACCCGTGGTATCAAGCTCCCATGCATCTGGAAGTTTTTGCAACGGGTCCACAGCTCTGGTCATATCTATCTGATCTCGTTTCTGGGTATCTGCATATACAGTATCAAAGGACGTTTGTTCACCTTTAGCTTCCATCATCACGAGCCTTCGTTTGGCACGTTCCTCAAGTGTTGCAGTCAAGTAAATTTTAATTTGTGCATCTGGTAGCACGCGTAGCCCTATATCACGTCCTTCTGCCACAACAGACTGACCTGCAGCGATTTGTTGTTGTCGGGCGACCATTTCAGCGCGTACAGATTTGAGACTTGCAACTTTTGGCACTGTGCTCTCAACTGCTGGTGAAAACAACTGTTCTGTAATATCACAAGCTCCTCGTTTAACTCGCACTGGGAGTTTGGCATCTACTGGCGCTGGCAAAAGGGCAATATCAAGGGAAGCAAGTCTTTTTGTAACCAGATTTTCATTTTCAACAGGAATGTTTTCTTCCAGACACACAAGCGCCACAGTCCGGTACATGACGCCTGTATATAAATACAAGATGCCGAGTCTGTCAGCCAGCTTCCGAGAAATATCAGACTTTCCAGCTCCCACTGGTCCGTCGATTGCAATTTGGAGTGGTGCCTTTTGTGTATTCATTTTGCGTGCAGCGACATTTCAATAATTGCATTCAGCAGTCGAAACATTTCCGCTGGAGACTTTTCATTTTTCACTGTATATTTAGCTTTTTTCAAACACTCGCTGACGCGTAAACCCGTTTCACGAGATCCTAACTTCTCCTCGCGATTCTCGTGTTTTTTAAAATCCTCAAGTGACTGTGGGGCTTTACTCCCTCCTCGACTTTGCAAGCGTTCAAATCTAATCTGAGATTTGGCAGTTATACCTACAAGTGTAAAGTGATTTTCTACTGCCAGATAGGCAATCTCATACAGATTTCGAATGCCATCGATGACGACTTTGGTTTTTTTCAGTTCACGAATCTTTTTGAGTGCCAGTTGTGCCAGCACTTGTGGTCCATGTTCTTCGCGGAGAGCGTTGCCTACTCGTTGCAGCGTCTCGCGATCACTGATATTTCCCCCAGCTTTAGCTACCGCATCACGAATAAAATCTGAAAGGGTAACTTGTGTAAATCCTTTCTTTTTCAAATACATAGCTGCAGTCGTCTTGCCTGCACCTGGGAGACCTACAAGCCCTACTATAATAGGTTTTCTCATGCTTGCCCAATAGCTTTGAGTATATCCGCGTGTACTTTCTCTACATCCTGATTGGCGTCAATTTCTACTAACGCACCTTTTTCTTTGTAGTATTCAAGGACTTGTCTCTCACCCTCTTTGTAGATGGCAAGCCTACTTTTGATACGTTCTGGACTATCATGGAGTTCAGTGGATCCTGGCATAAGTGGCCGTGCGCGCTTGAGGAGTCGTTTCATAGACTCATCTTCAGAAAGCTCAAGAAAGATAGCAAATTCTACTTTATACCCGTATTTATCAATCTTGTCATCTAAAAACTTGGCTTGCTCGAGATTGCGAGGAAAACCGTCCATAATCCATGCGCCCTTGGCATCTTCTCTTTTCAAGCGGTGCTTCCATAACACCTGCATCTCGCTGTCTGCTACGTATTTGCCGGCACTGAGTGCCTCACGACAGACTTCGCCTATGATACCCTTGTCTTCTGTTGCAGCTTCACGTACAAGGTCACCTGAGGTCAACACAACAATACCCAGCTTGTCTGCTAAAAGTTTTGCTTGTGTGCCTTTGCCAGATCCCTCGGGTCCATAAAATACTATGTGCATATAAATACAAATCTCAAATCACAAATCACAATGACCAAATACTGTGGACATTATTTTTGGGATTTTGGGATTTCTCCTGACTTAATCTTTTAGAAACCCATCGTAATTTCGCATCACGAGTTGTGCTTCGAGCGCCTTGACGGTCTCAAGCACTACTGATACGACGATGAGTACCCCGGTGCCACCTATCAGTAAGTTTGACACACCAGTAACACCTCGGGCAAAAGATGGAAGAATAGCTATCGCGCCCAAAAATAGCGCGCCAGCTAGCGTAATACGCGTCAGGACATAATTGAGATACTGTGCTGTTGGCGTACCTGGCCTGATGCCTGGGATAAACCCACCGTATTTTTGAATCTCTCCAGCAACTTTGGTGGGATTAAACGTAAGGGCAGTATAAAAATAGGTAAAGCCAACCACAAAGATAAAATACAATATGTTGTAGGCAAATCCATTTGGATCAAACAGATCTGTTAAAAATTTTCCAACCCCTCCTGCCATGGGGTTCCCTGTTTGTTGCAAAAACTGCCCAATCCATGAAGGGATAAGCACAAGCGATACTGCAAAGATAATAGGAATCACGCCAGCCTGATTGACACGAAGCGGTAAATACGAAGTATTACCGCCATACATTTTGTTACCACGAATGCGACGTGCGTACTGAACACTCACACGACGTATTGCCTCATTTATATACACAGTTGCAGCAATAACTGTGACGGCAATTGCTGTGAGCAATATAAAATTGCCGATCTGCTCGCCAGATACCGTAGATAGCACTTGCCACACTACCACAGGCAGCCTGCCTACTATACCCGAAAAAATAAGTAGCGATATACCGTTTCCTATGCCGTAGGCTGTAATGATTTCACCAAACCACATCACAAGCATGGTACCTGCTACCATGGTGATAATTATTGATATGACCGATAGAGGAGCAATACCCGCACTCACGAGTTGATTTTGCTTGAGAACGGAAAATACAACAATCGATTGCAATACTGCCAAAGGTACCGTTAACATCCGAGTATACTGATTTACTTTTTCACGACCATACTGTCCTTCTTTTTGCAGCTCTTCAAGCTTTGGAAATACGAGTGTCAACAGCTGCATAATAATTGATGCGTTTATGTAAGGATTGAGGCCAATAGCAAGTACAGAAAAGTTTAACAGTGTACCTCCAGAAAAAATATCTAAAAGCCCCAGAAATTGGTTATTTGCAAAAAGCTGTGCAAGCTTTCCTCGGTCCACCCCTGGAACTGGCACATGTGCAAATAGTCTAAATACGATAAATAATACTATGGTGATGATGATCTTACGACGAAGCTCAGGAGTCTTCCAGCTTTGTATGAGCGGAGAAAGCAAGGTATTCATGCGAATTGCACTAACGAAACTTGTATAATTTTCTAAACTATTTATTGATCATACTGCACTAATCAATTTTGTGCCAGTATTACAAATGCGCTTTAGTTGACACTTCCACCAGCTTTAACAACAAGGACTTTGGCACTTTCAGAAATAGGAACATCGACAGTCAAAGCCTTTGTAAGTGTGCCATTGCCAAGCACTTTCACATGCTTGGTTTTTTCAGGTACGATACCCTCTTTTTTCAAAAGCTTGAGAGTAACCACTGATTTGGCTGCAAGAATTTCTAATGCTGACACTGGTACGACTAAGGCTTTTGGTGTGACCGTTTGATGCTTACTTTTTCCACGGAGGAGCGGCAAGCGCTTAATAATGGAAAGTTGTCCACCTTCAAAGGCTGGGTTGACTTTGCCACGTGCCTTTTGCCCCTTTTGACCTCGACCTGAGGTTTTTACTTTGCCAGAGCCATGTCCACGACCTAGTCGCTTTTTACTGCGACTGACAAGTTTTGGTAAGGTATTTGGTTTCATATTTTAGTTTGTGTGTTTAACTTTAAAGCTCTGTAGCGCTTCAAGTGTCGCATAGACATTTGATGCTTGGTTTTTACTGCCCAAAATCTTAGATACGATATCACGGATGCCTGCAGCTTCCACAACGGACCGGACAGCACCGCCTGCGATAACTCCAGTTCCCGGAGGTGCAGGCTTGAGGATGACCATGGCTGCTCCGCGCTTAATCTTTACAAGATGTGGAATGGTTTTGCCATTCATAGGTACGACGATCATATGCTTTTTGGCATAACTGACGGCCTTGCGCACAGCACTAGTAACATCTGGCGCACCACCAAGTCCTACCCCAACACGACCTTTTTTGTCTCCTACGACAACGAGCACAGAAAATCCAATCTTGTTACCGCCTTTGGTCTTTTTGGACACGCGATTTACCTGGACGATCTTTTCGTCAAATTCACTGGTCTGTACATGTGCTTTTTGAAATTTCATACTTCTCCTTTGGTAGCGTTAAAACGCCAGACCTCCTGCGCGTGCTGCATCAGCAACGGCTGCGATCACCCCATGATATTGATATGCACCGCGATCAAATATTACTGTGGTTACTTTTTTGGTAGCAGCCATTTTGGCTATAGTTTCACCGAGAGCTTTGCCTGCTGCAACATTTTTACCACTCATACGTGTAGTGGCAATAGTTGTCCCATGCTCATCATCAACTAGCTGTGCCAAGAGCGCATAATGACTCTTGCGCACTACGAGTCTTGGTCTGTCGGCAGTTCCAAACAACTTTGCTTTGACACGCTTGGCTCTTTTGACTGCTCGTATGATTTTTGGATTTTTCATATCTTATTTATCTTAATTATTATTTTGCGCCTCCGACTGCTTTGGCTGCTTTGCCTGCTTTCTTGCGGACGTGCTCTCCACTATAGCGTATCCCTTTGCCTTTGTATGGCTCAGGTGGTTTGATAGCACGAATGCGTGCTGCAGTCTCACCGACGATTTGTTTATTTATACCTGAGATGATAATTTTTCCTTCTACTACTTTAAATTCGACACCAGCAACAGGCTCCACTATGACTGGATGTGAGTAACCAACCGCCAGATTAAGATTGACTCCTGCCATATTTGCGCGATAACCAACACCAACGAGTTCAAGGGTCTTACTCCACCCGGCACTGACACCAGTCACGAGATTTGCAAGCTCTGCTCGCACAAGTCCGTGCAGGGCTGATGCTTTGTTGCTGTTGAGCGTTGGTGTCACATGAAGCTTTCCTTCGGCTTGGGTTACTTCTATACCGCGTGGAAGCGTAAATGTGAGTTCTCCTTTGCTCCCTTTGGCAGAAACTGCCGTAGGAGAAATAACTACTGTCACACCTGCGGGCACTACAACTGGTAATTTTCCTATTCTAGACATATATGGTTACCAAATAATACATACAACTTCGCCACCGAGTTTTTTCATTTTTGCATCTTTGCCACTCATCATTCCTTGTGATGTAGAAAGGACTGCTATGCCAAGTCCTCCCACTACTGTTGGAATATGCTTACTATCTTTGTATACACGTAGTCCTGGCTTACTGACTCTTTTGACATCTGTGATAGCACTGTGTTTCCCATGATAGCGCAGACCTAGCTTGAGAGTCGTGTGTACACCATCTCCCTCATTTTTTTCAACTGTCGTCAAATACCCTTCTTTTGCTAGGATACCAGCAACAGCCATTTTGAGCTTTGAAAATGGCAACTCCACACTGGTACGACCTACCAGACTGGCGTTTTTGATTTGTGCTAACATGTCTCCGATTGGATCACCTACCATAAGATATTCTCCTTCTTACCAGGATGCTTTCACAACTCCTGGAAGTTCTCCTTTATGTGCTAAACTGCGAAAACACAAACGACATATACCAAACTTGCGCATGTATGCTCGTGGTCTCCCACACAGATTACAACGGTTTCTGTGACGAACTTCAAACTTTTGAGTGTGTTCAAATTTGACGATACTACTTACTTTGGCCATATTACTTTGTCCCTTCCTTTGCAAATGGCATACCAAGCGCTACAAGTAATGC